>CAZRKQ010000019.1:0-75715 GCA_964600755.1 uncultured Thiotrichaceae bacterium
AGCTAAATTAAGGTTCTAGCTTCTTGGAACCAGGCTCTAGTAACTACACGCTCAGTCTGCACCCAGTCCCTGGCCCCTGGCACCTAGCCCCTGTATTCTTGGAGCGGGTGATGGGAATCGAACCCACATAGTCAGCTTGGAAGGCTGAAGTTCTACCATTGAACTACACCCGCTTATTAAGGACCTAGTATCTAGGTTCTAGTAACTAGGCACCTCGAATCTACCCCGCCACAGGTGTCTGTAAATCAAATCCATGAACTCATCGCCAACTACAGATAAATATTCTGCTTGTCTAGCTTAGTACCTAGTCCCTAGCACCCAGTCCCTGATATTTGGTGGAGGGGGGAGGATTTGAACCTCCGAAGGTAGAACCAGCAGATTTACAGTCTGCCCCCTTTGACCACTCGGGAACCCCTCCCAAAATCAAGCCGCGTATTTTGCGCGAGCGCAACACAACTGTCAACCGTAACAAACTGATACGGCACAAAAAAAATGGAGCTGGTGGACGGAATCGAACCCCCGACCTGCTGATTACAAATCAGCTGCTCTACCAACTGAGCTACACCAGCATATTTGTATAAATTTTACTTTCCTGGCACTCGGACTCCTGTCCTCGCCTAGATCCGACCGATCCCGGCCCAGGGTACAGAGTAACGCCAGTTATAAGGCGGGGGATTTTAGGGGTTGGGCCCTGTTAAAGCAACCAGTTCACCTGTCTTTTACCAAGATTTCCGCTACGAATTCAGCATGTCAATTTCAGCCACAGGCTCGATTAAGTCGCTGCGACGAATTTTCCAGGTGATCATCAAATATCTGTTGAGGAATTTCATTGCCCGCCTTGATTCTGTAATCCAGCCAGAAAATGGTATAGCTACGGAATACCGGCTCAGCGGTGGCATCGAAACCGAGTTTACGAACGCGGTCGGCATGACGGTAAGCCCTGCTCTTATCACTGAAAAAGCCAAGTGAAATGCCATTTTTGTTTGGGCCATCAGTGATGATGAAATAATCCCTGATATTATTATTTACCAGTTCCTTGATCAGGTCTTTGGCCTCCTGCTTGCTGCCAACAGGCCTGACAAACACGCGGAACATGGTTTGCTGCTGTTCTTGCTTGCTTCTAAAAGATGCCTCAACCACGTAATCCTTGATCTCACGCGTTACCAGCCGAAGAGTTTTCATTTCGCTGAACGGTCCCAATGTATAGCAAAGATCACCAGTTGGCCTGGTTATCGGCTTTTCGGCGGGTTTATCATCCCGCATGTCCGCAACTGCCACAGCAGCAGCACCCTGATCGATTACAACAGTCTGTGCCGGCTGCATTTGTGATTTTTTGGTTTGTGATTGTTGCAATGATTTCGCATCTGCATCTGGCAACTTGGCTTCAGACTCTTGCGCGGTTGCCGGTATGGGCAGCTGGGCAATATCCTGTTTTGCCACTGTCTCTGCCTCCAGTTCTCGCAACAGCACTATTCGTTCCACACCTTTTGGCAGCACAGCTTTATTTGCAGGCTGAGGATGCTCGCGGTTGAGTTCCCACGCGACGTAACCAACATTGAGGGCCAGAAGCAGTAAGAAAAACCAGCGCATCAATCAGTTTCCAGCAACCTGACTTTCAGCTACCGCGTGCAGCCCTATCAACACGAGATTGGGTTCATGCAGCATTTGAGGCAGACCGTTTAGCGACAGTATCTGTTCCGACATTCCGCCGGTTATTATTATTTTCATTTTGCTCCCGAGATATTGCCCGGCTGACTCACATATTTCAACCAATGCTGCCTGCAACATGTGCAGTGTACCACTGCTTACCGCATCAGCTGTGTTATTGGCAAAAGCAGTTAGTTTGCCATCTGTTTGATGAATGCCAGCCGTATCATTTAGCAAGGCTTCATGCATCATTCGCAGCCCCGGTAAAATGCGTCCACCCTTATGCATACCATCAGCTTCCATCAAGTCAACGGTAATAGCCGTACCTGCATCAATGATACATACAGGACCATCATAGAGTGAATGCGCGCCGTGTAATGCAGCCCAGCGGTCGACGCCATGCTGAGAGGGGTCGGTATAAGCATTGGTTATGTCATTAAGTTTCGCAGTGGTACGTAAAAACTCGGGTTTAACTGACCAGTGCGCCTGCATCCACTGCTTCAATGCGTGCTCAACAGATTCTCCTGCAACGCAGGCAACAATGACCCGCTTCTCTGGCTGTATCCCATTCCAGACAGAAAACATATATTCTGGTTCCTGCTTCGAATAACCAAAGGAACCAGTTTGAAGTATGCCCGCATCTTTCCATACAGCCCATTTAATATGGGTGTTACCGATATCTATCGTCAACATAAATCACCTGCTTCAGGCTGATCACTCAACTTTCTCAAACTGACATCTGCACTGTTGAATACACGTTCATTTCCTTCTATCAAAACTCGCAGCTCACCGATTTCATTGATGCCAAGTACTGTACCCGTTAATTGATCGCCTTTTTCGAGATGCACACTAACTTGCTTACCTTTCAACGCATCGAGCTCATGTTTAAAATCCGATAATAGTGCAGTTGATTTCTGCTGATATAGACGACACATGCTAACTGCTTCATTTAGCAGCATTGCCGCCAATGAACTTCTATCTGGAATAATGCCATCGCTTGAATGTGCAACATCAGCCCAGCACATTTCACTATCAGGCGTTATATTTTCCGGCATCCGGTAATTAAGGCCTATACCTATCACGGCATTACAGCTGTTTGCACGAACATCGCTCGTTTCAACAAGTATGCCCGCAATCTTTTCGTTACTTATCAGTACATCATTAGGCCACTTGAGCCATGCGTCATTTATTCCGATTTTATTCAGTGCCTTGATGACAGCGACGCCGAGAGCCATCGACAATATACCCAATCTATCTGCTGACATCTCAAAATGCCAGGCAAGACTCATATAGATATTTGCACCTGGCGGCGACAGCCAGTGCCTCCCTCTACGTCCGCGCCCTTTGCTTTGATGGTCGGAAACACAAACAAAAGGCGGCTCCCTGCCTCGCTTGAGCTCTTCAAGTGACCAGTCATTGGTCGAATCGATAGAATCGAAAAAATGAACACCACCCGGAAACACGCCCCCCTCGATTTGCTGCTGAACAATTTCTTTGTCGTATTTATTTGTCATTAGAATTTATAAACCAGACACCGGTGTAAGATATGGCACCATGAAAAAGCACGATGAATTTGTCGACTATTTGCTCGAATTGATGCAACCACTTGGACCGGTATCGGCCAGAGCAATGTTCGGCGGTTACGGCATTTATATCGATGACCTGATGTTTGCCCTTGTCGCCGATGATGTGCTCTATTTTAAAACCGACACTTCAAACCTGACCGACTTTGAACAACGTGGACTACCGCCATTCTCCTACCAGCGAAATGGTAAACCTTACAACATGTCCTACAATGAAGCACCTGCTGAAGTCATGGATGATGCCGAGGCAATGTACCTGTGGGCAAACAAGGCCATTGAAGCGGCCCTGAAAAACAGAAAACCCGGCAAAAAAGCACGCAGAGAATGAATAACTACCTGCACGCCCCTGTGCGCAGCAAGAATATGCCTGGCGGCATTCCCTACATTATCGGTAATGAGGCCGCCGAGCGTTTCAGTTTCTACGGCATGCGGGCGATTCTGGTCGTATTCATGACGCAATACCTGATGGGTGCAGGTAACAATATTGATGCGATGAACGCTGACGAGGCCAAGGGCTGGTATCACCTGTTTGTCTCCGCGGTATACCTCACACCAATACTGGGTGCTGTTTTATCAGACGGCCTGTTGGGTAAGTTCCGCACCATTGTATTGCTGTCTATTGTCTACACCCTGGGCCATTTCACGCTGGCACTGGATGATACCCGCCTCGGTCTTGCAATCGGATTGGGGCTCATAGCCATGGGTGCAGGTGGAATCAAACCCTGCGTTTCCGCTCACGTCGGAGACCAGTTCGGCGTCACCAACAGCCATTTGTTGCCGCGTGTATTCGGCTGGTTTTATTTCTCGATCAATCTCGGAGCTTTTGCCTCATCACTGCTGACCCCCTGGCTACTGTATAACTACGGGGCCTCGGTTGCATTTGGCGTACCCGGCATATTGATGCTGCTTGCCACCGTAACCTTCTGGGCAGGCCGCTACAAATTCGTACATATTCCTCCCGGCGGCAAACACTTCATACGTGAGGTCTTCAGCAAAAGCGGTTTCAATGCAATTGCCAAACTCAGCATCCTCTATTTGTTCGTCGCAATGTTCTGGGCCCTGTTTGACCAGACCGGTTCGGCATGGGTGCTGCAGGCACAAAACATGGAACGGAATATATTCGGTATTGAACTGCTGCCAGCGCAGATCCAGGCGGCCAATCCTTTGCTGGTCATGCTGCTGATACCTTTGTTCTCTTACGTGTTATATCCGCAACTTGATAAAGTGATCAAGCTCACACCACTACGCAAAATAGCCATTGGTATGTTCATCACAGTGGTCGCCTTCACGATTGCCTCGCTGGCACAGGAAAGAATTGATCGCGGCAGCGTGCCTCACATCAGCTGGCAATTGCTTGCCTATGCTGCACTGACTTCTGCAGAAGTCATGGTTTCGATTACCTGCCTGGAATTCTCCTACACACAGGCACCGGCCAGAATGAAATCATTCATCATGGCTTTCTTCATGATGTCTATTGCAGCCGGCAACCTGTTCACCAGCACTGTGAATTTCTTCATCCAGAACCCGGATGGCAGCAGCAAACTTGAAGGTGCGGACTATTACTGGTTTTTTACACTGATGATGTTCGCAACCTCACTGCTGTTTTTACTGGTTGTGAAGTTCTATCGCGAAAAAACATATATTCATCACGAGCAGCCGGCATGATGTTGTAGAATACCTCGCCATATGAAACCTGCAGACAACATTACAATGGACGAAAAAGAAAACGTTCAAACCAACTTTATTCGAAATATCATCGATGCCGATCTGGCTTCGGGAAAACATACTTCTGTTTATACGCGTTTCCCGCCTGAACCAAACGGTTATCTGCACATAGGTCATGCTAAATCCATCTGCCTGAACTTCGGTATAGCCAGAGATTACAATGGTAACTGCAACCTGCGATTTGACGACACAAATCCGGACAAGGAAGAAGAAGAGTACATGCATGCCATCATGGAGGATGTGAAATGGCTGGGTTTTGAATGGACTGAAGAAAAGCACGCCTCGGATTACTTCGAGCATCTCTATATGTATGCCGTCAAATTGATACTGGCTGGCAAGGCTTATGTTGATTCGCAAAGCGCTGATGATATTCGTAACACACGTGGTACGTTAAAACAGCCCGGCCAGGAAAGCCCATACCGCAACCGTGATATCCAGGAAAGCCTGGGCATATTCCAGCGCATGAAAGAAGGCGAGTTTGCCGATGGTGAGCATGTATTGCGCGCCAAAATAGACATGGCTTCGCCCAATATCAACATGCGTGATCCAGTACTGTATCGTATCAAGCGCACCCATCATCACCGCACTGGTGACGACTGGGTCATCTATCCGATGTACGATTTCACACATTGCCTGTCTGATGCCTTTGAAGGCATCACGCATTCGATCTGCACACTCGAATTTGAAGACCACCGCCCGTTGTATGACTGGGTACTGGATGAATCGGAGGCGCCATGTCATCCACAACAAATAGAGTTTGCCCGCCTGCAGCTCAAGTATACGGTTACCAGTAAACGCAAACTGCACCAGCTGGTTCATGAGAATCACGTCGATGGCTGGGACGACCCGCGCATGCCAACCATATCCGGTATGCGCCGCCGTGGATTTACCCCGGCATCGATTCGCGACTTCTGTGATCGCATTGGTGTTACAAAGAAAGACAGCTTCATCGAAATGGCTGTACTCGAGAATTCTGCGCGCGAGGACCTGAATGAGCATGCATTGCGCGTGATGGCTGTACTCAACCCACTGAAAGTCACCATAGAAAATTATCCCGATGACCAGGTTGAGATGATGGAGGCGCAAAACCATCCACAACATCCGGAGATGGGTACGCGTGAAGTTCCGTTTTCAAAGACAATATACATTGAACGCGATGACTACATGGAAGATGCGCCAAAAAAATTCTTCCGCTTAACTATCGGCCGTGAAGTGCGCTTACGTTATGCCTATTACGTGACCTGTACCGATGTGATAAAAGATGACAGTGGTGAAGTCATTGAACTGATCTGCAGCTATGACCCTGCAACTCGTGGCGGCGATTCAGCGGACGGACGCAAGGTCAAGGGCACCATACACTGGGTATCAGCACAGCACGCAATCGATGCAAAAGTTAATCTGTACGACCGTCTGTTTACGCACCCTGATCCCGGTAGTAGCGAAAACTTTATTGAACTCATGAACCCTGATTCATTGATAAAACTCGAAGATTGCAAACTGGAACCTTCACTGGCCGAAGCAGATCCGAATAAACACTACCAGTTTGAACGCACCGGTTACTTCGTCAGAGACAGTCTTGAGCAAGCACCAGTATTCAACCGCACTGTCACCCTGCGTGATACCTGGGCCAAGATCGACAAGCAGAATGCATAAACCAGGATGAAGATAATGCTTTTAACGCAAAGGCGCAAAGACGCGAAGGACGCAAAGAATAATTTTTTATAGGTGTGTAAATTACATCCTGTCATCTCGACCGAAGGGAGAGATCTCGTGATGACATTGTGCTTTTGATGTCGTATCAACCAACACAACATCTGTCACCTTTGCGTCCTTCTCGTCTTTGCGCCTTTGCGTTGAAACGAATTAATCTAGTTTTCACCCCAGTCGATGGTTGAATGTGGCGGTTTCTTGCTGGACTCCGGGTTCAGATACATACTGAAGTTTCTTGTTCTCTGTGACCCGAGCAGGTATAGCGTGAGCCTGCCTTCCATTCGGTAGTTATCATTTCCAAGATTTAAATCATCATACAAAATACTGGTAATCCAGTAGCCCTCATGGTCAATGCGATTTGAAAGACTCGCAGCTTGATCCTGCAGCCTGGTTAGTTTATTTGTTGTTGTATTGGTCAATACCAGCCTGTTAATACCTATACGTACAACTTCCCTTGTTTTTGAGCGGTACTGGACCAGCAGTGAATCTCGCGCCTGCTGTTGTGGAACACTGATCCTCAGCTCACCTTTGTAAACCTGTATAGCAGTCGTGTCTGCAATAATTACTGGCGCAAACAACAAGCTCACACTCACCAGCAAGCCAAGTGCCGTACATTTAAGCATATTCATCCTGCGCTTCCGTATTGTGTATTGGTAAATCAAAGCAACCACTATTGTCATAGACCAGACAACAATGAACATTATCCATCTTTATTATTCTTTCGCTCTTTAAATAAAGCATCCAGTCCGAATGAATTAAAAACAGCATCTGCTATAGCTCCAAGCGCCTCATAGAAAGTTTTCACCACAGTTGAAATATTATCTGTTTCAGCAGCGGCCCGATCGAGAGACCGCAATGCATCAGGCAGGCAGTTTTCAGAATCATGTTGTTTTTGGCTGGCATTTTTATCACATTCTTCAAACAAGGCATCCAGCTCCTTACTGATTAGCTGCAAGGCACCACAACGGTGAAGAACATGGAAAAATTCCGATGGCCGCGGTGAGGCCATTACCTGTAAAACGGCGTCACTGATAGCATACCGCGGGATCTGCTCGACCGCACCCGACGCGGCCATTTCTTTCATCAGAGCGAACGTAGCGTGTGCAATACTGAAACCCCATGCTGTCAGTCTTGCTGCCCACACAGCTGTCGTTAACAGGTTTTGCGGTATACGTACAAAGTGTGGCGTGACATGCCGCAACACGCCCTCAATAAGGTCTTCCTGGCCATCATATGGATCGATGATATCGTCACCATCGCTCGCCATGGCAAGAATTGTCAGCGCTCGTGTAGCAAGCTCATTTTCCAGCGTCACACCATCATCACATTGATATCGCAGCTGGCCTGATTCCTGGTCAAGGTACTGATGCCGGGCGAGTTGGTATGAATCGCCTGATTCGGCATGGGTGAAGCGTGTTTCATCAACCTGGTGGCGCTGAAAGCCCGCAGCGATTATCTCATCGGCTTGTGCACCGCTTATGATCCACTCTGTTCGTTGCAGCGGGAGATCAAGTAACCGACACGTAATAGTTTCACCTGCGGGATAGAACTGCATTCAAGATCAAACCATAATGAGAGTGAAATGACTGATACAGTTTACCTGTATATTATGCGATAGATTGCATCCGCATAATCATCAGACACCAGTATGGAGCCATCCGGCAGGTTAATTACGTCCACTGGCATGCACCTTGCCGGCATTGCGTGAACCGACAAAGACGGTCGCTTTATCACCAAGCGCCATTTGTCTTGCATTCTCGACCTGTGCGTACAGTTCGACCTGAAAGCGTGGAGGCAGCTTGAGCTCACCAAGAGGCAGTTCGGCGGTAGAAACCGAGAGGATTCCAGCACTGAAAATTAAACACAGCATGCGCAAAGCTTAACAGGATGATGTTATGCAGCGCGGCCTTAAACCGGGCAGTTGCCTGGGAAGTAGAGACCCAAAACTCATGACCTCATTATATTTATCAGCCCAGGGACAGGCTATTTCATAGCCACTCTGGCAAATTTTCGCTTACCGACCTGGAACACGCTCTCGGTTCCTGAAGTTATCCTCAGTGACTTGTCCGATACCTTGTCGCCATCTATTTTTACCGCACCTTGCTGCACCATGCGCATCGCTTCGGATGTGCTGCTGCACAAGCCGGCGTCTTTCAGCAGGTTTGCAATAGGGTAGCCATCCTCGCCAGCCTCAAACACGTGTTGCGGAATATCATCAGGAATCGCGCCCCTGGCAAATTGCGCAATAAAACCTTCGCGAGCGCTGCTTGCTTCTTCCTGTGAATGAAAACGTGCAATGATTTCCTCTGCCAGCATAAACTTGATGTCCCGCGGATTCTTGCCGGTCGCGATATTCTGTTTATAGGCTTCAATTTCTGTCATTGGCCGGAAGCTCAACAATTCGAAGTAGCGCCACATCAGCTCATCGGAAATCGACATGATTTTGCCAAACATGTCTTTTGGCTCATCAGCAATGCCGATGTAGTTATTGAGTGACTTCGACATCTTCTGCACACCGTCCAGTCCTTCCAGAATAGGCATGGTCAGCACCACCTGCGGCTTCTGCCCATGCTGCTCCTGCAACTGGCGTCCCATCAGCAGATTAAATTTCTGGTCGGTCCCGCCGAGTTCAACATCGGCTTCAAGCTCAACCGAGTCATAACCCTGTATCAACGGATAGAGGAATTCATGTATCGCAATGGCCTGGCCGCTGTTGTAGCGCTTGCTGAAGTCATCACGTTCAAGCATGCGCGCAACTGTGCTACTTGCAGCCAGCTTGATCATATCAGCGCTGTTCTTGCGAGCCATCCACTCGGAATTGAAAACCACCTTGGTTTTTTCATGGTCCAGGATCTTGAATATCTGCTGCTGGTAGGTCGTGGCATTCTCGTGCACTTCAGCCTGCGTCAGCGGTGGCCTGGTAGCACTTTTGCCGGTCGGATCACCGATCATGCCGGTGAAGTCACCAATCAGAAACAGCACCTCGTGCCCCAGGTCCTGGAACTGTTTGAGCTTGTTGATGAGCACCGTGTGGCCAAGATGTAAATCGGGTGCAGTCGGGTCAAAACCTGCCTTGATTTTCAGCGGCCGACCCTGCTTCAGTTTCGCAATGAGCTCTTCTTCGACGAGTATCTCGTCGGCGCCTCGGCGGATAATATTTAGTTGCTCATCTATGGCCGTCATCACTGGTTCCCGGTGCAAAAGGCGTATAAGATACCTTCCGACTGGAATAATCACAAGAAACTGTTTCCCAGCATGTTAAATGCGCTGAAAAAAGTTCGAAATATGTCCAGTATTGATTGACCCGGGGTCAATTACTGACTACATTCTTATAATAAAAACAAATAGTTGTTAAGCTATGGCATTGATTAATCAAGATTTTCGCATCCGGGAGAAGCGCGAGCGTCATCCCATGCTACGTTGGGCTGTTTTTGCCATAGCGAGTGTCGTGCTGGGCGTGGTACTTGCTAAAACTTCATCTAGCATCCAGACAACAAACAATCTGCCCTCATTCAAGCAGGTCCAACCCACCCAGGATGAAATCGCTCGCCTCAGTTTCGAACTGACATTGCCTGAATTACAGGCAAAACAGAAAATTCTTGATGAACTGAATCATGAATCAAGCAAACAATGGCAGGAATTAACGGTTAAATCAGGCGACAGCCTTTCCAAGCTGTTTAAACGCGCCAAGCTTAAGCCACAACAACTCGATGAAGTAATGAAGTCTGGCGAAGCCGCCAAAAAGCTAACCAAGATTTTCCCCAAAGACACTATACGTGTACTCACCGATGAGCAGGGTGATTTACAGGCTTTACGCTACGAAATTGACCCTGAAACTTATCTCATGGTTGAACGTGAATACGGTGAGCTCGTCTCCAAGGAACACAAGCACATTATCGAGACACGTGTCGCCCATGCAGAAGGCGCCATAAATTCTTCACTGTTCCTGGCTGCCAACGAAGCCGGCATCTCTGAAAATGTCATCATGGAGCTGGCGGGTATTTTCGGCTGGGACATCGATTTCGTACTGGATATTCGCAAGGGCGACAGCTTCAAGCTGCTCTACGAAGAAATTTATCGCAATGGCGAAAAAATCAAAGACGGTGAAATCCTAGCGGCCGAATTCGTTAACGACGGTGATGTCTACCGGGCTGTTAGATACACAAACCCGGAAACCAACCGCACTGAATACTACACGCCCGAAGGCAAGAGCATGCGTAAGGAATTCCTGCGCACACCGGTGAGCTTCGCGCGTATCAGCTCTCGCTTTACCACCAAGCGCTACCACCCGGTATTGCATAAGGTCCGTTCACACAAGGGTGTCGACTATGCAGCAAAACGCGGTACACCTATTCGCGCTGCCGGCGACGGTAAAGTCATCTTTAAGGGCAAGAAAGGCGGTTACGGTCGCGTCTTAATACTCCAGCACGGCAGCAAATACACGACCGTGTATGCGCACCTGAACAGTTATAACAAGAAGGTCCGTGTTGGCAAGAAAGTCAAACAGGGCCAGACAATTGCTTATGTCGGCAGCTCCGGTTTGGCAACAGGACCACACCTGCATTATGAATTCCGCGTCAACGGTGTACACCGTAACCCACTGACTGTTCGTTTACCAAGCTCGGGTCCGGTACCCAAACGCTACCTGGCCGACTTCGAACTGACTACAACACCAGTGCTTGCCCAACTTGATCTGTTGACCCGCGATACCCAGCTCGCTTTAGCCGAGACTGAATGACAGCACTCTATGTCGGCCTGATGTCAGGCACCAGCATGGATGGCATAGACGCAGTGCTGGTTGACTGCTTCACACAAAAACCCCATCTCGTTGCGACACACAGCAAGCCCTGGCCTGATTCGATACGGCAGCAGCTCACACAAGCTCAACAACTGGATGATGAAGCCGTGTTCGGCTTAGACGAGCTCGACAAGGCGATTGCAGGGCAATTCGCACAAGCAACGCTCGAACTGGTCGCCATAGCTGGAACTGGTGTAAATGAAATCATCGCAATCGGCATCCATGGCCAGACCATTCGCCACCGGCCGCACGCTGAACAACCCTTTTCACTTCAACTCGGCAATGGCCAGCGCATTGCGGACCTGACCGGCATTCAAACCATAGCCGATTTCCGTAGCGCAGATATCGAAGCTGGCGGCGAAGGCGCACCGCTGGCACCGGCTTTTCACAATGCCGTGTTACGCAGCAACAGCGAGAACCGCTGCGTGGTCAACATCGGCGGCATCGCCAACATCACCCTGCTGCCTGCAGACAATTCTGCAACCGTCACCGGATACGATACCGGACCGGGCAATAACCTGATGGACGGCTGGATAAAACAACACAGCTCCAGGCCTTACGACAACAATGGCGATTGGGCCCGTTCAGGACAGATTAATGATGCCTTGCTATCAAGATTAAAAGCAGATGATTACTTTCAGTTAGCGTCACCCAAAAGCACCGGCTTCGAATACTTCAACCAGGACTGGTTGAGACAACATAATGTTGGCGATCTGCCTGCTGAAGACGTACAGGCAACCTTGTGTGAACTAACGGCAACAACGATTGCTGATGCTGTTCTGGCAACCGGTATCAACATCAAGCGGCTACTGATTTGTGGTGGCGGCGTGCACAATAGCTACTGTGTTGAGCGACTGCAATCATACCTCACCGTAACAGCGGTTGAATCGACAGAAATGCACGGTGTACACCCGGACTGGGTTGAGGCCATGGCTTTTGCCTGGCTGGCGCAGTGCAATATTGAAGGTAAGCCCGGCAACCTGCCCTCGGTTACCGGCGCCAGGGAAGCCGTTGTATTGGGATCACTCAGCACTCCTGATATCTGATCATTGCTTCTACCATTAATCTTCAATGCTCGAGTTTATTTTCTTCCATCAAAATATCTGCAAACTGTTTACCGACTTCATTACAGAGCAGAGCATTGAATACCAGGTATCAGATGATGGCGATAATATCACTGTCTCTGTTTCAGAAGATGTCGATGACACTGTTATAGAACAACTTGAAGAAGAATAAGATCGCTTACTGGATCTCAGCCGAGAGCAGACTGACAAGGACGAAGGCGAAAGCCGTGAGAATTACCAGAAAGCCAGCCTGCTGATATCACTGAAAAACGGCGACAATTCCTATGCTCATGTTGATATGGATTTGATAAACCGTGTGCTTCGCACGATTAACACGAATGAATTAAACCAGCTAATCGAGGCCATCGCCGACGCCGTTGAGAACCCCGATGATCGCAGTTACTGCCAGATCCTGAAAGACGGCGACAAAGATATCCAGTAGATTTTATAGCCAGAATACAGGGTTGATAGCCGTTACCGACTCATAGCAAATATTAAACATGTATTTCAACGCAAAGGCGCAAAGAGCGCTAAGTTAATGTCTTTTTTGTTCTAAATATTATTAATTTCTTTCTTTGCGTCCTCGGCGTCTTCGCGCCTTTGCGTTGATACAATCTTTTTCTAACCACGCTGATCAATGGGCACGTAGTCGCGTGGCGAACACCCGGTGTATATCTGTGTCGGCCGGAAGATGCGATTGTCGGACAGCTGTTCCTTCCAGTGGGCCATCCAGCCGGCGATGCGCGACACGGCGAATATCGGGGTGAACTGGTCCGGCGGGATGCCCATTTCCGAGTACAGGATGCCGGAGTAGTAATCGACGTTCGGGTACACGCCCTTGGGCCCGAGGAATTCCTCGCACTGGCGTTCCAGTTCCAGCGCGGTCTCGAACATCGGGCTCAGGTTGCCTTTCTTTTCCGCCCACTCCAGCACCATCTTCTGCAGAATGATCGCGCGCGGGTCCTTGGTCTTGTACTCGCGGTGGCCCATGCCCCAGATCACTTCCTTTTCCTCCAGTTTCATCTCCAGCCAGTCCCTGACGTTTTCCGGGCGGCCGATTTCTTCCAGCATCTCCACCACGCGCTGGTTGGCGCCGCCGTGCAGCGGGCCGGCCAGGGTGCCGATCGCCGCCGCGATCACCCGGAACGGACCGGCCAGTGTCGAAGCACAGACCATGGCCGCGAAGGTGGATGCGTTGATGGTGTGCTCCGCGTGCATGATCAGGCAGGCATCCATGATACGCGCCGTCAGCGGGTCCGGTTCGAGGCCGGTGAACATGTAGATGAAATTTTCAGCGTGGGTCAGGTCACTTCGCGGCTCGATCGGGTCGTAGCCGTGGCGCACATGCTGCCAGGCGGCGACGATGGTCGCGACGCGGGCGATTATCTTCACCGACATGCTGTGGACGTAGTACTCGTCCTCTTGGCCGTAGCCCTCTGTCAGCACTTTTGAGCCCTTGTAGAACATGCCCATCGCGGCGATCGCGGTCTGCAGCATTTCCATCGGGTGACCGCTGGCAGGCAGGTTTTTCATGATCTCGCGGACATTGTACTTGAGCTTGCGCTCGCCCCGCAGCTGCTGATCGAAGTCGTCAAGTGTGGCGCTGCCGGGTAATTCACCGTCCAGCAGTAACAATGCGGTTTCTTCAAAGGTGCTTTTTTCAGCGAGTTCCTGAATGCTGTAACCACGATAGGCAAGAATGCCCTTCTCGCCATCGATTGATGAAATATTCGACTTGGTTGCAGGAACGCCGGCAAGGCCGGGTAAATATTCACTCATTTCAAACGTCCTTCAGCTGCGAAGCTGCATAGCTTACCAAACTATGCGTGCACTGGTTTTGGCTTATGACATTAAAAAAGGGCGATGATAACCGCCCTTAATTAGCAAAATTATTTCCTTACTAGATCGAAAAAGATGAACCACAGCCACAGGTTGATGTGGCATTCGGGTTGTTAATCACGAATCTCGAACCCTCTAGCCCTTCCTCGAAATCAACTGTGGCGCCACTGAGATATTGAGCGCTCATCGCATCAACCACCATGGTGACACCGGATTTTTCGACCTTGATATCATCATCTTTGACATGCTCATCAAACTCGAAGCCGTACTGGAAGCCGGAGCAGCCACCACCACTGACGAACACGCGGAGTTTCAGCTCAGGATTTTTTTCTTCTGCTATCAAAGACTTGAGTTTACCTGCAGCAGCATCAGTAAAACCAATCGCTGGTGTTGCTACAGCCTTGGGCTGCATAGGGGTAAAAGAGACATTAATACTCATAGTACGACCTGCCGAATATCCGGATTAATACATTAGATATTGCTAAATTAGCATTTCCCGACTAAATTAGTCAACTATTGAGTTCACAGCCCGAAAATCAGCCTTTGGCCAGGGCCGCATCATCCATTTCCTGATCCTGCTCTTCATGCGTGCCTTCATGCGTCTCTACCGGATTGGCATGATGCTCAAGCAAGTGCCTTTCCTTGGTGTCGTGCAGCATATTGCCATTGACTGAAGCTCCGCTCGCCATTTCCAGCACATTGTAGTGAACGTTTCCAGTGATGCATGCCTTGTTTGACAGTTCCAGCTTTTCACTGGCGTATACATTACCCTTGACGGTACCATTGATCACGGCGTAAGGGACACTGACGTCTCCGTTTATCTGTCCCTGCTCACTCAAAACAAGCACTGAATTAGAGCCGTTATCGGAACTGACATTGCCGTTGATCTTTCCATCCAGATGCAAGCCACCGCTGAAGTTAAGATCGCCGTCTAACTCGATACTCTGGCCAATCAGCGTTTCTATTTTGGATGAACGAATTTTATTGTTGCCCCACATACTAATCTCCTGCAGTTAGATCGTCCCAGGGAAATTTTTCATCTACTGAATCGAGTGTCTTTGACCTGGGGTTTACTTTGACTCTCATCGACTCTGCTATAAAACCTTCTGGCAATTTAAGCTTGCCGGTGAAATTCTGAAAATATTTCAAACCAAAGTTCATTGGTTTAGTTGCTTCATCAGATATATCATTCAAGGCTAATACCTGCTGTGCTCCCTGATTTGTACCCTTGATGCTGACTTCCACGGTGCCTCGTGCAAAGCGGTCATTTTGGCCTTGCTGGCTAACCATGATTTTATAGTCATAATCACCGGCAACATTTTTTTTCAGCTGGATCGTCTGAATGACAATACTGGGCTTGCCCTGTTCCGGCGCAACGATGCTTTTGTAAAAAGCCAGCTCCTTCTTGAGCTCCAGCACTTCATTTTGAGCCTCGGCCAGGGTTTTCTTAAGCTCACCACTGGTGTCATCTTCAATCTTGCTGTTCCTTTCAAGCATAGCAGTTTGTCGCTGAGATTCAGCCAAATCCGCCTGTAAAGTTTCAATTTCTGACTGCAGAATATCGATCGCCAGGTTTGATTCCGAGGAGTCGAAACCGGCGACTCTCCTGCCCTGTTCGTGCGCCAGCAAGATCATGGCAGCAATCAGTGCAATAATGGCTACAAGGCCCATAAACCAGCGGAACGGGCGCTGAATAGTGATCAAATATCGTGTCTGAAGTGGTTTCATATTCATCATGGCAGTAACGCTACGTTGTTGAGTCCGGTTTCTTCGTCTAAACCGAACATGATGTTCATATTCTGCACGGCCTGGCCGGCAGCCCCTTTAACCAGATTATCGATGACAGAAGATACAACCACAGTATCTGCGCCCTGGGGCTGAAACACCGATAGCCTGCACATGTTCACACCACGAACCGTACGTGTTTCCGGCATGGTTCCCGCAGGCAGCACATCAACAAACGGTTCCGATGCATAACGTTTGACGTATAGTTCATGTAAATCAATATCGCCTGTTTTGAGCACGGCGTACAAACTTGCTTCTATACCGCGGATCATAGGCAGCAGATGCGGCACGAAAGTGAGGCCAACCTCGTGCCCGGCTACGCTACTCAGGGTCTGGCGTATTTCCGGTAAATGGCGATGGCCATCGACGGCATAGGGCTTGAAACTCTCACTCGCTTCACACAACAGGGTGGCGACACTGGCACCGCGACCGGCACCACTGACACCTGATTTGGCATCTGCAATCAAGTGCTGATCTTCGATCAGATCATTTTCAATCAAAGGCAGGAAGCCAAGCGCTACAGCTGTGGGATAACAGCCCGGATTGGCAACGACTTTTGCATCCTTAACCGCATTACGATTCAGCTCAGGTAATCCATAGACTGCATCCGCCAGCACATCTGCACATGCATGCTTGATGCCATACCATTGCTCCCACTGCGCTTCATCTTTCAATCTGAAATCGGCAGCAAGGTCGATAACACGGGCCCCCTGTTCAAGCAGCGCGGGTACCATCGTCATCGCTGTACCATTCGGTGTGGCAAAAAATACAATGTCACAGTTCCCCAGAGACTTCTCATCGGGTTCAGTAAATTCCATGTCTGTGTGCTCGCGTAAATTCGGAAACATATCAGCAACTTTATTGCCTGCTTCTGAACGAGAAGTCACACACTTCAACTCGACTTCGGGATGCATGACCAGCAAACGCAGCAGTTCTACACCGGTGTAGCCCGTGCCCCCAACAACGCCTGCGCTCAACATGACTCTATTCCTGGATTGAAACTGGTAGTGTTCATTTTTGTTCTTTTATTTAACTATTGCTGTATTTTTCAACATATGTATTATTCTTGTTACCGTACAATTGTAGTGGCAAATTTCGATGTTATGGGTTAAATCCTTTCATATTATTTTCATGGTGACCTGGTTTGCAGGCCTGTTTTATTTACCGCGACTGTTTGTCTATCACGCCAGTACTGAAGACGGTATCAGCATAAACAGGTTCAAGGTCATGGAACGCAAGCTGTTCTGGGGAATCGCCACTCCCGGAGGCATTATCACCATAGCCCTGGGATTCTGGTTAATCGAAATGATCGGATTTTCCTATTCGGCTTTATGGCTGCAGGCCAAGCTGGCCCTGGTCGGCGTACTGGTGCTGTATCACATCTGGTGCGGCAAACTGGTAGTCGACTTCAAACGGGATAACAACAGGCATTCCCATGTCTGGTACCGCCTGTTTAATGAATTTCCGGTGCTGATCCTGATAGCCGTGGTGTTACTGGTCGAATTAAAACCTGTTTAGCCCTGCTGCAATCAGGTAAACAGTAGCGGCTCGAGCTCCTTGAGTGCTTTTTTATAGACCTTGCGCTTGAAGAAAACGATATCCTCCACAGGTGTCCAGTAATCAACCCAGCGCCAGCGGTCAAACTCCGGTTTTTCAGAATGTCTCAGGTTGAAATCGCTCTCGGAGCCGATCAGGCGTAAACAAAACCAGATTTGCTTCTGGCCTATGCACAGGGGTTTTGAGCGATGTCTGATCAGGTGTTTTGGAATACGATACCTTAGCCAGCCACGCGTCTTGCCCATAACATTGACGTGGTCAGCTAATAACCCGGTTTCCTCATAGAGCTCACGAAACATCGCATCCACCGGCGATTCGTTCGGCTGAATACCGCCCTGGGGAAACTGCCATGCATTTTGACCACGCCTGCGCGCCCAGAAAACCTGGCCGTCCGGGTTGCTCAAAATGATGCCGACATTGGCTCTGAACCCATCAGAATCAATCACTTGTAAAAATCCTGTTGCTCTGCGTCATTACCGTTCAGACGCATAAATAATCAATAGTTATGATATTAACAGACAATCAAAGGATTTAAAGTTCAAGATAAATTTCTGTGCAGCCAGAATGTGGCAGGCATAAAAAAGGCCCAATAAATGGGCCTTTTTAACTATAAGAGTTAAGTGTTTAGCTTGCGCGTCTGCGTGCTACACCGACCAGGCCAAGTAGGCCTGAGGCAAAAAGCCATACCGCTGCTGGCACGGGTACAATGGTAATGTCCGCATTGCGGATATAGAAATGATCAGCGAACTCATCACCAACAGCCTTGAACTCGATCAAATTGGAGCTGCCATCGAGAGCTAGTGTCAGAAAGCCATCATCGACAACATCTGTTGCCAGGGTCCAGCCACCTGCACCATAACGATATAAAATATCACCGTTATAATCATAATGGTCTGTATCACCTAATCCCAGGGTTACATCGGTGATATTCTGACTGAGCTCCCACGACAGAATTTCTGCATTCCCACCATCGATACTGACATTATCATCCGAAGAAGGGTTACATTGATCACCAACAAGAACAGAACATACACCCATACCACCGATAATTCCGTTATATTCGTCGTCCATGTAAACATGGCTGGGTGTACCGGCTGGCGCTTCTGTGGCCGTTGCGGTTAGTGTCAGGCCATCTTCAGTCAATGAGAAGATATTAAAGCCATGCTCACCATTGATGTCGATCCAGTCCTGAAAATCAAAATATGCAGCGTTGACCAGTGATGCACCAGCAAGAGCAGCAACTGAGAATGTGGCTAATACGATTTTTTTAAACATTTTCTTTACCTTAAGATGTGTAATCCATAAATTTATAAAGCTAACTTTATAATCCTATTGCAATTAACATACCAGAATGAAATATATTCCAGATAATCATCAACTTAATAAAAATATTTCGTAGCCGGCAAAGCTGTTTATCCACAAAGTGGAAAAAAGTGTAAGCATGGCCGACAATATATCGGTGACACAGCTGCTTCATGCTGATCCAGGTGGAAGATATCTCGCCAGATGCACCATCTGGATTATTCATCCTCAAAAACCTAAAGCCTTTATATTTATATATTTCAACAAGTTGAATATTTTCACGCGAAATCAGCAGAAAATACAAGGTGTTAATAATTCCGACGATAAGCCCCTGTTTCAACTCCTGGTGTTATTGACTGGCATGATTCTGAATGAAAAGGTAGTATCTTCGCGCTCAAAACTACTTAAGCCCTGATCCCGATGCCACTCGCCCTGTTCGATCTCGACAATACCCTGCTGGCCGGTGACAGCGACTACCTGTGGGGCTGTTTCCTGGTTGACAAGGGACTGGTCGAGAAGCAGCTTTACGAGGAAGCCAATGAGCGCTTTTACCGTGAATATGCCGAAGGCAAGCTCGACATCCACGAGTTCCTCAATTTCGCGCTGCAGCCGCTGGCGAGCAATGATGCAGAACTGCTGAAATCCCTGCACCAGGAGTTCATGGAAAAACACATCAAACCGATCATGACCCGGCGCGGCAAGGAACTCATTGCCAAACACCACCGCGAGGGTGATCACCCGGTAATAATCACGGCAACCAACAGTTTTGTAACCGCTCCGATTGCGCAAGCCTTTGGCGTTGCCGACCTGATCGCCACCGAACCTGAAATCATCGATGGCCACTACTCCGGAAAAGTCGCAGGCACTCCCTGTTTTCAGCATGGCAAGATTGAAAGACTGCATGCCTGGCTGGAGCTGACAAACATCGATTTTGACAACAGCTGGTTCTACAGCGACTCACACAATGACCTGCCTTTGCTCGAGGAAGTGGCACACCCGGTTGCGGTGGATCCGGATGATCAGCTACGCGCTATTGCCAGTGAACGTGGCTGGCAGATAACCAGCTTCAGGGGTTAGTAATAAAGATAATTCGTTTCAACGCAAAGACGCGGGGGCGCAAAGGACACAAAGGTAATATAAGTAAGTCGTTAGTTGCTTCGACATATTGAGTGTTCTGTAGGACTGTATCAGCGAAGCGTTGCAGGCAACATTTAGACCCGGTCATTTTTAGACTGTCGAAGGGCAACGACTTACGCCTTATATCGGTCTAGATAACTCAATAGATGGTCTACCTAACCATGAGAAGATTTCTCCCTGGTTTGAGATGACACACCACATTAATACTCTGCGCCCTTTGCGTCTTTGCGCCTTTGCGTTAATCCTGTGTGCATTTTCACAACACTCCCCACTAGCCGGATTGCCGGTCGAGCGGTTCGCGCAGGCGATTGAATTCGCTCGGTGCTACATATTGCAGCACTTCTTTTCCATCTTCGTTTAAGACCACATCGAGTCCTTTAGCGGCATAGAGATAATGTGTTACGCCATTGCTCTTGCGAATGATTTCATCAGCTTCGCCAAAGCGTTTAACGATAATATCGTGATCCAGATTCACCGCAGGTATACACGCGATGGAATAGATTACCGCGCCGAAAGCCTGCGCATGGTCGTCCGCGCTTAACACGTATTTCCTTGCACCTGTTTCCAGCACTTTTTTCTCAACTGCATTTTCACGCATCACATCGATGCGATCTGCATCCAGTTCAGCCGCCAGCACCAGCCTGGCAGATAACAGTCCGGCGCGATACTGGCCATAATACATTTCCAGGCTTCCCGCTTCGCCTTTGGCGACCATGACCGCAAGCTCCATGTCTTTACCGAGATGGGCAACTGCGTCAGCCAGTGTAGTCTGGCCCAATGTCACGCCAAACACCCTGGTTGAACCATCAGGCAATACTTCGATTTGCCAGGGCAACCCGGTAACACCGCCGGTTTTCTCATCCTTGCCAATGAATGGATAGATCGCCAGAACCAGGGTAATGAGCAGAAAAGTAGGCAGAAATCTTCGCATCAGGAAATTCAGTCTCGATTCAACACAGTCTCACGCTTTGTTGTTCAGGCCTTGGGTAGCGTCACACCTTGTTGCCCCTGGTACTTGCCGCCACGATCAAGATAGGAAGTTTCACAGACTTCGTCCGATTCAAAGAACAGCATCTGTGCCACACCTTCATTGGCATAGATCTTCGCAGGCAATGGCGTGGTGTTGGAAAACTCCAGTGTCACGTGGCCTTCCCACTCCGGTTCCAGCGGTGTGACATTGACGATTATGCCGCAGCGTGCATAGGTTGATTTACCCAGGCAAACAGTCAACACACTGCGTGGAATTCGAAAATATTCGACCGTGTGCGCCAACGCGAATGAATTAGGCGGGATGATACAAACATCACCGGTAAAATCGACAAAACTGTTTTCCGAGAAATCCTTGGGATCGACGACTGCTGAATTGATATTGGTAAAAATCTTGAAATGATCGGCACAGCGAACATCGTAGCCATAACTTGATGTGCCGTAGGAAATCAGGCGTTCATTATTGAAACCGGTCCTGACCTGCCCGGCCTCGAACGGCTCGATCATACCTTCGGCAGCCATGCGGCGGATCCACTTATCAGATTTGATGCTCATATCTTTTTATTTTGTAAACTGGAATCAGCGCAGGATTGTAACAGGATATTTACCGCAGAGGCGCAGAGAAGTTCAGGTCCGCAAATAACGCAAATGAACGCGAATGCTTAAACGGTCAGTTAACATTTCTGTAATACCTGTAGCGGCCAACTGTAGACGACTCATGCCGATTACTTACCCGTTCAAAATAAAAAAGCAGCCGGATGGCTGCTTTTATTACACAATTGACGTTTTACTTTGCGTCCTCTGCGTCTTTGCGCCTCTGCGTTGATTAGTTATTCTGAATAACAATATTCGGGAACTTCGCGGTGTAGTCCTTCGCCTTCAGGGAAAGCTTGGCAGCGGTGCGTCTCGCGATATCACGGTAAATTTCGCTGGCCTTGCTGTTAGGGTCATCAGCCACACTTGGATGACCACCATCTGCGTTCTGACGAATACTGATATCCAGTGGCAATGAACCGAGAAAATCGACGTTGTACTGGTCACACATTTTCTCGCCACCACCCTGGCCAAAGATGTGCTCGGCATGGCCACACTCGGAGCAGATATGGATACTCATGTTTTCTACAACGCCAAGTACCGGTACTTCGACTTTTTCAAACATCTTCAGACCCTTGCGCGCATCCAGCAGGGCAATATCCTGCGGCGTGGTAACAATAATAGCGCCGCTTACCGGCACTTTCTGCGCCAGTGTCAACTGTACATCGCCGGTGCCCGGCGGCAGGTCAACCACCAGGTAATCCAGAGACTTCCAGCGTGTGTCGCGCAGCAGCTGTTCCAGCGCCTGCGTAACCATGGGCCCACGCCATATCATCGGTGTTTCCTCGTCGATCATGAAACCAATCGACATCGCCTGCAGACCATGGCCACCCATTGGCTCGAGCGACTTGCCATCAGTTGATTCAGGCTTGCCATCAATTCCAAGCATGCGCGGCACACTGGGACCATAAATATCAGCATCCAGCACACCCACGCGTGCGCCTTCCTGCTGCAGCGCCAGGGCCAGGTTTACAGCCGTGGTTGATTTACCTACACCGCCTTTGCCTGATGCGACTGCTATCACATTCTTGATGCCTTCAAGCGGGTTCATGCCACCCTGAACAGAATGGCTGGCGATTTCCCAGCTAACATCGATCGCCGCTGAAGCGACACCATCGACTTTCTCGATTCTGTTTTTCAGCTGTTCCGTCAGCTTGTCGACATAGCCGTACGCCGGATAGCCCAGCACGATCTTGACCTTGACTTTGTCGCCGTCAATCTCCGTATCTTTAACAGCTCCGGCTGTAACCAGGTCCTTCTCAAGATATGGATCAATATATTCTTTGATAGCAGATTCGATCTGCTCTTTTGAAACGCTCATGCGCTTTACCTCACACCGTAAATTCGGTCGATTTCAAAATGATGTCGCATTCTACAACACTAAATACTTGATTTAACCCCTTCTTTTGGGGTGTTAAGCCTGTATTGCCTGGTGCTCCCGTGATAAGTTATGCGCCCGACTTAATCAGCACCAGCAAGCAGAAGTACTTCATGACCACGAAGCGGAAAATCCTTGTTACCAGCGCCCTGCCCTATGCTAACGGGCCGATCCATCTGGGCCACCTGGTGGAGTACATACAGACAGATATATGGGCACGCTTTCAGCGATTGCAAGGCCACGGCTGTTATTACGTGTGTGCAGATGATGCTCACGGTACACCCATCATGCTGCGCGCCCGCCAGGATGGTATCGAACCGGAGCAACTGATTGCCGCCGTCCAGAAAGAACATGAAGCTGATTTCGATGATTTTCTCATCGACTTTGACAACTACTACAGCACACATTCTGAAGAAAACCGTGAACTGGCCAGCGAAATTTATCTGAAATTACGCGATGCAGGCCATATTGCCACGCGCACAATTTCACAATCGTATGACCCCGAAGCAGAAATGTTCCTGCCTGACCGTTTCATCAAGGGCACGTGCCCGAAATGCGGCGCCGAAGACCAGTACGGCGACAACTGTGAAGTCTGCGGTTCCACCTATGCGCCTACGGAACTGATAAACCCGGTGTCCGCAATCAGCGGGGCAATACCGGTCGAAAAAGATTCGGAACAGTACTTCTTCAAACTCAGTGACTTCGCCGACATGCTGCAAACGTGGATGCGTGAAGGACATGTACAGCCTGAAATCGCAAACAAACTTGATGAGTGGTTCGAAGAAGGCCTGCAGGATTGGGACATCTCGCGCAATGCACCCTACTGGGGTTTTGAAATACCCGGCGCACCAGGCAAGTTCTTCTATGTGTGGATGGATGCGCCTATAGGATATATGGCGAGCTTCAAAAACCTGTGCGATCGTACAGGCATTTCTTTTGATGAGTACTGGCACAGCGATGCAGATACCGAGCTTTATCATTTTATTGGTAAAGATATCGCACGCTTTCATACATTGTTCTGGCCTGCTGTTCTTCATGGTGCAAATTTTCGCAAGCCCAGCGCGGTATACTGCCATGGTTTTCTCACGGTCAACGGGCAGAAGATGTCGAAGTCACGCGGCACTTATATCAAGGCACGTACCTATCTGGATAACCTGAAACCTGAATATCTTCGATATTATTACGCAGCCAAGCTTTCTTCGGGTGTAGATGATATTGATTTAAACCTTGAGGACTTCATGCAGCGCGTTAATTCAGATCTTGTCGGCAAGGTCGTCAACATAGCCAGTCGCTGTGCCGGTTTTATCAACAAGCGTTTTGACAACCAGCTATCTGCAAGCTTGCCAGATAGCGGGCTTTACAACGAGCTGGTCAATGCCGGTGAGTCAATAGCTAATGAATTCGAAAATCGCGAATACAGCAAGGCAGTCCGTGAAATCATGACGCTGGCTGACAAAGCCAACGTGTACATTGATAACAACAAGCCCTGGGTACTCATCAAGGAACAAGGAAAGGAAGCAGAAGTGCAGGCTATCTGCACGCAGGGTATCAACCTGTTCCGGGTGTTAATGACTTACCTGAAACCGATACTTCCGCACACCGCACTCAAGTCGGAAGAGTTTTTAAACAGCGAACTGCTATGGCACACCTTAAGTGAGCCATTGCTCGCACACAGCATTAATAAATTCAAACCACTGATGACCCGCATCGAAAAAGAGCAAATAGAAGCCATGGTTGAACAATCCACTGAACATCTAGAGCAAAACGAACAATCAAAATCTGCAAGCGGTGCTTTAGTGGATGATCCGGTCTCAGCGCAGATTCAGTTCGATGATTTTGCAAAAATTGATTTGCGCGTGGCAAAAATCATCAAGGCTGAACATGTTGAAGGTGCAGATAAACTGTTACAGCTCACACTCGATATTGGCGGAGAAACGCGCATGGTATTTGCCGGTATTAAATCGGCCTATGAGCCCGAAATGCTGGAAGGCCGGCTTACTGTCATGGTGGCCAACCTGGCGCCGCGAAAAATGCGCTTTGGTATTTCCGAAGGCATGGTGCTGGCAGCGGGGCCTGGCGGCAAGGAGCTGTATATACTCAGCCCCGATGACGGCGCTCAGGCCGGCATGAGAGTTAAATAAGTTATTGATTATAAGGTATTAATGAGTACGACAGGCTCGTCTCATTGATGCATATACTGGCGTTTTTTGCGCCAGTTCATACCCCTGACATCCCTCGCTGAATCTTCCTGTTTCAGCGCTAAATCCGCTATAAGCTTCTACACTCTTTATAAAGGATCAAGCAGTTAACACATGCAAGTGAACTCTGGCACTCGCTTTCGGCATCTTACATCAAAGCGATCTGATTCGTATTGGGAAAAAACTAAATAACTAACTGGTAAATATGAAAGTCCTGGTCCTCGAAAACAGTCGACTGTATCAGAAAACCTTGCGCGAACTTCTTGAAGAAGTTGAATGCGAGGTCGATTGTGTCGGCTCCAGTGAAGAAGGTCTTCGTCTTCTGGATAGCGGTGGCTATAACCTCATAATTGCCGGGCAGAATATTTTCGACGATAGCAGCTCAGGATTCATTGAATATTGTCGAAAAAATGTAAATCACTGTCCTATCCTGCTACTGACATCTGAACCAAACGAAACCCTGCTGAATAATGCGCGCAATGCGGGTATTAAAGACATTTTTCCAAAAGCAAATGTCAGTCATCTTCGTGAAAGCATTCATTATTACATCAAGGGTAAAAGAAACATCGTTATTGAGGGCGGGCGCGTCATCTATGTAGAAGACAGTCGCTCTGTAGCGCGCGCAATATCTCGCGACCTTGAAAAGATGAACCTTGAAATTGACTACTATAGTAACGCAGAAGACGCTTACAATGCACTATTGAAAAACGAATACGATCTGGTCATAACTGACGTGATGCTGAAAGGCGCAATGAGCGGCTTATCACTGGTACGAATGATACGCGCACTGAAGAGCTATCACTCGGAAATTCCTATTCTTGCGATGACCGGGCATGATGACCCCAAACGCAGAATTGAACTGTTTCATGCTGGTATCAACGACTACGTGACCAAGCCGCCTATTGAAGAAGAATTCGCCGCCAGGATTAACAACCTGATTGCCAATAAACGCTTGCACGACAAGGTGCGGGAACAGAAACAGGCATTATTACTGCTTGCGATGAAAGATCAGCTAACAACCTGTCATAATCGCCACAGCCTTGTCGAAAATGCGCCCAAGTACATCAATGAATCACTGCGTTATGATCATCCACTGTCCATCATGATTCTGGACCTTGATAATTTCAAGGCAATTAACGACAAATATGGCCATGACGCCGGCGACAGGGTACTGGCAGACATCGGCAAGCTACTGATGAAAGCCTGTCGCCTGGGTGATTTTGTTTCTCGCATCGGTGGCGAGGAGTTCATGATCATTCTGTCACATTGCCTTGCCGATGATGCCGTCAACAAGGGCAAACAGATCAGAGCAATGATAGAGAAATCCAATCCTGGCGGGCTGAAAGTCACCGCAAGTATTGGAATTGCCTGCCTGTCAGAAGAGCACGGCTCAGATTTTGAAAAGTTATACAAATCGGCTGATGAAGCCGTCTACCATTCAAAGAAAAATGGCCGCAACAGGGTTACACTTATTTCAAACAAAAAGAAGGCCGGCTGATATTGATGTGATGCATTCGTATTACTTTATACCCATGGAGCATCCATTCTAATTAACAGTTAATAATCTACCGCAGAGGCGCAGAGTAAGCAGAGAAAAGCTTAACTGCGTGTGATCTTATGTTTACTTAGGTTTTTAGCACCGCATAAACATGCCGTCACCGAGGACAGCTGCACAAGCACTAACTCTAAAAGCTATATTTCCTCTGCGCACTCTGCGCCTCTGCGGTTTAATAATCCCTACATTAAAGCGATGATGAAAAAAAGCCGCTGAGACAGCGGCCTTTTATATTTCGGTACAGTATAGAAGCTATTTGCTGGCATAAGTAGACATATCAGAAGGCATCACAATTGAAAGCCCCAGTGACTGCCACATTTGCATACCGCCTCTATAGTAATACAGCTTTTCAGCCGGATAGCCAAGACTGATCAGTGCGCGTATCGCACGAGGTGACTGGCCGCACCAGGGACCATTGCACCACAACAGCAGCTGCCTGGCATCTGAGAAATCCCATGTGTCGGTTTTCTCCTTACCGCCGAACAGGCCGACCTTTTCCAGTGAACGCATAACAACACTCACATCATCACGCTGTTTCGCACCCAGGCGCTCCAGTACTTCTACCAGCTCGGGGTCATCAGCGGACATTTCAAATATCGTAAATGGAATGTTCACTGAACCCGGAATAGTGCCTTTGTTATGCCAGCTCGGGGTACGTGCATCAATAATGATGCCATTTCCATTGTGCATGGATGTTTCCATGAACTTGATGACTTCAAGCTCGGCAACTGTAGCCACACCTTCTTCTATGTTCAGTGGATTCACGCAAAACGGTGGGCATGGTCGTGATGTCTTGGTGAATGCACCATCAATGGTATTGCTGGTATTCTGGATTCTCTGAACCTTGACCAGTTCATCGCCATGATTCACCACGGTGTATGGTTTATCTTCAGTGATTTTCACTTCCAGATTGGCAGCCATGGACTGCATTGAGATAAGCGCAGCGCAGATTAACAAACTGAACAAGATAGAATTTTTCATCCCTATTCCTCTAACTACTTAATGCCATTTAGCAACATCCATATAAGCAGTTAAATATCACCACGTTCGGTGTATATGCGGATACTACTAATTCGGCCAGTTTTATGACCTTTTAATGTTGCTATAGCAGAAGACAGGTAAATAACAAGAAAATAGCGAAGAATAGCTGGATTTATTCCGGTTTGTTTATTCCAGCCAGATCAGGCTGGCCATACGGCCTGTGCAGCCATCCCGACGATAGGAGAAAAAGCGCTCTTCATCAGTATAAGTGCATTCGTTGCCGCCGAAAACTGAAGTAATTCCCAGACTGGAAAGTTCGATCCGTGCCAGCTTGTACAAATCACACAACCAGTGCTGGTCATCTTTCTGGCTGAAGGCTGAGATGTTTTCACTGTTATCAGCGGTGAATGCCCGGATTACCTCCGGGCCGACTTCGAATGCCCGTGGTCCGATTGCCGGTCCCAGCCATACCATCAGTTCCCCCGGATCCGTTTTCATCATACTGACAGCATTCGTGATAACGCCGGCATGAAGGCCACGCCAGCCTGCATGCGCTGCAGCCACCTTGCTGCCTGAGTGATCACAAATCAGCACCGGCAGACAATCCGCAGTCATTACCACACACACATTCGCAGTGGTATCGGTCCATGAGCCGTCCGCCCTGGCCCCGATGTTATCTGTATCAGCATACACGATACGGTTACTGTGCACCTGCTGCAGCCACACAGGTTCAGCTGGCAGGCTGAAATACTCACGCAAGAGTTTTCTGTTTCTAAGTACCCTGCCAGCATCATCCTCGGTGTGGGCGGCCAGGTTGAAGCTGGTATAGGGCCCGCTACTGTAGCCGCCGGTTCTGAGTGTTACCAGCGCATGAACATTTTCCGGTGCCGGCCAGTCCGGCCTGATAAATCCTGGTGTTTGCTGTTCAGTTACCATGCTGCTCTATATCCTTTTGCAGGGCTGCAATTAACTGCACCATATCGCCGGGTAGCGATGACTTCCACGACAGCTGCTTGCCGCTTTGCGGATGAACCAGGCTTAACCTGAACGCATGCAAGGCCTGTCGTTTGAATGTGCGCAACTGATCGATGAGCTCTTGATCAGCTTGCGGCGGTATGCGCTGCCTGCCACCATATACCGGGTCTCCGATGATCGGATGACGGATGTGCTGCATATGAACGCGGATCTGGTGTGTTCTTCCCGACTCCAGTTTTAACTGCACGTGTGTGTGTTCGCGAAACCGGGTTATTACACGATAATGTGTCATTGCAGGCTTGCCATCATCACGCACACACATACGTACGCGGTCACGCGAGTGCCTGCCAATAGGCGCATCCACGGTACCACCCGCAGTGATAACACCCTGTACTATTGCCTGGTATTCTCTTTGCACGCTACGTTGTTGCAACTCTTCTACCAGGTGCTTGTGCGCTCTAAGGTTGCGTGCGACCACCATCAAACCGGTGGTATCCTTATCCAGTCTGTGCACGATACCGGCCCTGGGTACACAAACCAGCCCAGCATCAAAATGTAACAAGGCATTCACCAGTGTACCATCGGCATGTCCGGCTGCAGGATGAACAACAAGCCCCGCAGGTTTATTAAGCACAATAATATCTTCATCTTCAAACACGATATCCAGGGGAATATCCTGTGGTTGTAACTCAGTGGACTGGTCATCTATGGGTATATTCAGCTGCAGTAGTTCATCGCCCGCCAGTTTAGTTCGAGGCTTGACCCGCTTGCCATCCAGCAGCACGTGACCATCACGAATCCACTGCTGCAGGCGGCTGCGTGAATAATCCGGAAACATGGTGGCCAGGGCAGCATCCAGTCTCTGACCTGCGAACTGCTCGGTAATATGCTTGATAACGGGATTTTCGATGACAGAATCAGACATTGAGAGAGAATAATTGAACTCGGGTATAATGCACCATTCTAACGGAACACTGTTTATCAACGAATCCTTTTTGTAAATGCGTTTTTTACTCTCTACATTTCTTCTGGCGACTTCACTCTTGCTGTTGCAGGCCTGCAGCGTGTTCAACAAAGACCAAACCAAGAACTGGACCGCGAAAGAATTTTATGAAGAAGCAAGCAGGGCTTTGTATTCCGGCGAGTTCGAATCGGCGATCAAGAACCTGGAAACGCTGGAAGCCCGCTTTCCGTTTGATCCCTATGCCAAGCAGGCACAGCTTGATATTGCCTACTCATATTACAAATTTGATGAACCGGATGCTGCCATCAGCGCAGCGGACCGCTTCATGCGCCTGCACCCGCGTGACCCGAATATCGACTATGTCTATTACCTGAAAGGGCTGGTGAATTTCAAACGCGGCACCGGTATTCTGGATGGCTGGTTCCCACGGGACCAGGCCGAACATGAAACCGAAACGCTGCACAACTCTTTCAACGATTTTTCTACCCTGGTACGGCGCTATCCAGACAGCAACTACGCCGGTGATGCTTTTCAGCGAATGATCTATCTGCGCAATGAACTTGCCCAGCACGAAATCAGTGTGGCTGAATACTACCTTTCCAGGAAGGCGTGGATGGGTGCTGCCAATCGCGCCAAAATTGTGCTTGAACGCTATGAACACTCCATCTGGCGCAAACGCGCCCTGGAAATTATGGTCATTGCCTACAATCAACTTGGACTGGTTGAACTGGCTGCCGACACTCAGCGCGTACTGGATCTCAACAAGGACGTGGCCAGCAACCTTGTCAGCTTTGATCCAAAGCTGGAAAAACCGCCAGAATCCAGCTGGTATAAATTCTGGTAGGACGCCTGCATATTGCACGAAGGCGGACACGGAATGATCGTTAGTGATTATTGTAGAGTCATATTTAGCAAATTGAATCGATTAAATCCTGTTACAGCTTGTCCGTGTGGTTTTATGAACAAGATGGCTGCGCATCTTGCCCCTAAAATCCAGATCCTTCGTGCAATATGCAGGCTATTTGCGTCGGTATCCCGATGTGATCGGGTAGCGTCGATCACGACCGAATGCACGCCTGGTAATGCGCACACCAGGGGCTGACTGCCTGCGCTTATATTCATTACGCTGTACCATGCCAAGCACATGCTCAACCGTTTGCCGGTCAAACCCGGCCTTTACCACTTCATCAACTGGCACGTCCCGCTCAACCGACAGCTCCAGGATCCGATCAAGCACCTCGTATGCAGGCAATGAATCCTGATCCACCTGGTCTTCTCTGAGTTCTGCACTCGGCGCCCTGGTTAGCACCCGTTCGGGTATAACCTGCCCCAGCGAATTACGATAATGACATAGCCGATAGACCAGGGTCTTGTATACATCCTTTATCGGCGCAAAACCACCGCACATATCACCGTATAGTGTGGCATATCCAACAGCCATCTCGCTTTTATTGCCCGTGGTCAGCAGCATGCGGCCGGTCTTGTTTGATATTGCCATCAGAATCAGGCCGCGACAGCGTGCCTGAATGTTTTCTTCTGTTGTATCCGGCTCGGTCCCCCTGAATACGTTGTTGAGCGAATCGAGAAATGCTTCAAAAGCATGTTCTATTGAAATCACATCATAACGAATACCCAAAGCATGCGCCTCCGCTTCAGCATCCTCTCGACTTATACCTGCTGTATAACGCGATGGCATCATCACCGCCTGTACATTTTCTGCGCCGAGAGCATCGACAGCGATCGCCACTGTCAGCGCCGAATCGACACCACCGGAAAGACCGACAATAACACCGTCGAATCCGTTTTTAGTTACAAAATCCTTCACACCCAGGACCAGTGCCCTGTATGTGGCCTCTTCCTGCTGTAGTGCTAGAGTAGATCCCGCGGTTACCGCGACTGGCCCTTTATCACCGAGATCGATGAGTTCGATGGCCGCTTCAAAAGCTGCCGACCTGCGGATTACATTACCGCTGCTGTCAACAACCAGTGATTCACCGTCAAATACCAGTTCATCCTGACCACCAACCATATTGACGTAGAACATTGGCAGCCCATTTTCCCTGCTGCGTTGTTGCAGCATATGAACCCGCTCTTCATATTTACCACCATGAAAAGGCGATGCATTGATTACGATAATGGCATCTGCGCCAGCGGCTTTTGCTTCAGCAACAGGTCCTGGCTCCCATGCATCTTCACATATCACAACACCAAAGCGGGCCCCGTTAACAGTGACAACACATGTTTCATTACCGTGAGAAAAATAACGCACTTCATCGAATACAGAATAGTTTGGCAAACATCGTTTATGGTATTCAGCAATGCATTTACCATCATGCAACCATAGCGCTGTGTTATACAGCTCGTACTGATGTTTTGTGGGAAGGCCAAGTACCACATCGACAGCTGAAACCGCCTGGTTTATGATATCAACAGCTGCTTCAACCTGGGCGATGAATCCCGGACGATAGAGTAAATCTTCAGGCGGATAGCCTGTCAGTGCCAGTTCCGGAAAAATCACCAGACCCGCTCCCTGCTCGGCAGCAGCATGTGTAAGCTCGATGATCTTCCGCGTATTTGCATTGATGTCGCCGACAATAAAATTATCCTGTACCATGGCGACTCTGACAGATTTACTCATTTATCGTCTCTTTATTAATTTCAGATCTCTGATATGTTTCGTACGCTTATAATCGTTGCAGCAGTTCTGCTGGTATTTCTAATTATAAAGAATCGGCTTAACAGCAGGAGCCTCCAGCAGAAAAAACCAGGTTCGACAACAACGGATAATATGGTGCAATGCCTGCAGTGCGAGACCTACATCCCCAGAAAAGAAGCTATTATCTCAGGTACCGAAACATTTTGTTGCAAACAGCATCAACGGGACTGGGAAAAAGGCCATCAAAACTGATACTGATAGACCGACAGTAGCTCCTGACCAGCAAAACCACAGCTGGCAATATCTGCGCCTGTTCAATTATTACAGAAGCGCACTGGCGCTGCTGTTTCTGACATTGTATCTCAACGGCTGGACCGAGCAGTTCATTCGACCTACAGATTACAACGAGCAGCTATTTTTCTGGGCATCAGCCGGATACGTAGCAGCCTGCATCACTTTCATGCTGGGCCTTTATCTGCATAAACCCGGGCTTGATACTCAAGTCATCATCCAGACCTGCGTTGACGTAGCCGTCATTATCGCCTTGATGCACGCCAGTGGAGGTATTCGATCAGGCTTTGGCATGCTGCTGATAATCAATCTTTCCCTGTCCAGTATATTTTTCACGCGCCGTGTCACATTGTTCCTGGCTGCGGCGACCTCACTTGCACTGCTGGCTGAACATATATATTCGCAGCTGGTAATACCTGATTACCGCGAGGCTTATGTACAAACCGGAATTCTTGGCCTGGTCATATTTACATTTGCTTTTGTAACATCGGTTATTACCCGGCGTATGCGTGAAAGTGAGCAACTTGCCACTGAGAGCAGCCGCGAACTTAAAAGCGTAATTCAGATGAACGAGCACATTATTCGCAGTATGCGCACAGGTATTCTCGTTGTTAATCCAAACGGCGTCATCGAGATGGCCAATAACGCAGCCATAAACCTGCTCGGACACACACATCTAGATAAGAACGTAACACTCAAGCAAGTATTACCTGAACTGCACGAACGTTATATTGAGTGGCAAAACAGTGTTGAATATATTCAGCATAAACCCGTACAACAGCGCCATGGCCTGCCTGACCTTCAGCCCGGCTTCAGCCGTATCGAATCAGACGCAGACAGCAGCAGTTCAACACTGGTTTTCCTCGAAGATGCCAGTCAACTCAACCAGCGTTTCCAGCAAGTCAGGCTTGCATCGCTGGGTCGTCTCACAGCCAGTATTGCACATGAAATACGAAACCCGCTGGCAGCGATTCACCATGCCTCGCAGCTGCTGGATGAAGTGTTTGAAAGCGGGCCAGATAAAAAACTGACTGATATTATCAACACCCAGGTGCAACGCTTAAATGGTGTCGTAGAAAACGTGCTGCAACTGTCACGCCAGCAACGCGGCACTCCCGAACCTGTCGAACTGCTTCCCTGGCTGCACAAGTTCAGAGACGAATACACCGCTTCGCAAGCACTGGATAAATACCAGATTCAAATTCATATCAAACCCGAAGATACAACCATACTGTTTGATTCAGGCAATTTGCACCAGGTAATGTGGAATCTATGCGGTAATGCTGTTCATCATGCAAAAATACCCCCGGCCAAGGTAATCATTAATATTCAGGGGGGCATAGAAATTGAATCCGGCCAGCCATTTATTGATGTCATCGATAACGGGCCTGGTATTGATGTGGACACGGCACAACAAATTTTTGATCCATTTTTTACCACCAGCAATGAAGGTACCGGACTTGGTCTATATATAACCAAGGAAGTGGCTGAAAGTAACCGTGCTAAAATACGCCATATCGCATTACCAGCTGGCGGAACCTGTTTCAGAATCTATTTTCTGCAGGCTCCTGAGCAGCAGATCAGCAAAGCTTCCAGTATTTAATAATCCATAATTCAGCAACACTATCTACAAGCACAAGAGACATCTGATTAATGACAGCAAAACACGTGCTAATCATTGATGATGAACCGGATATCTGCGAGCTCATCGAAATTACACTAGCGCGCATGGGGCTCAACTCACGCTCTGCGATGAATATTGCCGATGCCTTGAAACTGATTGAAACAGAGCATTTTGACCTGTGCCTCACCGATATGCGACTTCCCGACGGTGACGGCATTGAACTGGTCAAATACGTCCAGCAAAACCACTCCGATATTCCAATTGCAGTGATAACAGCGCATGGCAATATGGAACTGGCTGTAAAGGCACTGAAAGCGGGTGCATTTGATTTTGTCTCGAAACCTGTCGATATCCAGATTTTGCGAAACCTGGTGTCTTCGGCGACCACCCTGCCCACTGATGTTACCAGTGTGTCGGAAACAGCCAGGACGACTATTACCGGGCAATCAATCGTAGTTGGCGCGATGATAAGCAAGATTGCAAAACTGGCTCGCAGCCAGGCGCCGGTATTTATCCACGGCGAATCCGGCTCGGGAAAAGAACGCGTTGCCAGAATGATTCACGAACGGGGCTCCCGTTCCAACGCGCCCTTTGTTCCCGTCAACTGCGGCGCAATACCGGCAGAACTTATGGAGAGCGAGTTTTTCGGACACACCAGGGGAAGTTTCACCGGCGCCAGCAATGACAAGGCCGGTCTGTTCCAGGCGGCCAACGGTGGCAGCCTGTTTCTGGATGAAGTTGCGGAGCTGCCACTGAACATGCAGGTCAAGTTGCTGCGAGCGATTCAGGAGAAAGCCGTGCGGCCGGTCGGTGCCGAACATGAAATACCGGTTGATGTTCGTATCCTCAGCGCCAGCCATCAAAACCTGGATCAACTTGTGAATGAAGGCCAGTTTCGCCAGGACCTGTACTATCGCATCAATGTGATTGATCTGACAGTACCAAGCCTGCGCGAAAGAACCGAGGACATACCGCTGCTTGCCCAGCAATTACTCAAAACAATTGCCGAGAAATCCTGCCTTGAAAAAACTCCTGGCATCAGCAATGGTGCGATAGAAGCACTGATGGATTACACATTCCCGGGAAATGTTCGCGAACTGGAGAACATTCTTGAACGTGCAAGTGCGCTGGCTGAAAATAACATCATCGATATGGAGGATCTTGCACTCAAGGAAAAAACACATGTATCGCCAACTGCAGAAGCCGATCTCGACGTCAATTCACTTGATCTTGAAGGGCAGGAAAAAAGCTCCATCATGCAGGCACTGGAAAAAACCCGCTGGAACAAGACTGCGGCGGCCAAACTGCTGGGCCTGAGCCTGCGCCAGCTACGTTACCGTCTCGAAAAATACAGCATTGACTAGCTCGCAATGACCGCCAGATATTTTTCCAGCATACAAGCTAACCAGTGGTAATGGCGAACATCATTCCCCGATAGATGCACTGATAGCATCGTCCTGTTTTTGTTGTACCAGGTTCTGCTCCAGTTCAATTTTCAGTGGCAGCGGTTCATCGTTTGCTTCGGCGCTGAGCATGGTAGGTACATCAAGAATTTCGCTGATTTTTAACAGGTTCTTGTCATATAGAGCAACCATCCTGGCGTAGCGACAGGACAAAGGTATCAGTTGGTAGCGCTCGACTTCGTCCTGATTTTTGATAACCGAATTTACAGTATCAGCGTATTGCGCGTTTTCTTCCCTCAAACTGACCGGGTCGAGATGATATTTGTCCAGCCTGGAAACCACACGCTCATCCAGTGGTACGTACTTTTCACCATAATAATAGACGGCTGAACTCTTTTGAGCAAAAGCCTCTTTGGTAAATTCCAGCAATTCATCGACTGTATCGGGACGCTGCAGGAACGACAGCTTCTGCTTGCCGCTCGGCCCTGCCTCGATAACGGCCAGGTTAATCTCACCTGCGTCAGGACGTGAAATACAGGTGAACTTGCCCTGATAAAACACGGTTGTGGCCGAGCGTTCTGTGTAAACACTATTCACCCCCCAGGTCAGTGCCAATAGCTGCACCGATAGAATCACCGACATATCGAATTTCAGGCTTTTTTTACCTGGCTTGAATACCAGTAACGTCAGCCCGGGTCCCAGTACCACGTCAACCAAGAAGATGGTTGCGATCGCACGAATACCGCCATCGAGAAAGAAATAATAGTCCGGATACCAGTGCAAAATGATGAGGTAAGATAAAACAACAAAGATTGTGGTGCTCACACCCAGGTGAGTGAGGAATGCCCGCCTGCGGCTGATCTCTGTCAAAACCATATGATTTTTTCTCCTTACAAATGAATTTTTTAATGTGGTACAAAATTATTAGTTTTTTTATAGGATAATTTAAGCAGTTTCACCACCCTGATATTATTTGCTTAAGCATTCGCCGGCTTGTACTCATATATGAAGTACAGGTATATGAAGTACAGGCCTATATATTTCAGACCATAGGTAATTTCTGGAATGGTTCCATTAATAAAGAAATCATTGCCCGACGATCCGGTATTTGGCTAACAAAATTGTCACAAACTGACAGATTTTGACAATTCAGGCATCAACCCTGGCATCGAGAAAAAACCCCAAGTTACTGTTTAACCTGTTATTTCTGCAAACTGGCACAGTCTCTGCTATATGAATAACAGCTTTCAACTAAAAAAGCGAAATAACACACAATAACAGTTAGTTAACTAATTTCTCAGGAGAGAATCATGAAGAAAGTCCAAGGTTTTACCCTTATCGAACTGATGATCGTAGTAGCCATTATCGGTATTCTGGCTGCTATCGCAATCCCTTCATACAACAGCTATATCGACACTTCTAACATGTCGAAAGTTAGCAGCAACTTTGATGAAGCGCGTCGTATCATCAAGAACGAAGCATCTAAAGAAAAATCCCAGGCCGCTCTGGGTCTGACACCTACCGGTATTACTGGCGGTGTATTGCCCTCAGTTGCAACAGCTGCTCAATGGTTTGCCTATCTGAACACAACTACTAATGCCAAGGCGCCTGCAGGTGTTGACGCTTATGCAGCTGCAGCTAACGATACAGACGGTGTAGTAGGTATTGCAGGCACTCTGGCTACTCAGGTTACTGTGTCACTGCCGGCATACCTTGACCTGACAGCTGACAGCGTTACTGTTGAGTAAGCTGTTTGTATAAGCAGGTTCAATAACTGGACCTGAATAACAGGGGGGGCATAGCCCCCCCTGTTTGTTTTTGAGCTCTACACATACAACTCAGCCGGAGTCGAGCAGGATGCAAAAGCCATGACAGGCTTGGGTTAAATTCGAGGCAGACTGTACTGAACAACACTATGCATATTACTTCTCTGACTCATACAGGCCGGTGGCAAGCCACGATTTCTATGGCTGATATCACGGTTTATCCGGCTATTCGATACGTTCAGCCGATATAAAGCTGAAATTTAAGGAATTTTCGGATAAAACATACATAATCTAGAGTATTGATGCGGAGGATATCAATATGAACATATCCAAACACTCGGGCTATACGCTGGTTGAGCTAATGGTCACTGTAGGAATTATCGGCACGCTGGCCGCTATCGCCGTGCCTTCATATAACGGCTATATAGAGCTGGCAAACAACGCAAGTGCCCGGGAAAATGCCGAGCAGCTGGCGATGTTTCTGGACAACTATTTTTACGAGAATGGTTCATTCATTGCCGGCACCTATGATCCGGGCGGTGATGTCACCACCTTGCCAAACAATCTGGGCTGGCGTCCTGATGGTGATAATGACCTGTTCAAATACAATATCGCAGCCTGTGGCGGTGGCGGCATAAACGAATGCTACACCATTACGGTAACCTACTTGCCGGATCCAACAATACAGCAATCCGTTACCAAGGACCCAGTGCCGTAGTAATCGAAGATCATTGATGTCAGTACAAAAACAGGGCCCGATACGATGTCATCGGGCCCTGTTTTTTTATACCTGATCGACCACGAACCACCCGCTCCAAAGCGCCTGATTTACTGGTTTTAGGCGAGATTCTTCCTATACTCCTTACTATCTGAGCTAATAACATTCATACAACAGGATGCTTTCTGTTGTTATCAGGGCTTAACAATTTTTAGTACGGGGACTGCAATGAGTGCCGAACCAAAACTGAGCGGGCTTTCTCGCAAGCTTGTTAATGACGGTTTGCTGGATGAGGAAAAGGCGATTACCGCACTTAAAAGTGCGCACGATGAAAAAATCAGCTTCACTCAATACCTGGTCAATAACAATGTGCTCTCTGCAAGCAAAATTGCCATGGAAGCATCCCATGAATTCGGTCTCCCCGTTTTTGACCTCGATGTGCTCGACAACGAATCCATTCCGCGTGACATTGTCGATGACAAGCTGATCACCAGGCACCATGCTGTACCACTATTCAAGCGCGGCAACAGGCTCTATGTTGGCATCTCGGACCCCACTAATCTAGCGGCCATTGATGATATCAAGTTCCAGACCGGCACCAATACAGAAGCCGTACTGGTAGAAGAAAACAAGCTCAGCAAATTTATCGATAAGCTGCTTGAAGAAGAAGATAATGCGCTCGATGACGGCCTTGATGATGACCTTGAAGACGTAGAGTTTGCCGATACCGATGAGTCTCCGGCTGATGCAGCAGAAGCCAGCGCCGCTGATGACACGCCGGTTGTCAAGTTCGTCAATAAAGTGCTGCTGGATGCCATCAAAAAAGGCGCGTCTGATATTCACTTTGAGCCCTATGAGAAAAAATACCGCGTACGCCTACGCATTGACGGCGTGTTGCGTGAAGTCTCCAAGCCGCCAACAGCGATGGGGCTTAAACTGGCTGCACGACTGAAGGTCATGTCTAAAATGGATACCGCGGAAAGGCGTGTCCCACAGGACGGTCGTATTAAACTAAAAATCTCAAAAAACAAGGCCATCGATTTTCGTGTTAATACCCTGCCGACATTGTTTGGTGAAAAAGTTGTACTGCGTATCCTGGACCCTTCCAGTGCACAGCTGGGCATCGATGCGCTCGGCTATGAACCTGAACAGAAACAAAAATATCTGGATGTACTGGCCAATCCCTACGGCATGATCCTGGTAACCGGCCCAACCGGTAGTGGTAAAACCGTATCGCTGTATACCGGCCTGAATATCCTCAACACCGAAGACAGGAATATATCAACCGCCGAGGACCCGGCAGAAATCAACCTCGAGGGCATCAACCAGGTCAATGTCAACAACAAGGTCGGGCTTGATTTTGCTTCAGCCCTCAGGTCCTTCCTGCGTCAGGACCCGGACATCATCATGGTTGGTGAGATTCGTGACCTGGAAACGGCAGAGATCGCGATCAAGGCGGCTCAAACCGGCCACATGGTGCTGTCCACCCTGCATACCAATGACGCACCGCAAACACTGGCGCGCCTGGTTAACATGGGCGTACCGCCGTTCAACATTGCATCTGCAGTATCACTGATTATTGCCCAGCGCCTGGCACGTCGCCTGTGTGAGCACTGCAAAGCAACTGAAGAAGTGCCTCGAGCGGCACTGGAAGAAGAAGGTTTTGCTGATGAACAGATCAAGGAAGGTTTCACTTTGTATAAAGCTGTCGGTTGCGACCAGTGTTCCGACGGTTATAAGGGCCGGGTCGGCATTTATCAGGTAATGAAACTTTCCGAAGATATGGGCCAGATCATCATGAACAATGGCAATGCCCTTGATCTTGCAGATCAGGCGCATAAAGAAGGCGTGAATGACCTACGTCAGTCAGGCCTGCTTAAAGTAATTCAGGGCATTACCAGCCTGGAAGAAGTTAACCGCGTAACCAAAGACTGATTAGGACTGAATAATGGCACAAGCACAAGCAGCAACCTTTATCTGGGAAGGCACCAACAAGCAGGGACAACGCATCAGGGGAGAAACGACAGCAACGAGCATCGATGCAGTTAAAGCCGAGTTGCGCAAGCGTGGAGTTACCCCGAAACCCGGCAAGGTCAAGAGAAAAGGTAAATCGCTCTTTGAAAGCAAGGGTAAGAAAATTACTCCAGCTGATATCGCCGTATTCAGCCGGCAAATGGCCACCATGCTCAAAGCCGGTGTTCCGCTGGTACAGGCATTTGATATCGTCGGCCAGGGCCACTCGAATAAAAACATGACTACAATGATCATGGCAGTTAAGGCCGATGTGGAAGCGGGTGGCACTTTTTCCAGTGCGATCGCCAAACACCCATTACATTTTGACGACCTTTTTGTAAACCTGGTCGATGCCGGTGAGGCATCCGGTGCACTCGAAGAACTGCTGGACAAGATCGCCACCTATAAGGAAAAAACAGAAGCGCTGAAATCAAAAATCAAGAAGGCCTTAACTTACCCAATAGCCGTACTCGTTGTTGCAGTTGTTGTCACCGCAATTCTGCTGATTTTCGTTGTTCCAACTTTCGCAGGTCTGTTCGAGGGTTTTGGTGCTGAACTGCCGGCGTTTACTCAAATGGTCGTTAACCTGTCTGACTTCATGATTGCAAAGGGATGGTTGTTAGGCCTGGGTATAGCCGCAATATTCACGGCATTCTTTCAAACAAAAAAACGCTCGCGTAAATTTCGCGAAAAGCTTGATGTTATTGTTCTAAAGATACCTGCATTTGGCCCATTGATATTTAACTCGGCTATCGCACGATTCTCAAGAACACTGTCTACCATGTTTTCTGCCGGTGTGCCGCTGGTGGATGCCATGGCCTCGGTTGCAGGCGCTGCAGGTAATAGCGTCTTTACCAAGGAGATTTTACGTGTGCGCGATGATATCGCATCAGGAACGACACTACAGGCAAGCCTGTCTCAAAACAAAAAACTTTTCCCCAACATGTTGATCCAGATGGTTGGCATTGGTGAGGAATCCGGTGCCCTCGACGAGATGCTTGCCAAGGTTGCTGAGTATTATGAAGCGGAAGTCGATGATGCAGTCGATAACCTGACTGCACTGATGGAACCGTTGATCATGTCTTTCCTTGCCGTTGTAATTGGTGGCCTGGTGATTGCCATGTACCTGCCTGTCTTCAAGATGGGTGAGGTTGTCTCACAATAATAAATTACCTTTGGAAATACTCGACGTATTCAGGACAGAGCAGTGGCTGTTTTATACAGCCATTGTTTTATTCAGCCTTTGTGTAGGCAGCTTTCTGAATGTCGTTATCTACCGCCTGCCAGTGATGCTGGAGCGTGACTGGCGACAGCAGTGTCACGAGTTTCTCGAGATTGAAACCCCGGCAGATGATAAAGGGGTAAAAATCAGCCTCGCTACACCCGCCTCAAGCTGCCCCCATTGTGGCCATTCTATACGCGCATGGGAAAATATCCCTGTCATCAGCTACATCATACTCGGTGGTAAATGCTCCTCATGCAAGACACCTATTTCAATTCAATATCCGGCCATTGAAGCAATCACAGCGCTCATGTCAGTTACCGTTGCATGGCATTTTGGTGTAACCATACAAACTGCAGGCGGCCTGTTGTTTACATGGATATTGATCGCCCTGACCATGATTGACGTGCATAAGCAGTTACTGCCAGACAATCTTACCCTGCCATTACTATGGCTGGGTTTGATCTTCGCGCTGTTTGACACCTATACATCGTTGCAGGCCAGTGTCATTGGCGCAATTGCAGGATACCTGGTACTTTGGACGGTATTCCAGACATTCAAGCTGGTAACAGGCAAAGAAGGTATGGGATTTGGTGACTTCAAGTTGCTTGCGGCTATGGGAGCCTGGATGGGCTGGACAATGTTGCCCCAGATCATCCTGGTTTCATCTGTGGTAGGTGCCGTCGCCGGCTCCATCATGCTGGTAACAGGAAAAGCGCGCACCCAGCAACCTATACCCTTTGGTCCTTATCTGGCAGTCGCAGGCTGGATAGCACTGCTTTGGGGCAATGACATCAACCAGGCCTATCTCGTCACCCTGCAATAATGCTCAGCATAGGCCTTACAGGCGGAATCGGTAGCGGTAAATCCGAAGTTGCCAGACTGTTTCATCAGCTTGGCGTCCCGGTAATAGATGCTGATGTCATTGCACATCGACTCGTTCAGCCGGGTGCTGATGCACTCTCTCAAGTTGTCGATGTATTCGGTGAGGCAATTTTAACGCCTGCTGGTCAGCTGGACAGAACCAAGCTCGCCAGCGTAGTATTCACCAGCCCTGAAATGAAAAAGCAGCTTGAAAGCATTCTCCACCCGCGAGTTCGAGAGCAAATCAAGTCTTATAAGGATAAATATAAAAATGAACCTTATATTCTCATTGTGATCCCACTGTTACTTGAATCAGGACAGCGAGATCTTGTCGACAGGGTATTAATTGTGAATGCCACAGAATCTGTACGAATCCAGCGCGTCCAGGCAAGGGACGACCGCAGCGAGCTGCAAATCCGTGCAATCATTCAAAACCAGGCCGATGATGCGGAACGACAGGCTGCAGCTGATGACAATCTTGATAATAATGGCTCACTTGAAGACCTCCAGCTATCGGTGAACAAGCTTCATCAACAATATTTATTGCTGGCATCACAGGATAACTTTATGTAATCCAGGATTTATGCAACAATCCCGGCATTGATTGAACGAGCCTCACGTGACCGACTACCTAACATACGAACAACCGCTTAACGAACGAATTCGCACGTTCTTCAGGCTCGAAAAACTGTTCAAACAGTTTGCTTTCCATATTAAGCACGGATCAGCATGGGACAACCCCATCGCAATTGATGCGATTACAGATATCCTGTCATTTACTACTCGAAGCGATATCAAACTTGAAGTACTCAAAGAGCTTGAGCGACAACATTCGCGCCTGGAAAGACTTACAAAACGCCCACAAATTGACCAGGGTCAACTGACAGCTTTACTGGATCAACAGACGGTATTGATCGGTAGATTGAAATCAACCACAGGGCAGTTAGGCCAGGAAACCCAGGGCGCTGAACTTTTAAATGCCGTTCGACAAAAAAACTCGGTACCGGGTCCGATCTGTGATTTCGATTTACCGGCGTTCCACTTCTGGCTGACACGTTCAGAAGATACGCGGCGCGAACATCTGCAGCAATGGTTTGCGCCCTTTATAGTGCTTGAAGAAGCCATCACCATGATCCTGGACGTTTTAAGAAACTCTGCTGACGACAGCGAAGAAACTGCAGCCAAGGGTTTCTTTCAGAAAGTAATTGATACAAACCAGGCTGTTCAACTGGTGCACATATCGGTACCGGTGACGCTGAACTGCTATCCCGAAATAAGCGCAGGAAAACACCGCTTCTCGGTTCGATTTATGCTTAATCCAAATCCGTATACCCGCCCTGAACAGTGTACCGAAGACGTGGCATTCAGGCTTAGAATCTGCTCTGTCTAGCCCAGATATTGCATGAGTCCAAAATTCGTGCAGAGCTTAATCAGGGCGATGGTCCACAGATGAACGCAGATAAACACAGATACTTTTATTGTCCGCAAATAAACGCAAATAAACGCAAATAATTTTTATGTTACTCCAGTACAGGCAGTAGGCCAGTGTCTCAGGTATAAGCCGCAACAGAGATCAATCGTCCGCGAAAAACGCAAACAAAAACATATCTAGATGGTTTAGTGCTTTTCGCGCCATTCGCGTTTCTGGCGGACAAATAACGTACTCAATATCTGTGTTGATCTGCGTTCATCTGTGGACTAACCCGGATATTGCCAAACGCGGGCTTTCACTTCCACAAAGCACCTATTGCAGCTATACCCTGCCCACCCGAACGCCACGCCTGCTCAATATCATCAGCTGACACCCCTCCGAGTGCATATACCGGTATATTGATATTATCAACCATATCGTGGAAAGCCTCCCACCCCAGAGGTTGAATACCTGGATGGCTGCGTGTTTTCTGTACCGGTGACAGCACAGCAAAGTCAACACCAATAGACTGTGCATGCTCAAGTTCCTGCCTGTTATGGCAAGAAGCAGCTACAAGATCACTATCTGGCCTGCTATTAATTTTGAGTAATTGCCTGCTGTTTAAATGAATACCTTCATTTGTTATCGACCTGAGCTGTTCAGGTAAATTAAACAAAAGCTTCGCGGAATTCTGTTTACACAGGCTTGTGCAGAGCTCAATAACTTCGAGTGCATACGCCTCGGTGTTGGCTTGCAACCAGGCGTGCGTCAGGCGCAACTGTACCAGCTCAATACCGCCGTGCAATGCTGCTGACAGTCTTTTTTCAAAATCAGTCACACTGAAAAACTCCCCGGTTACCAGGTAGCGCCCTGGTAATAATAATGCGTTGATTATCGGTATATCCGCTGGAGGAAACACATTTTGATCAAGCCCATCAACTGCACGCCATTCTATGCGCTGACCTTCAACACCTCTGGGACTCCCCGAAAAGGACTCGATTTTCCATACATCAAGCAATACAGATTTTTCAGGATAATGATACCTGGCCCTGATAAGCGGCCGGCTTGATGTCGGAACGATATCAAGCTCCTCCTTCAACTCACGGGATAATGCAGCTGTAACACGTTCTCCCGGCTCCAGTTTGCCGCCTGGAAATTCCCAGTAACCACCAAGGTGGGTGCCCTGCTTTCTCTGACTGACAAGAACCTCAGCCTTGTTGTTTACAACAGCTGCAACTGCAACGTGAATGAATGCGTTATTCACTGAACACTGTACTTTCAGGTACGATACTCAGCGTTTATCTTCACGTAATCGTAAGACAGGTCTGTTGTCCACACTGTTGTCTGTTCACTGCCGCGGTCGAGTGTTACACGTATAGTGATCTCTTCCTGGCCCATCACTGTTTGACCCAAAGCCTCTTCATAACCCTGATCTCGCCCGCCCTGGCTGACGATACATACATCACCCAGATAGATACTTACATCATTAATATCGAGATCATCAAGGCCTGCGCGTCCCACAGCTGCCAGTATCCTGCCCCAATTGGGGTCGCTGGCATAAAGCGCAGTTTTCACCAGGGGTGAATGCGCGATGGTATAAGCAACCTTTTTTGCTTCATCAACATTTGCAGCAGACTCGACATGTACAGTGACAAATTTTGTCGCACCTTCGCCATCACGAATAATTGACTGCGCAAGCTGAATAAAGACTTCGTTTACGGCCTGTTGAAATTCAACACTATTGTCACAGTCGCCATCGAGCCTGTGACTGCCTGATGCACCCGTTGCAGCAAGTATGCAGGCATCATTGGTTGAGGTATCGCCATCGACAGTAATGCAGTTGAATGAGACATTAACGGCAGACTCGAGGCAATGCTGCAGCCACTCGTGATTTACGGCCGCGTCAGTCACGATAAAAGCGAGCATGGTTGCCATATCCGGGCGGATCATACCGGAACCTTTGACGATTCCCGTTATTGTTACTTCAGCACCATCGATCTGCAAGGTTCGCGAACATGCCTTGGCGACAGTATCGGTAGTCATGATTCCTGCTGCAGCTTGTGTCCATGCATCCGCCTCTAGCCGGGCAGGCAACTGTTTGATGCCTGACTCAATTTTATCCATTGGCAGGTCTTCGCCTATGACACCGGTTGAAAATGGTAACACTTCATTATCAGTGCAGTTGATAGCACTGGCGAGCAGAGCGCAGCTTTGCTCTGCATCGCTCAGACCCTGATTTCCGGTACCCGCATTGGCGTTGCCCGAGTTTATTAGCAGTGCACGCGGGCTGGTTTGTGCCAGGTGACTTTTTGCGACTGTTACCGGTGCGGCACAAAATGCATTGCGGGTGAAAACACCCGCACAGACTGTGTCGGGTTCAAAAGTGATGAGCACGAGATCGGGCATTTGCCCGTTTTTTATTCCTGCGGCAAGCGCTGCCAGCTGAACGCCCTTAACAGGAAGTATATTTTCCGGTTGCGATAAACCTACTGCCATTAATCGAGTTTACCGTGGCATTGCTTGAACTTCTTACCAGAGCCACACCAACAGGGTTCGTTTCGTCCAAGTTTACGTTCACCGCGTACATATGGCTGTTGCTGCTCGCTGGCTGCTCCCGCTTCACTACCTTCTGATTTTGCAGGATCCTGCATGCCACCAGCCTGCTGATGCTGGTAGCTGACATTTTCCGGTTGCTGGTGACCTTGCTGTTCCAGGTCATCAACCTCCTCGCGTGCACGTATCTGCACTTTGGATAGCAGCGTGACCGCCTCGTGTTTGATGCGGTCTAGCAGCTCAGTGAACATGCTGAATGACTCGCGCTTGTACTCCTGCTTAGGATTCTTTTGTGCATAACCGCGCAAACCAATGCTCTGTCGCAAATAATCCATTGCCGCGAGATGCTCTTTCCATAATTTGTCCAGCACCTGCAGCAATATATATTTCTCATACTGGCGCATCCCCTCAAAACCGACCATTTGCTCTTTAGCTTTATAGTCAGCAACAAGAGTTTCCAGTATTTTGTCACGCAATCCGTCTTCATTCAGATCTGTATCTTCATCCATCCATTGCGCAATGGGCATGTCCTGACCAAACTCATTATGAATCGCTTCCTGCAGACCTTCGAAATCCCACTGCTCATCCAGGCTGCCATGAGGAATATATTCAGACACGATGTCATTAACGACATCTTCACGAATATTGTTTACCACATCAGACAAATCTTCGGCAGCCATCATTTCATTACGCTGCGAGTAAATCACTTTACGCTGATCATTAGCGACATCATCATATTCAAGCAGCTGTTTACGAATATCGAAGTTATGGCCTTCAACCTTTCTCTGTGCGTTTTCAATCGCACGTGTAACCCAAGGGTGTTCGATGGCCTCACCGTGCTGCATACCGAGTTTCTTCATCAGTCCACCGACCTTGTCGGATGCAAAAATACGCATCAGGTCGTCCTGCATAGAGAGGTAGAAACGGCTTGACCCCGCATCTCCCTGGCGGCCTGAGCGCCCGCGTAACTGGTTATCTACACGGCGCGACTCATGACGCTCGCTGCCGACAACGTGCAAGCCACCGGCTTCAATGACCGTCTGGTGGCGCTCATGCCAGTGCTGGGTGATTTTGTGTTTTTCATCGTCGCTCGCATCCGCTATGCCCTCAAGCTCGGCTTCAAGATTACCGCCAAGAACAATATCTGTACCGCGACCGGCCATATTGGTTGCTATAGTGACATTACCTGGACGGCCTGCCTGGGCAATGATATGCGCCTCATTTTCGTGTTGCTTCGCATTCAGTGTATTGTGTTGAATAGCTTCTTTCTCGAGCAACGCTGATATTTTCTCAGATACTTCAATGGATGCTGTACCAACAAGAACCGGCTGCTTACGCGCAACGCAGTTCTTGACATCGTTCATGATTGCTTCGTACTTCTCTTCTTTTGTCAGGAACACCTGGTCTGTCATGTCATCGCGTATCATTACCTGGTTGGTTGGAATAATGATGACTTCCAGGTTGTAGATTTGCATGAGCTCTGCTGCTTCGGTATCAGCTGTACCAGTCATGCCAGAGAGCTTGCTGTACAGTCTGAAATAATTCTGGAAAGTGATGGATGCCAGCGTCTGGTTTTCGCTTTGGATCGGTACCCCTTCCTTGGCCTCTACCGCCTGGTGCATTCCTTCCGACCAGCGCCTGCCCGGCATGGTGCGTCCAGTGAATTCGTCAACAATAACAACCTGCTTGTCTTTCACAATGTAGTGCACATCACGCTCAAACAATGCGTTGGCGCGTAAGGCTGCATTCAGGTAATGCAGCAGACTTATATTCTTCGCGCTATACAGACTTTCATTAGCAGGAAGGATATTTTCATCAATTAGAATTTGTTCAACGCGTTGGTGGCCTTGTTCAGTAATATGAACTGCACGGTGCTTTTCATCAACCGAGAAATCTCCTTCTTCAGGCTCATCCTTGCCTGTCATCTTACCTTGCTCCAGCTTCTTCACGATGTCCTTGAAACGCAGGTGCAGTTCACTGCTGTCATCAACAGCGCCTGAAATGATTAAGGGTGTACGCGCTTCATCAATTAGAATGGAGTCGACCTCATCCACGATGGCAAAATTAAGTTTAGGTTGCACCTTGTCTTCTGCAGTAAACGCCATGTTATCGCGCAGATAATCAAAGCCGAATTCATTATTGGTTCCATAAGTGATATCAGCAGCATAAGCCTGTTTCTTCGTAATATGATCCATTCCGTTCAGACTGACGCCTGTGGTCATGCCCAGGAAGTTATACAAACGCCCCATCCACTCGGCATCACGACTTGCCAGGTAGTCATTCACGGTAATGACATGGACGCCTGTACCCGGAATAGCATTCAAATAAGCGGCCAGTGTTGCCACCAGGGTTTTACCTTCACCGGTACGCATTTCAGCAATTTTGCCGTTGTGCAGCACCATGCCTCCAATCAACTGCACATCAAAATGCCGCATATGCAACACGCGCTTGCCAGCCTCACGCACAGCTGCAAAAGCCTCGGGCAATAATTGATCGAGTGATTCTCCATCTGTGTGGCGTTGACGAAATTCCAGCGTCTTTGCCGCCAGCTGTTCGTCACTTAAGGCCTCGAACTCGGGTTCCAGCTTATTGACAGCCTCAACTGTCTTACGATGCCGTTTAATGATTCTTTCATTACGGCTACCAAATATCTTGCTTGCGAGATTCGAAATCATGGTTCTGGCTTGGGATTATCAGGGAATTGGTGTCTAGTAATAGCGGTTATGCAAAAGCGTGTATTATGCCCGAGATTGTACTCTCGGTCACAGTGAATTATAAATTGTGGAGATTATTCAGGCTTTGGACTGAACGAATCGAATAGGATCGATTTGGCGGTCATTCAGCAGCACTTCAAAATGTACATGTGGTCCCGTTGATCTGCCGGTAGATCCCATTTTCGAGATCGTCTGGCCTCTTTCGACACTATCACCAATTTTGACCACAATGTCATCATTGTGCCCATAACGGGTAACGTAGCCATTACCATGATTGATTTCGACCAGGTTACCGTAACCATAACGTTCGCCTGACCAGGTTACAACACCGCTGGCAACCGCTTTTACATCACTGCCCTTCTTTCCGGCAAAATCCATGCCCTTGTGCATCTCGATTTTTCCCGAAAACGGGTCTGTACGCTTGCCATAGTAAGACGATATCCAGCCTTTGCCGATTGGACGGCCGGCGGGACGTGCTTCTTTCATCAACTCACTGCGCATAATGACATCTTCGAGCAGAGACAGCTGTTGTTCACGGCTCTGCAGCTGTTCATTCAGGTCGGTAAGGACTGTATTCAGGTCCATGGTGCTGCCTGCGTCAGGCTGATGTGGACCGCCATAGGCCGGTTTGTGTTCAAAGTCGAACTCATCTGAATCCAGCTTGGCGACGACCACGAGACGCTGGCCCAGGGCATTCAGGCGGGTTACATTGGCCTGCATCTGGCCGATATGAGCAGCCAGGGCATCAAGGTCAGACTGCGCGTTCTTGCGGGTCTGCTCGATCAAGGCCTTCTCTGTGGCTATTTTGCCTTCTAATTCATTAAGTTGCACAATTTCCTTGGTGGTATACCCCCACCAGAATCCGGTAACTGCGAACACCCCGAGAACTGTTAGAATGGTGCTCATACATAACAGTTTTTGCCAGCCATGACCGATCTGGCACTGTACAGGCTTACCTCTGAATTTGCCAAGAAATATAATGTTCATTGTTGCTTCTTTTAAGAGTGCATCACTAATAATAATAGACTAATCGTCGGGATTTATTTAGATTTGGACTCATTTAATTCCAGACTCGATATTTCGCTGAGAAAGCGTACCGAAGAGCTGAGGCGCCTGACTTCACTGCTGCGCAGCGAACTGCCACCTGAAAGTGACGGCCATTACCATGTTGCTAATATCCACGACAGAACGCTTGTCATTATGACGGATTCGCCTGTCTGGACCACAAGACTTAGACAGCTTGGGCCAAGGATTCTAACTATTCTGCAAAACAGCGGCAGTGAAAAACTTCTCCATATTCGAGTTTTCAGCAGACCTGCACAATCGCCAACTGCAAGGCCAACTGAACCTGTAAAAAAGACAAAACCCAGGCAGATCAGCCGTCAATCAAGCAAGCTGTTAAACCAGACAGCCTCATCTATCGCAGATGACGGATTACGATCAGCATTACTGAAGCTTGCCATGCATGTGTCTGATAAACACAAGCCAGAAAATAACGATTAATCAGCTTGCCTGCAAAGGCTGTGTATACGATATAGGTGAAGCTGCTTCTTCATCCTCAAAAGTCACTTCTTCCCAGGCAGATTGATCGGCACACAGTGCTTTGAGTAATTTATTATTCAATGCATGCCCCGAACGATAACCGGAGAAGGCGCCTATGGAACTATGCCCTAGAAGATAAAGGTCACCGATTGCGTCAAGAATCTTGTGTTTAACAAATTCATCATCATAGCGCAGGCCATCTTCGTTGAGTACCCGGTACTCATCGACAACCACGGCGTTATCAATACTGCCGCCAAGCGCAAGGTTTTGAGAACGCAGTTGTTCAATATCGCTCATAAAGCCAAAAGTTCTTGCGCGACTGACTTCTTTTACAAATGAGGTTGTCGAGAAATCAATTTCAGCTTTTCGCGGCCTGCCATTGAAGACAGGATGATTGAAATCAATGGTGAAGCTGACCTTGAAACCATCAAATGGGTCAAAGCGCGCCCACTTGTCCTTCTCCTCAACCACTATTGATTTCTTGATGCGAACAAAGCGTTTGGGTGCTTCCTGCTCCGCTATGCCCGCAGACTGGATCAGGAATACGAACGGCCCTGAACTTCCATCCATTATCGGCACTTCAGCAGCACTTAGATCAATGTAGGCGTTATCTATGCCCAGGCCCGCCATCGCAGACAGCAGGTGCTCAACGGTTGATACCTGAACACCCTCACTTTCCAGTGTGGTTGATAAGGTCGTTGGTCCGACATTCTCGGCTGTTGCCTTGATTTCAACAGGCTCGCTTAAATCAACACGGCGGAAAATAACGCCCGTATCAGGCGGTGCCGGCCTTAAAGTCATATACACTTTTTCGCCAGAATGCAGGCCTACCCCGGTAGCCCGAATGACATTCTTCAGCGTTCTCTGTTTGATCAAAGCCCTGTTTTCCTATACTTTTTAGATGCACCAATTTGGCACAATTGTGGAAAAACGGCATATTTTCACACGATTTGCGCTCAAATTGATAGTAAAATTTTTATCTGTCTTTTTACTTATAACACCTTACATCACATTTTTCCTCAATCACCCCGGTAATTTCCCCAAATACCGGCCTTTGTTTGCCTCAATCTGCCTGTCTGCGTAGAAATGCCGGAATATCGAGCAGCTCTTCGTCGTACACATCGGGAACTTCCTTGCGACGCATAACGGTCGGCTTGTCGAGTGTCTCGTAGTCTGGCTCGCCATCAGATTTGACAATTTTTGGTTTTGACGGCGCAGCTTGTTGCACATGCGGATGGCCAAGGCCTGTTGCGACAACCGTTACCCTGATTTGATCATCCAGCATTTCGTCAATGGCTGTACCCATGACAACGGTAGCATCGTCTGATGCGAATGTGCTGATCACATCGCCAATATCCTGGAACTCGCCCAGTGTCATATTTGCACCAGTTACATTTACCAGAATACCTTTGGCACCGGAGATGTTAACGTCTTCAAGCAGCGGGCTTGCAATTGCCGCCTGGGCCGCTTCAGCAGCACGAGTTTCTCCTGACGCCTTGCCTGAACCCATCATGCCCATTCCCATCTGACACATGACAGTACGCACATCGGCAAAGTCAACGTTAATCACTCCTGGGTTGGTTATCAGCTCAGTAATACCCTGTACTGCTCCGTAAAGCACATCATTAGCACCTTTGAACGCATTCATTAAATCAAAATCACGTCCATACACATCCAGTAACTTGTCATTCGGAATGGTAATCAACGAATCAACATGCTGGGTCAACTCCTTGATGCCCTGCATCGCAATTTTCATTCGTGTACTACCTTCGAATGCAAATGGCTTGGTTACAACACCAACCACCAGGATGCCCATATCACGTGCAAGCTGAGCAACAACCGGTGCCGCGCCTGTGCCGGTACCACCACCCATACCTGCTGTGATAAATAACATATCAGTATGCTCAATCGCTTCCTGAATGAGTTCCCTGTCTTCAAGTGCTGCCTGCTGGCCAACATCGGGCGTCGCCCCTGCTCCCAGACCCTTGGTGATGTTGCAACCAATTTGCAATGACTTGGCATCAGCCATTTTATTTAATGCCTGAGCATCAGTATTAGCACAAATGAAATCCACTCCACTGATTCCACTGCTCACCATATGTTGAACGGCATTGCCACCGCCACCGCCAACACCGATTACTTTAATGATGGCGTCTTGTGCTACAGAGTCCATTAGTTCAAACATGATTGTTCTCCTCTGTAAATTTTATTGTTGTTGTATGCATCTGTTTTTATCCCGTTTTATGTTAAAAATTTCCCTGAAACCAACTCTTCATCCTGTCAAACAATCCTTTGAAGCCACCTTCCATCATCAGATGACTTGTTCCTGAGTCACGGTGTTGATAACCGAACAACAGGAGTCCAACCCCAGTCGCATGTATTGGATTGCTTACAACATCAGACAATCCGGAGACATACTGTGGTAGTCCCAGCCGAACCGGGACATGAAATATTTCTTCTGCCAAATCAACGGCACCTTCCATTTTTGAACTGCCGCCGGTCAAAACCACACCTGCGGCAATCATCTCTTCAAATCCGCTCTTGCGCAGCTCCGCCTGTACCAGTGACAACAGTTCTTCATAACGTGGCTCCACCACTTCAGCCAGCGTCTGGCGCGACAGTTTCCGTGGTGGGCGGTCACCAACGCTGGGAACCTCAATAGTCTCATCCGGATTGGCTAACTGACGTAATGCGCACGCATATTTGATCTTGATCTCATTGGCATACTGAGTTGGTGTACGCAGCGCTACAGCAATGTCATTGGTGACCTGGTCTCCGGCAATCGGGATCACAGCAGTATGTCGGATTGCACCTTCGGTAAAAACCGCTATATCTGTAGTGCCACCACCAATATCAACCAGGCACACACCCAGTTCTTTTTCGTCATCGGTAAGCACTGAATAACTGGACGCAAGCTGCTCGAGAATAATATCGTCAACTTCGAGGCCACAACGTCTAACGCACTTGATTATGTTTTGTGCTGCACCCACCGCGCCGGTAACAAGATGGACTTTAGCTTCGAGGCGTACACCCGACATGCCAATTGGCTCGCGTATACCTTCCTGGTTATCAATAATAAATTCCTGTGGAAGAATATGCAGAATACGCTGGTCTGCAGGTATTGCCACAGCACGCGCAGCATCAATCACCCTGTCAAGATCGCCACTTGAGACTTCACGTTCGCGAATAGCAACGATGCCATGCGAGTTGAGACTACGAATATGGCTGCCCGCAATGCCAGCATAAACAGACTGGATCTGGCATCCCGCCATAAGCTCAGCTTCTTCTACAGCACGCTGTATCGACTGCACTGTTGACTCAATATTAACCACGACGCCTTTTTTAAGCCCACGTGACGGGTGAGAACCAAGCCCAACGATTTCTATCTCGCCCTCGGGGGTAACCTCACCAACAATCGCCACTACTTTTGAAGTACCAATATCCAGCCCAATGATCATGTTCTTGTCTGACTTTTTAGTCATTTTTATGCGCCCCTTTCACGCGTATAACCATTGCTGATCTTTTGCCTTGATAGTGAACTAAATGCCGACTGCCCACTACGCCAGAGCACCTTGAATATATAAAAATACTCCTGCCAAACTGATGAATTATGCATGTCTTATCCACCCCAAAATGTTATTAAGACCTGCGTCACTTTCCTTTTCGAGTGATTGTTTGCTTTTCATTGCAAATCCGTTCGGATAGCGCAGATCAATATATTTAATGTCATCAATTTTTGGAGCATTTTGCATAGAGAAAACCCTGACGAATCTCTGTATGCGTCTTTCCGTATCATTTCTACCAAGCTGCAACTCGACACCATTTGACAACAGCATCGACCACGACCTGCGCTCATCCAGTACCAGCTTGTTAACATCAAGCCCGAGACCAGATAACTCTGCATGCAAGGTAACCAGGAACCCCCAAACTTTGTGGTGCAGGCCTTCAGGCCCATTTATTACCGGTATCTGCATGTCTCTATTAATTTGTTCTGGTTTAAACAACTCACCTTTATCACTTAATAACGAATCATCCGACCAGTAAGCCACAGCCTTTCGCTCAATGATGCGTATCCTTAATGTTGAAGGCCATTGCCGACGAATAGACGCATCCTGCACCCATGGCAGCAATAGCAATGAATTTCTCACCACCTCAATATCTGCTGTAAAATAACCGCCTGTTAATACCTGCTTTAACTGCTGTTGAATATCACCCCTGGATAAATGAACAAACGCACCTTCAATTTGCACATTGTTGATTGGCATTATCTCACCGGGAATATGCTCAAACAGCTGCCAGCCGGCTACTACTAGCACAATCAAAATCAGTGGTCGGTACCAGCGACGGTATCTCATTCTCGTTTTCTGCTTGCCTTGTTTACGCCTGGCGCTCATAACTGCTTCTCAGTATTTCGATTGCCAGTTCATTAAATCCGATCCCGGCCTGTTTCGCTGCCATCGGCACAAGACTATGGCTGGTCATGCCCGGCACTGTGTTTGCCTCGATCAACCAGGGTTGCTCATTCTGATCGAGCATGAAATCAACCCGTCCCCAGCCGCTCGCATCAATAGCATCAAATGCATTCAGCATGATTGATCCAAGCTCCTGCTCTTTTGATTGTTCGAGACCGCAAGGACAGATGTAACGCGTATCATCTGATTCATACTTGGCAACGTAGTCATAAAACTTTCTGTCAGTTTCCAGCAGTATCATCGGCAAGACCTTGTGATTCAGAATTGCTGCTGTGTACTCAGATCCCGTAATCCATTTCTCTGCGATGATCGTACCTTCACATTCACGCGCCATTTTAAATGCGGGCAGCATTTCATCTTCAAACTCAACCTTGCTCATGCCTATACTGGAGCCCTCCAGTGCAGGCTTTATAATCAACGGCAGTCCAAAATGTTCAACTGCATTAATACAATCCTGCTCGGTTACAAGTACCATGTATTCAGGCGTCGGATATCCCTCTGCAGCCCATACCTGCTTGCAACGTAACTTGTCCATGGCCAGTGCTGATCCCAAAATCCCCGAACCGCTATAGGGCAGCCCCATCACCTCCAGCAGACCTTGCATAGCACCATCTTCGCCGCCGCGACCGTGTAACATAATCAACGCACGGTTGTATTCACCTGCCTCAAGCACTGAAGCAATGTCACGCCCAACATCAATGCCATGTGCATCAATGTCGTTCTCCTTCAATGCCTCTAACACAGCACCACCGCTCAGTAATGAAATCTCACGCTCTGCCGACCAGCCACCCATTAGTACTGCGACCTTTCCAAAATCTGAATTGCCGCTATGGCTCATGCTACGCCTCCGACGATTCGAACTTCGGTATGCAAATCAATGCCCTGTTGTTTCAGCACTGTTTCCTGCACATACCTGATCAGTGATTCAATATCATCAGCGCTGGCATTATTGTCATTGATAATAAAATTCGCATGCTTCTCTGAAACTAGGGCACCACCTATACGGTAACCTTTCAATCCACAAGATTCGATTAAACGTGCTGCGTGATCGTTCTCGGGGTTGGTAAACACTGAACCGCAGCTTGCAGCCCCCATTGGCTGCGTTTCTGCGCGCCTGGCAAGCAGTTGCTTGATACTTGCACCAGCAGCACTGCCATCACCCTGTTCAAACTGGAATGTCGCAGCAGTAAACCACTCATCAGCCGGTCCGCAAACACTGCGATAACCCACCTGGTATTCATCAGCATTGCGCTTATGCATGTTACCTTTGTGATCAATGGTTTCTACGCTAATAACATGCCGCCATGTTTCTCCACCAAATGCACCTGCATTCATTGCCAGTGCACCACCGACCAGACCCGGAATGCCTGCAAAAAATTCTGCACCAGCCAGATTCTCTTTTGCGCAGTAACGCGCCAGCTTTGAACTCGTAACACCAGCTCCAACATAGACACAATTATTATCTAGTCGCTCAAGCCCGTTCATGACACCCTGCAATGAGATCACGGTGCCGTCAAAACCGGCATCACGAACCAGGGTATTACTACCTAATCCCAGCCATAAGATATCTTCATCTTCGGGCAGTGATGCCAGCAGGTTTGACAGGTCTTCAATATCTGCCGGTAGGAAGTAACATTTTGCATTGCCACCCGCACGCCAGCTCACATGACGTGACATAGGTTCGTCATAACGCATCTCACCTCGAAGCTGTGGCAATGTCATAAGACGTACTGCCTCCATATCATGCCGCCTCCTGCAACTTCTGCGGCAATTCGGAGGCTACCCGACCAATGCTGCCGGCACCCAGTGTCAACAACACATCTCCATCATGCATAACGGAGACCAGTTCCCTGTCCACATCATCAATATTATCAACAAAGATCGGATTGACCTTGCCACGCTGTCGTATTGCTGCACAGAGTGATCGTGCATCAGCACCCGTTAACGGCTGTTCACCTGCTGCATAAACCTCAGAGATAAGCAGCACATCCACATCGGCTAAAACCGAGGTGAAATCCTCAAACAGGTCATGAGTGCGGCTGTATCGATGTGGCTGGAATACAACAACGAGCCGCCTGTCCGGCCAACTGCTACGCACCGCCTGCAAGGTAGCTGCAACCTCAGTCGGGTGATGACCATAATCATCCACCATTGTTATCAGGCCAGCTGGTATCCTGATATCGCCATACATCTGCATGCGCCTGCCTATGCCGGCAAAATTCTTCAACGCTGTTTTTATCGCTTCTTTGTCAACACCTATTTCATAGGCGATAGCAATTGCCGCCAGGGCATTGAGGATATTATGTCTACCGGGAAGATTAAGTGTGATATTCAATGGAACGTCGCTATCTGGAAGCATGACATCGAATATGCTTTGCAAGCCTGAGGTCCTGATATTGGATGCGCAGATATCAGCATCCTGCTCTATACCATAACGTATTACCGGGCGTGTTATTTTCGGCAGCAATTTTCGTGCGTTTTCATCATCAACACAAACAATCGCCAGTCCATAGAAAGGCAAGTGATGCAGAAATTCAACAAAAGCATTATGCAAGCGATCAAAGTCACCACCGTAAGTCGACAAATGGTCTGCGTCAACATTGGTCACTACGGCCAGCATAGGCTGCAAGTACAGGAACGATGCATCACTTTCGTCAGCTTCTGCAACCAGGTACTGCCCACTACCAAGCTTTGCATTACTGGCAGAACTGTTGAGCTTGCCGCCAATAACATAGGTCGGATCAAGTCCACCTTCAGCCATCACACTTGCGACTAATGATGTTGTCGTAGTCTTGCCATGTGTACCGGCAACAGCAATTCCATTACTGAAGCGCATCAATTCTGCAAGCATTTCTGCACGCGGCACAACCGGTATCATACGTGCGCGTGCCACCTGGATTTCAGGATTGTCTGCAGGAATAGCGCTTGATGTAACGACGACGTCGACATCGCGGACATTTTCACTGGCATGACCTTTGAAAACTTTAATACCCGCAGCCTTCAGTTTCTCGGTCACCGCGCCCTCGCTCATGTCCGAGCCGCTGACCTCATAACCTATGGTATTCATCACTTCAGCAATGCCACTCATTCCGACACCGCCGACACCAACGAAGTGCACTTTACGTACACGCTGCATAAATGGCGTCAGGCTTGAATGATCTGTAATCATGTCAAATCCCCCACCTGCATACAGCGATCTGCGACTTCATGTGCAGCATCCGGTTTTGCCATACTACGCGCGGCCTTCGCCATCTTGACCAGAGTGTCGCGCTGCTGTGCCATCTGGTTAATAGTATCGCTTAACCACTCACTGCTAAGTTCTTGCTGTTGCCTTACGATGGCGGCACCTGCCTTGACCAGGTACTCAGCATTAGCCGTCTGGTGATCATCTACTGCATAAGGATACGGAACCAGTATCGAGCCAACGCCTGCTGCTGCAAGTTCAAACACGGTCATTGCGCCGGCACGGCATATGACCAGGTCAGCCCAGCCGTACGCTGCAGCCATATCATCAATAAAAGCTTCTATTCGCGCATCAACACCATGACGCTGATACAACGCCCGCGTCATTTCAAGGTTTGCTGCGCCTGTCTGATGAAGTATCTCCGGCCTTGCGTCAGCAACAATTTTACTCACAGCCTCTGGCACAATTTCATTGAGCCTGACTGCACCAAGACTGCCTCCGATCACCAGTACGCGCAACGCATCTGTATGACTGCCAATACGCATTTGCGGATCAGATAGCTGTTGTATCTCCTCGCGAACCGGATTACCTACTGTTCTTGCTTTTTTATTGAAGGTTTGAGGAAAAGCTTCGAGTACTTCATTGGCAAGATGGGAAAGTATGCGGTTGGTCAGACCAGCTACTGCGTTTTGCTCATGAATAAGCAATGGCCGACGCATCACCCATGCCATCAGCCCGCCCGGGCCTGCAGTGAAGCCACCCATACCCAGCACAACGCCTGGCTTTCTTTGCCACAAAACACGAAATGCCTGTGCACATGCCATTATCAGTCTGAATGGCGCGAGCAGCAGGGTTGCTGCATTTTTACCGCGCAATCCAGTAATACTCAGCCATTCGATCTGGTAGCCGGCCTGTTTGACCACGCGTGCTTCTATGCCTTTGTGTGTTCCCAGCCATACGATCGGCACCCCGCGCGAACGCAGCTCATCTGCAACTGCCAGTGCAGGAAATACATGACCACCGGTACCACCTGCCATAATCAAAACAGGTTTGACTGACATCATGAGCCAGTCCTCCGTCGACGAGTGCGGGTTTTAGCCGGCTGCTTTTTGTCTTTTTGGTTTACTGCCTGCTTCGTATACACGCCGCATTCATAATGAATACGCAACAGCAGTCCAATAGCCATGCAGCTTATGACCAGACTGCTACCACCGTAACTCATTAACGGCAAGGTCAGCCCCTTGGTTGGCAACATGCCCATGTTTACGCCCATGTTGATAACTGCCTGCATAGCCAGCCAGATACCTATGCCATAGGCAATATAAGCAGCAAAACGGTTACCACATTTTTCGGCCTGCAGCGCTATGCGTGTAGCACGATAAAACAGAATCGAATATAGCGCGATGATCATGCAAACTCCGACAAAACCCAGTTCTTCAGATAAAACCGCAAACAGGAAATCAGTGTGAGACTCAGGCAGGTAAAACAGCTTCTGTACACTACCGCCCAGACCGGTGCCAAACCATCCACCCGTTCCAATTGCTATTAATGACTGGGTCAGCTGGAAACCACTATCGAAAGGGTCAGCCCATGGATTCATGAATGATGTTAATCGTTCCATGCGATATGGCGATGACACTACAAGCATTACAGCGGCAGTACCAAATAATGCCAGGAAAGAGACAAACTGCATAAAGCGCACGCCACCGAGATACATCATGCCTAGCACAGTACCAATAATCACAACCGTTGCACCAAAGTCCGGTTCCAGCAACAGTAACAAAGCAGCCAGTCCAACCATTAACATCGGTTTAATAAAACCCCAAATTGAAGTCCTGACCGCTTCGCCATGACGTACGAGGTAACCGGCAACATATATGATAAGAAACAACTTGACTGCTTCTGATACCTGCAGGTTGAACACTCCGAGCGAAATCCAGCGCGTACTGCCATTGACCTCTTTGCCTACACCCGGCAACAGCACCAATGTCAACAGAAACAGCGAGAAGCCAAGCAGCGCCATGCCTGATTTTTCCCAATGCACCAGACGTATTTGATAAACAAACCAGGCGGCGATCAGGCCTAGCACGATAAATATTGCCTGGCGTTGTAAGTAATAAAAAGGAGATGACAGGTTACGATCAGCCACGCTGATCGATGCCGACGTTACCATCACCAGACCTATAGCCAGCAATGCAAGACTCGTGATTAACAAGACCGGATCAATCCTGTCTAATTGATCTTCTGCAGCACGCTTGAGTGCCGGCGCAGCCCTGGATACCGGAATAGTTATGCTCATGAGCGCAACCTCTCAACAGCCTTGATGAATACCTCACCACGATGAGCAAACCCTTTGAACATATCAAAACTTGCGCAGGCGGGTGACAGCAAAACATTATCACCCTGCTCTGCATAATCAGCAGCAAGACGTACCGCCTCATACATATCGCTGGCAAATTTGACTGGTACAACCTGATCGATTGCCTGTGCAATCAATTCTGCATCCTCACCAATCAGAACAACGGCACGTAATCGTTGCTCAGCTATATTACGCAATGGCAGGAAGTCTGCCCCCTTGCCCTGGCCACCGGCAATCAACACATGTCTGCCTGGCAATCCTTCAATCGCTGCCAGTGTCGCACCAACGTTTGTCCCCTTGGAATCATTGAACCAGTTAACACCATTTATTTCTGCAACCCACTGTGTACGATGCTCCAGACCGTGAAATTGTTTAAGCGTATCGAGCATTGCCTGCATAGGCAGATTAATACTTGATCCCAGTGCTAGTGCAGCCAGTGCATTTGCATAATTATGCTGGCCTCGAATCTTCAACTCTGCTGTTTTTAACAGGAGATCATTACCTGCACATAGATACTGCTCGCCATCTTTTTCGCATAAACCAAAATCACCGGCAGACGGCTGGTTTAATGTAAAACCTACTGCATTGTTATAATGATTCAGCATCTTTCTGACAAAAGCATCATCACGATTGATAACGGCCTGCGCGGCATTTTCATATATAGCCTGCTTGCTCATTGCATAAGCATTGACGTCGGTATATCGGTCCATATGATCAGGACTAACGTTCAGCACTACCGCTGCTGCCATTGGCAGATGTATCAGGGTTTCAAGCTGGAAACTGGACAGCTCGAGCACATACAGCTCTGTTGAATCTTTAAGCACGTCAAGCACAGGCAAGCCAATATTGCCGCCGGCTGCCACTTTTACGCCGGCCTTGTCCGCCATCAATGCCAGCAACGTTGTCACCGTGCTCTTGCCGTTTGATCCCGTAATAGCGACAACCGGTGCATCTACTTCATGTGCAAATAAATCAATATCACCAGTAATCTCGACGCCGTTATCACGCGCCTGTTGTAGCGCAGGGTCACTAAGCGCCAGCCCGGGACTGACAACTATACGTTGCGCATTGATAAACAACTTGCTATCGAATTTTCCAGTGTGCAAGGGTATATCACTAAACGACTCCTTAAACTCGGTTAGCGCTGGTGGTATATCACGACTATCAACAACCACCATTGCTTCGCCCAGTTTATGAAGATGGCGCACCACAGAAAAGCCCGTCATCCCAAGCCCAACGACCAGGGTATAAGCATGCGCATCACTTCGAGGTGTCGTCATTGAATTTTTCCTTATTACTGCCTGTAACATAATCTCACTAGCGAACCTTCAATGAAGCCAGTCCGATCAACACCAATACCACTGTTATGATCCAGAAACGTACGATCACTCTCGGCTCCGGCCACCCCTTTAATTCAAAATGATGATGCAATGGCGCCATACGAAATATCCTTTTGCCAGTTAGCTTATAAGAGCCCACCTGCAAGATGACAGATACTGTTTCCATCACGAATACGCCACCCATAATCAGTAATACAATCTCCTGCCTTACCAGCACAGCCACCACACCCAGTGCAGCGCCAAGCGCAAGCGCGCCGACATCACCCATAAATACCTGTGCCGGATAGGTGTTGAACCACAGGAACCCAAGTCCGGCGCCAACCAGTGAACCGCAAAATATTGCAAGCTCACCAACACCCGATATATATGGAATACCGAGGTAATTCGCAAAAGTGGAGTGCCCGGTCGCATAAGCAAAAACACCCAGCGCTCCAGCGACCATAACAGTCGGCATTATTGCGAGGCCATCGAGACCGTCAGTGAGGTTGACCGCATTACTTGAACCAACGATGACGAAATAGGTAAACACGATAAAAAACCAGCCCATGTCAACAACAACATCTTTTAAAAACGGCATTATTAATGATGTTTCTATTGGAGTGTCTGCAAGCTGATAGAGAAAGATGGCAACGCCAAGCCCAAACACTGATTGCCAGAAATATTTTACTTTTGCAGACAGGCCTTTTGAATTGCCATAAAGCAGTTTCCTATAATCATCAACGCCGCCAATCAGTCCAAACAATAAAGTAACAATTAAAGTTACCCACATCTGGTAATTATTCAGGTCACTCCACAACAGGGTACTGATAGCGATTGATATCAGAATCAATGAACCGCCCATTGTCGGCGTGCCCGCCTTGGACAAATGTGTCTGCGGCCCATCATCCCGCACCTGCTGACCAATTTTATAACTGGTCAGTTTGCGAATCATTGAGGGCCCTATTATCAGCGACAGGACCAGTGCGGTTATCGTTCCCAGGATGGCCCGAAGCGTCAGGTACTGGAATACATTGAAGCCGCTATAAAACTGTTCCAGAAATTCTGTTATATACAACAGCATTAGTGAGCCTCCTGTGCATTATGCTCATCAACTAGCGCATTGACTATTTGCTCCATGCCCATACTGCGTGAGCCTTTTACCAGCACAACTGAATTCTCAGTAATACCCTGCTCAAGCTGCTTGATCAGTTGCTGACGGTCTTGAAAAAATTGCGCATCCTGGCCAAACGATTCCACTGCAAAACGTGCCAGATCACCGGTTGCGAGTAAATGTTTTACACCGATTGCACGCGCCTGCTCACCTACTTTACGATGAAGCTCCTCTTTCTCATCACCGAGCTCGGCCATGTCGCCCAGAACAAGCCATGTATCAGCTTCACTGGCAACCAGCACATTCATTGCCGCGTTCAGTGAAAGCGGGTTTGCGTTGTAAGTATCATTGATAATTCGCGCGCCGCCTGATGAGTAGCACGTAGCAAGCCTTCCTGATACACCGCTAAATGCACCCAGCCCCTTGATTATGTCGTCAAGACTGATTCCCAGCGCAACAGCGACTGCTGCTGCAGCAAGCGCATTCATAACATTATGCTGACCAGGGACGGCAAGCTGCACCACCCCGTCACCCTGTGGTGTTTTGATTTGTATTTCGGTTTTGTCGTTTACCTGCGTGATAACTGCATGCACGTCAGCCGACTCGTCCTGTATCGAAAACGTGATCACGCTTTTATCACCATTCAATTTATTGCAAACACCTCTCCAGTAATCTGCATACACATCGTCAGCATTAATTACAGCCGTGCCTCCATCAGCGATTCCTGAATAGATTTCAGCCTTGGAACTTGCAACTTTTTCAATTGAACCGAATCCCTCAAGATGAGCAGGACCGGCATTGGTAATGACCGCAACATGAGGATTGGCGATGTGTGTCAGATAATCAATTTCACCAGGATGATTTGCGCCCATCTCTATTACAGCAAACCGGTGCTGCTCTCGCAGGTTTAATAAAGTTATTGGCATGCCAATGTCATTATTAAGATTACCCACCGTAGATAACACATGATCAGCGCCCGCTGCATGTTCCAGTATGCTCCGTGTCATTTCCTTGACAGTGGTTTTACCGTTACTGCCAGTGATGCCAGCGACCTTCCCGGCAAAACGTTGCCGCCAATTCGCGGCAAGTTCACCGAGCGCCAGCCTTGTATCGTTGACACATATTTGCGGTAATTGAACAGACTGATGTTCACTCACGAGTGCACCTGAAGCGCCAGCAACACCGGCCTTCTCTACAAACTCGTGACCATCGAAGTGTTCGCCCTTGATGGCCACATAAAGTGAACCAGTTAGAATATCGCGAGTGTCCTTCGACACAGAAGTAAACAACACATCTCCGCCAACCAACTCACCGTTTAGCGCATTGGCTGCCTGTGACATCAGCATCATTCGTCCACTCCTGCATTGCGCTCTTCAAGCAATGCACGGGCAACATCGCGGTCATCAAAGCCAATGTACGTGTCTCCAACTATCTGACAGGATTCATGCCCCTTGCCGGCAATCAGAATGACATCGTCTGCCGAGGCATGCTTAATTGCATGCGCAATGGCTTCACGGCGATCAACATACGACGTGACAATGTCCGCTTTAGTGAACCCACTAATAATCTGTTCAATAATTTCCTGCGGATCTTCATGCCTTGGATTGTCACTGGTCACGATAATGTAATCCGCAGATCTCTCTGCCGCCTGTGCCATCAACGGACGTTTTTCCCGATCACGGTCTCCGCCGCAACCAAACACACACCAGAGCTCACCGCTGTAATGCAGCTTTGCCGCATTACATGCTGCAGCAATACCCTGTGGCGTATGCGCATAATCAACTATGACGATTGCAGCGTTCTCGGCAATGATCAATTCCATACGACCCGCAACCGGCGTGATTGCATGCAGACGTTTGAGTGATTCTTCAAAAGCAACATTATTCAGCAGTAAAGTAGCCAGAACAGCCAGGATGTTCGATACGTTGAAATTTCCCAGCAAGTTAAGTTCGAAGTACCCGGCACCCTTAGGCGTGACAACGTTAATTTCAAAACCATTTTTTGTTGGTTTTATGCTTTTTGCATAAACGATGTAGTCCACGCACGACTCAAGCGTTTCAGTATCAGATGAGGTACTGTAACCATATATGGTTAGACGTTCTTTATACTTTTGCGCAAGCATGCGGCCGAAATCATCATCTAGATTGATTACCGCTGACTTGAGGCCTTCAATTTCAAACAATTTTGACTTGGCCCCGAAATAGGCTTGCATATTCCCGTGATAATCAAGGTGATCCTGTGAAAGATTTGTAAATACAGCAGTATCAAACCTGACACTGTTTACCCGGCCCTGGTCAAGACCATGCGATGAAACTTCCATCGCGGCTGCTTTGGCACCCTCACCGACCATGCTGGCGAGACTTTGCTGCACATCTACTGCGCTTGCCGTTGTCAGGCCCGTCGGCTTCAGTTCATGAATAAGCCCATTACCTAGAGTTCCCAGTACGCCACAAGGTGATAATTTCGAATCCATGCACTGGGCAATATAATGACTAACCGATGTCTTGCCATCAGTACCGGTCACACCGATCAGCTTAAGATTATGCGACGGATGGTTGAAGAAGCGTGAAGCAATTTCACTCGTTTTCTGCTGAAGGCCTTCGACCTGCAAACATATAAGCTCATCGTCAAGGGCATCGAGTTTTGTCTTCTGCTCACTAGCGGCATCATCCCACAACACTACGCTTGCACCTGAACGGGCTGCCTGTTCAATAAATTTCAATCCGTGTGATGCTGTGCCACGTACTGCGATAAAGAGATAATTAGCAGCAATATTGCGACTATCTTGCGTTACCCCTTCAATAACCACATCCGCAACTGCTGAGAGTGAAGATGCATCCATCAAACCTTCTAGCAAGGCATGCAGTCTTACGCCGGCCTGTTGTTTCATCGCCGGCATCATGTGTTCTCTCCTTCTGCAGCTCGAATGCGCTGACGAGACACTGTTGCATCTGGACCTTGTGTATCCTCACCCAGGGTATCAAGCACAAGTCGTCCGTCTTCGACGCTGTCAGGCGGCACATCCAGCAAGCGCATAGCTCCAGCCATCACCTTGCTGAACACCGGAGCTGAAACTTCTCCACCGAAATATTCACCGTTACGCGGCTCGTCAATCATAACCACCATCACCAGCTTTGGATCTTCCGCCGGCACCATGCCAGTAAAAATAGAAAGGTAGCGATCTTCCGCATAGCCGCCCGCTGTAAACTTATGCACCGTTCCCGTCTTACCGGCAACACTGTAATTTGCCACCTTCGCCTGTTTGCCTGTTCCTTTCACGCTGACAACCTGCTGCATCATTTTACGCACCGCCGCTGCAGTCTCTGCCGACATGACCCGTTCGCCTGTCGGCGGTCGCTCCTGATGCAGGAAACTGACTGGTTTCAAATAACCATCTGATGCAATCGCCGCATAAGCTCGCGCAAGTTGCAATGATGTAACAGATACACCATAACCAAATGCCAATGTTGCCCGTTCGAAATCATTGTTTAACGCATTCACTGACAGACGCCCGGCGGCCTCTCCCGGAAAACCACTTCCCGTATCTGTACCAAATCCCAGCTTCTGATACATGCCCCACTGTTGTTCAGCATCCAGCGACAGGGCTATTTTGCTGATACCAACATTGCTGGACTTCATAATGACACCACCAACATCGAGATCACCATAATTGTGCGTGTCACGGATTGTGTTACCCATCACCTGCATGTATCCAGGCCCGGTTTCCACCTTGTAGTAATCCCGCCAACGCCCACTTTCCAGGGCAGCAGCCACAGTTAAGGGCTTCATGGTCGAGCCCGGCTCAAATACATCAGTCACTGCGCGATTACGTGTTGACCCCGGGTTTAGCTGGCTCCTGTCGTTAACATTGAATGAAGGTTGATTGGCAATAGCCAGAACTTCACCACTATCAACATCAAGCACGACAGCTGAACCGGCAACGGCATTATGCTTAAGTACCGCGGCCTTTAACGTTCTGTAGGTTAAATATTGCAAGCGTTTATCCACACTCAGGCGTATGGGTTTGCCCGGTTCGGATGAGCTTATGCGTTTAACATCATCAACCGCACGCCCAAAGCGATCTCTAATTACCTGTTTGCGCCCCGGCTCTCCTTTGAGCCATTCATTAAATGCAAGCTCGACGCCTTCCTGTCCATTGTCATCAATATCTGCAAAACCGATGATATGAGCAGCAACTTCACCAGCAGGATAGTAACGACGATATTCATCCTGTAATGCAATACCTTCGATCTTCAGCTCCAGCACCTTAGATGCCAGTTCCGGCGAAACATGACGTTTGAGGTAGATAAATTCACGATCCTGGTAGGCGCTGATTTTTTTCTTGAGCCTTGATGAATCGATCGACAGTAGCTGCCCAAGCTTCTTCAGTTTTTCCGGCGGGGCTGAAAACTCTTGTGGATTTAGCCAGATACTGTTGACCGGGGTGCTGATTGCCAATGGCTCACCGTTCCGATCAATGATATCGCCACGGTTCGCGGGTATGGTGACATGACGCAACTGCCTGGCTTCACCTTGTTGTTCGAAAAATGCACTGTGCAGTACCTGCATATCCAACGCGCGTCCTGCAAGTACAACAACGAGGGCGACAAATGCGACCAGCACAGACAAACGACGCCAGGGCATCAAGGCCTTGCCGCTTTTAATCTGACTACTGGTTTTCGTCATCGTTTTCATGGCTTGATGAACGCCACCTGCTCTGCTTCCGGAGTCACCATACTCAACCTTTCCCTGGCAATCTGTTCGATACGACCATGGTCAGACCATGCGCTTTGTTCCAGTTGCAGCCGTCCCCACTCTGTATTCAGGCTCACAACCTCTTTGTTTAAGCGTTGCAATTCAACGAAAAGTTGTCGAGTTTTGTGCTTGCTGTACACCAAACCGATTGCAGTAGCCATTACGACAACAAATAATATCGTCACTACCAAAAGAATACGTTGTCGCTCACTCATAACACTCGCTCCAGAACCCTTAAGCGCGCACTGCGTGCACGTGGGTTTCTTTTTATTTCTTCTTCGCCGGGTACACACGGTTTGCCTACAAGCCTGTAGGGAACAACATTATTTGCAGTCATTACCGGCAAACCCGCAGGTAATGCTGGCGGATTAGTGATATTGCGCATGAATCGCTTTACGATCCGGTCTTCAAGAGAATGAAAACTGATCACCGCGAGCCTTCCAGCCACTGCCAGCACTGAAGCAGCAGCATGCAGACCTTCTTCCAGGGCCTGCAATTCTTCATTTATAAAAATTCGTATTGCCTGAAAACTGCGAGTTGCCGGATGTTTGTGTTTCTCATAACCGGGAACTGCATTTACAATAATTTCGGCCAACTGCCCGGTATCTGTGATTTCCATATCATTTCTGCTATCGATAATCGCCTTTGCAATACGTCGCGCCGACTTTTCTTCGCCGTACTTTCGCAATACATGCGTCAGGTCATCCAGGCTTACCCTGGAAAGCCAGTACATCGCACTCTCACCTTCCCCGGTATTCATGCGCATATCCAGCGGACCGGAGCGAGTAAAACTGAAGCCGCGAGCTGCATCATCCAGTTGTGGTGAAGACACCCCCAGATCCATAAGCACACCGTCTATCTTCTTGTCCAAACCTCGCCCTGCAACCATGTTTGCTACCTGCCTGAAGTTGCAATGAATAATCTCTATTCGATTGTCATTTTTGAATTGCTGGCGACCGTACGATACAGCTTGCGGATCCTGGTCAAATGCCAGTAAGCGTCCACTATCATTTAAACGATCAAGAATCGCTGCTGAGTGTCCTCCCCGACCAAATGTTGCATCTACATAAATACCATCAGCCTTGATGTTGAGTGCGTTGGTTGCTTCTTCTAATAAAACCGGCTGGTGTTCTAGATCCGACTCCATTCGGATTAAAGCGATAAATCTTCCAGTGCCGCAGGAAGATCATCATCACCATTCTTCACGCTCTCAACCCATTCTCCCTGGCTATCATTCCAGGCGTCCTCGTCCCAGATCTCGAATTTTTTTCCCTGCCCGATGAGGACAGTTTTTTTATTCAACCCGGCAAATTCGCGTAACATTGCAGGTAGCAGAATCCTGCCCTGGCTGTCGATTTCACATTCAGTGGCATAACCAATCAAGAGGCGCTGCAATAAGCGCGCCTGCTTGTTGAGGCTGGGCAAATTAACCAGTTTGCTTTCAATTATTTCCCACTCGTGCAACGGGTAGACGAGCAGACAATGATCACGATCAACCGTAATCACAATCCGACCTCCGCAAATCTCGAGCAAACGCTCGCGATAGCGCGATGGCACAGCCATTCTGCCCTTGGCATCAAGCGTAAGATTGTTGATCCCCCGAAAATTCATCGATGCCCTTTACCCACAAAATTCCACTTTTATCCACATACCCACACTATAGGTATCTATTCCCCACACTGTCAAGTATTTTCAGGGTTTAATTTGTAAGAAAAATGCCTTATCTCACAGCAACTTAGCTATGAAATTGAAGAATGAGCCAGAAGGATTTTTTTGGACTTTTTTAAATCATCGGCTTGTTCATAAAAGCTGACAATCTACTTTAAGTTTGGCCGCTACAAAGGCGTGAATATAATTCTGTGATGCCTCTGATCGAGGCTTTTAGCGATGAAAAAGGGAGTCGGCCGATAAGCCGGGTTCTGTCGTTGAGCAGTCATTCATCTGGGATGCTCGTCACCAGGCACCTCGTGCAACCTACCCGGGAACAGTGCGGACCACACCAGTGTTCCCCTATTTGGTCTTGCTCCGGATGGGGTTTACCCTGCCATGCCTGTTACCAGCCATGCGGTGCGCTCTTACCGCACCATTTCACCCTTACCCTGCCAAAACAGGGCGGTATATTTTCTGTGGCACTTTCCGTAGGCTCTCGCCCCCCAGGCGTTACCTGGCATCCTGTCCTGCGGAGCCCGGACTTTCCTCCCTGGCCAGGTATAAATACCCGGCCAGAGCGACTGCCTGGCCAACTCCCAAAACCAATATAACAGATATACGCCTACGCAGGTTCAGGAATACGATCCTGAAACCAGCAACTGCTGCTAACACCGTATTCTTAGTACAACAGACTATGTACAGTTAATTCAGCCGGGGTCCGGCGCATCATCCGGCCCACAGTGCGATTAAGAAAATGTTGCCGCGGCAGGAATGGAAAGACATTGCGTCGGCGTGAATCAAGCAGCATACATGCACTCACCAGTTGATCATGCTCACTGTCAACCTCGCGGCCACGAAGAATGGCATGAAGCGCCCGCTTCCTGTTATCGGTATGCCATTCAGCACAGGCCAGATTGAGGAACACATCTCCATCCAGTGTTTCGGAACTTGCTGCATCACGACATAACAACAGGCCATTAGGGTCTGATATTAAAACCTGTGCCAACCCAAAATAAGAGGCGACCTTGTTATATAACACATGATGCTCATCCATAGATTTCAATGCCACTCTGAACTCACGCTCAGCAGCTTTGTAATCTTTTGCTTTTAATGCATCACGACCTTTATCAAACGATTCAGTATCCATTGACTAAATTTACTTCCGAGCCAGATATTAGGCAAGTAGACTACTCTCATTGCACCAGTTTTGCATTGACACAAGCATTAAATTGCATATTTAATCAGCGATTCGAATTTTCATAAGGTCCCTCATGCCCTGGATCCAGGTTTCAGTCGCCGCTACCATTAATAATTACCAGCTCATTGAAGATACCCTGATATCGCTCGGCGCACAGTCAGTAACTTTCAAAGACGCGGCAGATAATCCCATACTGGAACCCCTCCCCGGTGAAACACCACTGTGGCAAAACGCCATTATCTCCGGCCTGTTCGATGACCGACATAATCCGGAGATTCTGCGTGAACAAATCAGGCAGCACCTCGATAACGACAAGCTGGACATCGAATTATCACCACTGCAGGACCAGGACTGGACACGCGCCTGGATGGATGCGTTCGTACCCATGAAGTTTGGTAAACGTCTGTGGGTGTGCCCGAAACATATTGAGCCGCCCGATCCTCTGGCGGTCAACCTGCGCCTCGATCCCGGACTCGCATTTGGCACAGGAACGCATCCAACGACATCACTTTGTCTTGGCTGGCTCGATGCCCACGTGTCTTCTCAAACGGGCTGCCGCAACGTTCTGGACTATGGCTGTGGCTCAGGAATCCTGGCTATTGCAGCAATTTTACTCGGCGCAGAACATGCTGACTGTGTTGACATTGATGAGCAGGCACTGCAGGCAACCCGTGATAATGCAGAAGCCAATCGAGTATTGCACAATATCAGCACGTGCCAGCCGGCAGATCTTGAAAGCGACAGGCAATATGAACTGGTGCTGGCAAACATTCTTTCCGGACCGTTGACCGAACTGGCACCAGCATTGGCGAAACGCTGTCATCCAGACAGCGATATCGTGTTGTCCGGTATTCTTCATGAACAGGCCGAAGCTGTGCGCAACGCCTATAACGAGTTTTTTGAAATGAGCACAACTGAAATACTGGAAGACTGGGTACTGCTGCATGGAAAGCGAAAAGCAAACCTTTAATCGTTAAAACTCTGTGCTAAGGTCTCACCATGCAAGCTAAATGCCCCCGTTGCCACACCCTGTTTCGCGTCACTGAATCCCAGCTGGAGATGGCTGATGGTATGGTTCGTTGCGGATTCTGTAAGGAAGTTTTCGACGCCCGGGTAAATAATGAATTCCACGATAATGAAGATCAGCTCGACGCCTCAGAAGATACTCAACAGGAAAAAATACAACAACCAAAATTATTTACCCGGAATGAGCCAGATCATGAATCAATCTTCACTGACGAAGCTAAGAATATTGCACCTGAGGCACTCGCAACTGATAGCTATGCCAAACCCTATTCCAATGTAGCAACGGCAGCATGGAGCCTGGCAATACTCGCACTCATCGCCGCGCTGGCAGCTGAATACATATGGTTTAACCAGCCGCAGCTACTGCATGATCAGCAGTTACAACCCGTTACGGCAAAGCTGTGCGCGCTGACTGATTGTGAACGCCTGCAAAGACGGGATCCATCACAAATCCAGATGATCAGCCGCAATGTCTATACCCATCCAAATGAAAAAGATGCCTTGATGATCAGCACGACCCTGGTCAACCACGCATCCTACGCACAGCCTTACCCCGATGTACAAATTGATTTCTCAAATGTTAGAGGAGAACTGGTTGCATCCCGCCGATTCTTAGCTGAAGAATATATGCAAATTACGAACGAACAATTAAGCCTGCTTCAATCCGGCAATCCGATCACATTTGGACTTGAAATCATGGACCCTGGCAAAGAAGCCATTACCTACGAGTTCAGCTTCCATTAATTCAGCATGAATTAGAATGCACGCATGAAAATCGGCCCCCACCAATTACCGAATCAGCTAATACTGGCTCCGATGGCTGGCGTCACAGACCGGCCCTTCCGCGGCCTGTGCATGCACATGGGCGCTGGCCTGGCCGTGACCGAGATGGTGACGTCAAACAAGCAACTGTGGCATACGCGCAAAACCCGGCTGCGCCTGGACCATTCAGGCGAACAGCAACCACGCAGTGTACAAATAGCCGGCACAGACCCTCTGCAAATGGCCGCAGCAGCAAAATTCAATGTTGATCGAGGTGCACAAATCATCGATATCAATATGGGCTGTCCTGCCAAAAAAGTGTGTAATGTCATGGCGGGCTCGGCGCTGATGAAAGACGAATCACTGGTTGGTAATATTCTCGATACCGTGGTTAAAGCTGTTGATGTCCCGGTAACTTTAAAAATCCGTACCGGCTGGGATGCTGAAAATAAAAATGCAGTGAATATTGCACGTATTGCTGCGTCTACAGGTATACAGGCACTGGCGGTGCATGGTCGTACTCGCGCCTGCGCCTATAGAGGAAAAGCTGAATACGAAACCATCAAGGCAGTTAAATCGAGCGTCAATATACCCGTGATTGCCAATGGCGACATAGACAGCCCTTACAGGGCCGCCGAAGTTTTAAAGCTTACTGGCGCGGATGGCATCATGATCGGACGGGCCGCTCAGGGTAATCCGTGGATATTCAGGGAGATTAGCCATTTCCTGAAAACCGGGAAAATATTAGCGCCACCATCGCTAGATGAGGTCCAGAATGTGTTGATTAATCACCTCGAAAACCTGTATGATTTTTATGGTAGTTATACGGGTGTTCGTATTGCACGCAAACATATTGGCTGGTACTGCAAACATCACCCTAATACAGATGTGTTCAAACAACATGTAAACCGGGTTGAATCGACAAAAGATCAACTCGAACTTGTGAATGAATTCTTTAGCAATTCAACAGGAGGATTACTGGCGGCATGAGCGACAACGTCCACGCTATCGGAGATACGATTATCAACAAAGATGATAATCAGGGTATTACGCAACTCTACAATGCCGTAAAACACTCCATTCGACGCTATCTGTATGAACTGGATGGCACCCAGCCGCATGATATGTACGACCTGGTGTTAAGACAGGTTGAGCAACCGTTACTCGAGGCGATTCTTGAGCACACCAAGGGCAACCAGTCCAAGGCCGCAGAGTATCTTGGATTGAACCGAGGTACCTTGCGAAAAAAATTACGCACATATAATTTGCATAAATAACAGGTACCAGGAACTGGTTACTAGGTGCCAGGAAAAACAATCAGTCAATTTCGCTGTTGGTGGCAGAAATAAATAATCAATAGAAATCCCCATAAGTTATTGCTAATTCAGCTTTATTCAGGATCATCAACAAATACGCGTCATCCATCACACCTAACCATCATGTGCGATTCTTGGGTATAATGCGCGGCTTTTACAGCCATAAGAACAAGCCATGCTCAACCCTCAAAACCGACCTGTGCGGCGTGCACTCATCAGCGTCTCTGACAAAACCGGAATCGTAGAATTTGCCAAGTCCCTGCATGACAAGGGTATAGATATTCTTTCAACCGGCGGCACTGCCAAATTATTGATCGAGAATTTTATTCCGGTTACCGAAGTTTCCAAGCATACCGGCTTCCCGGAAATCATGGGCGGTCGCGTGAAGACGCTGCATCCCAAGATCCATGGCGGTATTCTCGGGCGCAGAGGACTTGACGATGGTGTAATGAAAGATAATGACATTACACCCATCGACCTGGTAGTAGTCAACCTCTACCCTTTCGAGGCAACCGTTGCTGATGAGAACTGCAGTCTTGAAGATGCTATCGAGAACATCGATATTGGCGGCCCGGCCATGGTACGTGCCACGGCTAAAAACAATGCCTTTGTCACCATTGTTGTTGACCCTGTTGATTACGGCCGCGTACTGGATGAAATCAACACCAAGGAGGGCAGTGTCAGTAAGCAAACACGCTTCGACCTCGCGATAAAAGCATTCGAACATACGTCCAATTATGATGGCGCCATCGCCAATTATCTTGGCCGCATCAAGACCGACGGCAGCAAAGACGATCTGCCGCGCACAATTAATTTACAGTTCCACAAGGCACAGGAAATGCGCTACGGTGAAAATCCGCACCAGGGAGCGGCTTTTTACACAGAAAAATCCCCGGCTGAAGCCTGCATAGCCACGGCCAGACAAATTCAGGGCAAGGAACTCTCATTCAATAACATCGGCGATACCGATGCGGCACTGGAATGTGTCAAGCAGTTCGAGGCGCCTGCGTGCGTCATCGTCAAACATGCAAATCCCTGCGGCGTCGCTTTTTACGGCACCCTGCTGGAAGCCTATGATCGTGCTTACAGCACCGACCCCGAGTCAGCCTTCGGTGGCATCATCGCATTCAACCGTGAGCTTGATGGTGAAACGGCCAAAGCTATTGTCGATCGCCAGTTTGTTGAAGTCATCATTGCGCCGAAGCTTAGCGACGACGCTATCAATGCCGTCGCTGAGAAGAAAAATGTACGTTTGCTTGAGTGTGGATCCTGGAATGCGCCCGCGGCCCGACTGGATTTTAAACGTGTTAACGGCGGCCTGTTGGTACAGGATGCCGATCTCGCACTCCATCAGGAACTCAATATTGTCAGTGAACGTAAGCCCACCGATGAAGAAATGGATGACCTCCTGTTCAGCTGGCGAGTCGCCAAGTTCGTCAAATCGAATGCTATTGTTTACGCTAAAAATAATATGACAATCGGTGTCGGCGCCGGCCAGATGAGCCGCATCAACAGTGCACGAATTGCCGGTATCAAGGCAGAACATGCCGGCCTCGAAGTCAACGGCTCGGTAATGGCCTCTGATGCTTTCTTCCCATTCCGCGACGGTATTGATGCTGCGCATGATGCAGGCATCGTTGCAGTGATACAACCCGGCGGGTCGATGCGAGATGAAGAAGTAATCGCTGCCGCCAATGAACATGGCATGGCCATGGTATTCACCGGCATGCGGCATTTCAGACACTAAAAACTTTTAACGCAAAGGCGCGAAGACGCAAAGAGCGCAAAGGTTTTTTATTGTTTTAAAAGAGAAAATACGTTTTTCCTAACCGATATTGTAATTTTAATTCAACAAACAGCAATATGATCTTTGCGAACTTGGCGTCTTCGCGTCTTTGCGTTAAAAAATTGGATTGTAAATAATGAATGTATTAATCGTAGGCGGTGGTGGCCGGGAACATGCGCTGGCGTGGAAGGCCGCACAGTCAGGTAAAGTAGAAACCGTTT
>CAZRKQ010000020.1:0-3639 GCA_964600755.1 uncultured Thiotrichaceae bacterium
TCAGGTTTCAGTTTGATATTCTGATATACGTATGCAGTTGACGGCGAAAACAATTATGAGTGGCGAGAAGATTCATTGTTATCAAAAGATGGTAGATCTATTCTTTATAACTAAAGTTTCGGAGTTCAAAAATATCATTAACTAATTGATAATCAATGATAAGTGCGCCCCAATAGGGTATAATATTGGTTGTTTTGACAAGAAACCAATCCTAGAGGAGCGCTCATGAATCGTGACACAAAAACTACCGTTTTGCCAGCTTTGACGATAGACCTTTTGAAGGAAGAAGGTTTTTCGGCTGAGAATGTATTCAGCGAACTTTGGCGACGAATGGGTGTTAAAACCATGCTGAGTCGTTCAGGGTTTACCAAGCGATCGGGCACCTCGATACATAAAGTAGTTTACGCACTATCGTTGTGGTTGTGGCTAAAAAAAGAATCCATTGGCATGTTTGCACGGGAAGACTTGCAAGGAATGGGCAAGGATGTGCTTTACGACACGATGAATCGGGAGGACTTGAATTGGCGCAAACATCATGAACATATTGCCCACAAGGCGGTACAAGCATTTCAATCAACGGACAAAAAGGCTTTTGTTTTAGACGACACTATCGTGCGGCGGTTTGGTCGCAGGATGCCGGGGGTATCTTGCCATTTTGATCATACTTCGGGAAGGCATGTTATGGGACAACAGATGCTGACACTGGGCCTGGCTGGCGAAGAAGGTTTTGTGCCGCTGGACAGTGAATTATTTATCAGTCAATCGAAGGCGCAGTTTTTACCGCAGCCATTCCATGATGGGCGCAGCACGGTAGCGAAGCGCTATCGTATTGCGCAAAGCCAGACCAAGCCGGAGATGGCTGCCAGCATGATTCATCGCAGCTTGAGAAGCGGAATACAGGCTGACTATCTGCTAGCCGACGCATGGTTTGGCAGCAAGGCAATGATTCGCCTGAGCCAGGAAGCCGCATTGGTTGCCATTCTTAGAATGAAGAAGAACAAAACGAAATATCGTGTGAGCGAATATGTTGATGGTAACGTGGTGAAGCAGGAGATGGATGTCAAGGCACTTTATCGGCACTGTGTGCGTAAAAAATGGCAGACCATTCCAGGACAGGCATATCAGGCTAAAACCCTGGACGTTGAACTCAATCTAGCGAAAAGTGCTGATATGCTCGAACAGTGGACTAATGTTCGCTTATTGTTCGTCCGTGGCGCAGTTGAACAAACCAAAACTCAAGCCGGAAAACATGACTGGGCGATATTCTTATGCACTGATACCGCCTTGTCCGCAACTGATATCTTACAATTGTATGCTATGCGCTGGGCAATTGAGGTTTATTTCAAAGAAGCCAAACAACACCTTGGTTTGCTAAAAGAACAAAGCAATCACTATGCCGCTTATATCGCCTCCATTCATTTAACAGCAATTCGATTCTGTATGCTCGTGATTGCCAAACAAATACAAAACGGTACCAATGTCGCACAAATGCGGCTGCAGTTTTGCAATAATAGTACCGAAATAGCCTTTATCAGCAAATTGTGGAAGGTGTTTCGTGCCATCATCAGCGGCGCGCTGGATGAAATGAAAACTGTATTGGGTGATGCAGTTACTTTGGTGCAAGAAACCATTGATGCGCACATAAAATGCTTTTTTGTGCAATCCCTGCAACTTGATCCCAAAACACTAAGGCTCGAAGCATTGTAAATCAATATAACATGGCTTGATACCAGGTGAAAATGAACTCCGAAACCAACGGTGTCCGGTGTCATGTTGATCAAAGACTAACATATTCGATACGAAGCGGCACATAATACCGGGGAAAGTCCTGCAAACAGCATTGAATGAAAAATGCTCCAGTGGTAATTGAATGGCTCTATAAGCGCGACATTGAATCGGCAAAATAATTTCAAAATTATGCAAAAAACACTTGACAAAGGTTAATTAGGGTGGTTGCGATATATGTTGCAAATACAATAACTTATCGGATACCACTGTGATTAGCGAACGATTGACTGCATTAATGAACCATCTCACGAATAATACCGTCCTCGGTGAATTGCTGGCACCCGTATCCGGTGTACTGCTGGGTATCCGTAATTCCGATGGCAACGCACAGGTGCTGAGTATGTTGGATTTCATCGCCCTGGGGGTGCTACGCCATCTGCGGGGCATGGGCACGCTGCGCGAGCAGGTGCAATCGTTGTTGCACCTGAACCCGGCTGAGGGGATGGGGGCGCCATTGGCCCGCTCGACCTGGTCGGATGCACTAACCTCGCGCCGCCGCCGCGGTGTGCTGGAGGCGATTACGGGGCCATTGCTGGAGGAGGCCCGAGCGGTACTACCGGATCGGCTGGCGGGCTTTTCGGCATTGGATGGACGCCCGGTGTATGCGACCGACGGCACGTACCAGAAAGAGAGTGCCCACTATGGGCGTTGCACACCCCGCCAGGGTGGTGAAGACAACCCAAAAGGCCATGCGTTGCTGAGCTTCTACGATGTGCGCCTAGGCTGCCCTGCCGATGTTTACGTCGATACGCGTAATCGCCACGAGACAGCCTTGCTGCGCGACTATGACGCCAACGAGAAGGCCATGACACGGCACAAAAAGGCGCTGTGGCTGGTCGATCGCGCCTTTATCGACGCCCGCTTCTGGGATCAGAAGAAAAAACGCTTGAGCGTGACGATGATCACCCGCATGAAAAAGAGCTTGCGCATCGACTTCACCGAAGACCTGCTGGTAGCCGATACGCAAGTCAATGAAGGCGTCGTGAAGGACCTGCGCATCACCTTGGGCAGTTCCCGTGAGTTCTGGCGGCTGATCACTTTCCGCACCCGGCGCGGGCGTCTGGTGGAATTTCTGACCAACGAGTTCGATCTCGAACCTGGCATTATTGCTTTCCTGTACGCACGGCGCTGGGATGAGGAAAAATGTTTCGACACCTGGAAAAACGACTTTAGCCAGACCAAGGCTTGGGGCGCCAGTGTCGTGGCCATCGACAGTCAGATCCGCCTGGCCATTATCACCTCCATCCTCGTGGCCATGCTGCTGTATCGCAAGATGGGCCAATACGGGATTGAAGACGAAAAAGCCTTACGAAAACAAGACCGGCGGCAAACGTCGGAGCACGACGGAACCGACCGTCCAGATTGGAGTACACCGGTATTCCGTTACACCTCCAAGGTGAGTCGCCAGGTGTTAAGGTTCTTCAAGCACTGTTTTCTCAAACCAGCTTCCCAGACGCTCTATGAGACTGAACTACGGCCTATGTTGTTAGTGTACCTATAACGGAGACCGGACACCGTTGATATATTTATTATGCACACGCATCCAAACGAAAAAATACGTCATAATTTTCCTGATCAAACGCAGGAAGCGCAGGCAGTTGATCTGCTGTGCATACATGATTCTCCGCTTGTGCGCGGGTTGTATATTAGCGCTGGGTTTACTGCATTATTGATGGGTATACTAGGCGCAGTACTGCCGGTACTGCCAACAACGCCATTTATACTGCTGGCTGCCTTTTGTTTTGCACGCAGCTCGGTGCGTTTTCACGACAAATTACTAGCGAATCGTATTGCTGGACCTATTATCTGCGAGTGGTGCCAATACCGTAGTATTCCACGCCAGGCCAAACG
>CAZRKQ010000021.1:0-21356 GCA_964600755.1 uncultured Thiotrichaceae bacterium
AATCCAAATCTCTGCGTGATCATCTCGCCCCCTGGTGAGACAGACGGGCTGGTGTTCGTAGGCGCCGCTCTGGAGCGAAAAGCGTAGCAATAGCTACGGTTTGAGTGAAGAGCAAGCTTACGGACACGAAGACTAGCCTGAACCGTGATAGGCATGCTTGGATAACACTCTGTATTTTTGATCATCCATGTTTTTTCCAAAGGACCAATGCCTTACCTGTGTCCTACGCCGCCTGGTGAGAAATGCGGGCTAAAATCTTTCTCTGCGTTCTTTTTGTCTCCGCGTACTTTGCGTTCATTACCCTGCATGTTTATTCGATTCTGTCGTAGCTGACCTCGGTGATCACGTATTCAGCTTCACCTTCCGGCAGTCTCAGGGTGAATTCGTCATCCAGCGATTTTCCTAGCAGGGCCTTGCCCATGGGCGAATCCATGCTGATATAGCCGAGCGACGGCTCAAGCTCATCAGGTCCGATTATTCTATATATGTATTCCTTGCCCGTTGTGTCCTCGAGTCGGACCCAGGCGCCAAAAAATACCTTGTTCTGATCGTCGGGGACGCGGTCAACGACAACGATGCCATCCAGTCGTTTGCGTAAATAGCGTACCCGTGCATCGATTTCGCGTAATTCTTTTTTCCGGTAGATGTATTCAGCGTTCTCAGAGCGGTCGCCCTCGGCCGCCGCCGCTGCCAGGGCTTTGGTGACTTCGGGCCGTCTTTTTTTCCACAGCTTATCCACTTCTTCCACAAGTCGTTGTTTTCCCTCAGGTGTTATATATTTGGATGAAGCGGGTTGAGGTGGGCGATAACGTCCCATAATTGATTTACTGTATCCCTGGAGAGAAAAATGTTACCTGATTGTAGCCAATTACTGGACTGGGTGCGCTGGATAGGGCAGGATGCCGATGGTAGCTGGTGGGCCTATGAGCATGAGCCAAATATGTCTGATTCCGGATGGTATGAAAATGAGGTTGGTCGCAGTATTTTCCTGCAAAAAGACCAGCCGGATCCGCAATGGAGACAGAATATACATATGATTACAAAAAACAATCAATAGCTTAGGGAATTAACCTAAAATATTTTGTAGTTATGTGCTATAAATCACTCAGGGTGATTGCCCACTCAATAATAATAATAATGTCTGGAGCGAAAACATGGATATAAAAAACCTACAACAGGGTGCTAAAGCCAGGATAAAAAGTACAGGGCAAGTTGTTGAGATCAAGCGTGTCAGTAATCATGGATTTTCCATTGTCAGGTTTAAAACCGGTGGTGATTACATGGTGCTGAATGATCGTCTTGAAACAGCAGCGGTAGATCCAGTAAAACACTAGGGTTGCTGGTCAAGCCACCCAATACTCTGGGCAGCCGGCCAAGCCGGCTGCCCGACATCTTTTCGTTTGCTTTGAAAATCTAAACGCTGATAAAAATCTTCAATCGGTAATTCCTTGACAACCTGTGTTTGCGGGTGTGCACTAGTAGGCGTGGTTTTATTTCCACCCAAACGGGGATACGCGACTATGTTGCATCACAATAAAAGCAAAAGCGACAAAAAAGTAGAGCGCAGAAAACACTGGCGAGACAGGCGTGTAACACCTGACCGTCGAAATCCGGAACGTCTTCAGCGTACAAGTTATGATTGCCGAAGCGGCGCACCACGCCGTCAGTCCGATATTGGTGGTGAACTGGCTGAAGGCGAAATCTGGTGGCAAGAAGAAAATATTTATTTCTAATCAAGCTGTTTGAATAAATTGTATTTATACGTACTACAGCACGGCAATGCTGTGCCTGAAGAAATCGACCCGGATCGCCCTTTATCAGAGCGAGGTATTCGTGATATTCGAATTCTTGCCATGCACATGCAAAACATGGCTGTCGAACTGGGGAAAATATTTCACAGCGGTAAGCTGCGTGCGGAACAATCTGCCAGTCTTATTGCAGAGACAATCTCACCAGAAGTCGAGCCTGTACGGGCCGATGGCCTCAATCCCAATGATGATCCAGCGGTGATCGTCAATGATATCGAGCAAATGGGTGAAAACGTTCTGATTGCCAGTCACATGCCTTTTGTGTCACGGTTATGCTCAACTTTGTTAACAGGTGAAACAAATGCAGAATTTGCCTCCCTTCCAGGGACATTGTTTTGCCTGGAAAAAACTGATGACAAGTGGCGCCTGGCCTACATGCTGCGACCGGATTTTCTCTAGATATAAATTAAAAAAATTCTTTTTAACGCAAAGGCGCGAAGACGCAAAGTCAAAATATTATAAAACCGCAGAGACGCTGAGGCGCAGAGGGCTTTATTGTGTTTATAGGAGCGGCTAAAGCCGCCCCTACACAAATAAACAATCTCTGCGCCTCAGCGTCTCTGCGGTAAACAAATGTTTAAATTATTTCTCTGCGATCTTGGCGTCTTAGCGCCTTTGCGTTGATAACCGTTGCGTTGAATACTAAACAGCCTGCTCGTTTGTTTTGACCTTGAAGAAGATGGCATACAGCACCGGCACAACGACCAGGGTGAGTATGGAGGCGAAGCCGAGGCCGAACATGATGACCACGGCCATGTCTTTGAAGAACACGTCGGTCAACAATGGCACCATGCCGAGAATGGTGGTGCTGGCTGCCATCAGCACCGGCCGCATACGAGACACGGCGGAATCGAGGATTGCCTGGTAGGGCTCCTTGCCCGAACCGCTCTGCACATCGATTTCTTCGATCAGCACGATGGCATTCTTGATCAACAGACCGGTGAGGCTGAGGGCGCCAAGCAGGCCCATGAAGCCAAAGGCGACATTCATCGATAACAGGCCCACGGTAATACCGATAATCGCCAGTGGTACGGTCAGCCAGATGATCAGGGGCTGGCGGACTTTGGCGAACAGCAGGATGACGACGATGATCATGGTCAGAAAGCCCATCGGTAATGATGTCGCGATCGCCTCGTTGGCATCGCGTGAGTCTTCCCATTCGCCACCCCATTCGAGGAAATAACCCGGCGGTAATGGGATCTCCTCGATCTGTGGGCGCAGGCGGTCCAATAATGGTGAGGCCAGGCCTGCGTGCGGGTTGCACGATGGAGTAATCGTGTAAATCCGGTTGCGCTTGCGGATTTTTGCATCATCCCAGACCTTGTCCCAGCGTGCGACAATCTGCCCTACGGGCACCGTGAAATCCAGTAATGGACTGGAAACCGGTATGTCGCGCAGGGATGCAACATTATTGCGTTCAGCTTCGGGTGGCCATAGTTTGATCGGCAGCAAGCGGATGCCATCGCGATAGAGCCCGACCTCAATACCGTCAAAGGCAGTCTTCAATGCTGCGCTAAGGTCATCGCGGGTCATGCCGATCTGGCGCGCGACCTGTTCATTGAATACCGGCCTGATGACTTTCACAGGCTGGCGCCAGTCGTCACGGACATCCTTGGCCATTGCATCAGCATGCATGATTGCCTGTATCTTTTCCGAGTACTGGCGCAGTACCACGGGATCCGGTCCACTGATACGTGCTTCGATCTTGGCATCCCTTCCCGGGCCGATACGCAGCGGCTTGGTTTTGGGCTCGGCATTCGGGAATTCAACGGCGGTGTACTGCTGCAACAGTTTTTCAATACGAGGGATGTCCTCGAGTGTTTCGGTGGTGATGATGATCTGGCCGTAGCTGCTGCTGGGTGACTCCGGTGTGTACACCAGGGTGAAACGTGAAGCCGGACCGCCAATAAATGATGTCGTGCTGACGACGCCGTCCAGCGTGTGCAGGTATTTTTCTATCTTGACGACATCATCTCGCGTTCTGCGAATGTCGGTGCCCTCGACATTCCACATGTCGAAAAAGAATATCGGTGTATTCGAATCCGGGAAGAAGCTGTGTTTAACATAACCAAATCCAATGATTGAAGACACAAACACGGCAATCACGACCGCCATTGTTATCCAACGGAACCTGATGGAGACATGCAGGAAGCCACGGTATTTGCGGAACAGAAAACCTCCGTAAGGATCAGCTTTTTCGTCTCCAGATTTATCAGGTTTGATGAATAGGGCGCAGAACATGGGTGTCATCGTTACCGCAGTAAACCAGGACAGTAGCAGCGAGATCAGGATTACCCAGAACAGCGAGTTGGCGAATTCACCGGTTGCGTCCTCGGACAGGCCGATGGCAGCAAAGGCAAGGATGCCGACAATCGTGCCACCAAGCAGGGGCCACATGGTTGAAGCGACGGTGTCACGTGCTGCTGCGAGCGGGTCTTCTCCACCCTTGATTTTTACCAGCATGCCTTCGGCAACCACGATGGCATTGTCGACCAGCATACCGAGAGCAATGATCAGTGCGCCCAGCGAGATGCGCTGCATATCAATGCCAAAGGCGTTCATAAACCAGACGGTGGCAAGTACGGTTATCAGCAGTACGGCACCAATAATCAGGCCGGTTGTCAGGCCCATGAAAAACAGTAATACCACCACCACGATGACCAGGGCTGCGATCACGTTTTTGACAAAGCCAGTCACCGATTCATCCACGATTTTGGGCTGATCGTAGATCGCGCTCAGCTTCATACCGGCCGGTGTAGACGAAAGCAGTTCATGCAAACGCTTGTCCAGGCGTTCGCCGACAGCGACCACGTTTTCGCCGGGCAGGAAAGAAATACCGATGGTAAGTGCAGGCTTGCCGTTATAGTAAATAAACTGTTGCGGGATCTCTTCGTAGCTGCGGCGCACGGTGGCGATGTCTTTCAGCTTGACCAGGCTGCCCTCTTTGCCACTGATAATCAGGTCACCGATCTGTTGTGCTGAGGTGAAGTAGCCGGTCGGATTGAAGCGGATGTATTCATCACCAACGCGGACATTGCCTGAGTCGGACACCAGGTTTTGTGACTGGAGAATATTCTTTAATTCCGGCCCGGAGAGGCCAAGCTTGGCCATGGTCGAGCGGTTCATTTCCAGGTAAACGACTTCCTGCTGGTCGCCGTCGATCACGATCTTGCGGACACCGGGTACCAGCAACAACTGCTCCTTCAGTAAGTCGGCAAAATCCTTGAGTTCGCGGTAGGTATAGCCATCGCCAGTGAGGGCATAAAACAGCCCGAAAACGTCACCAAAGTCATCGTAGACAATGGATGTCTTGGAGCCAGGCGGCAGTTTTTTCTGCACATCATTGACCTTGCGTCGTACCTCGTCCCATATCTGGGGGAAATCATGCTTTTTGAATTTTTTCTTGATCTTGACGGTTACTTCAGAAAAACCTGCCTGGGATATCGATTCGACGCGCCACAGCTGTGACAGCTCCTGGATCGCATTTTCGATGTGATAGGTGACTTCGCGTTCGACTTCTTCGGGCGTGGCACCAGGATAAAAAGTGTAGACCTTGGCATCCTTGATGGTGAATTCCGGGTCTTCCAGGCGACTGATGTCCTGCAACGCAGTTAGACCGCCGGCAAGCGCCAGGATCACCAGCAGCCAGGTGGTGACCTTGTTGGTGACGGAATATTCACCGATGTTCATGTTGGGCTCCCTGCGCTAGCGGTTATGGTTGGTCACTTGGTTGCTCACCGGTCTGCATCAGCGTGACCTTCATGCCTTCGCGCATGAAAGCAGCACCGGTAGTGACAACGCGATCGCCTAACTCCACCCCGGTCACCGCGATACTGTTCAATGACATCGTGCCAGCTGTGACCGGCTTTGAGCTGACTGTCATGGTTTTTTCATCAACAATCCATACCCTGGGATTTTTACCAGTGTCAGATACAACGGCAGACACGGGAAGAAGAACAGACATGCTGTCAGAATCTTCACTGGTAAAGATTTCTGCAAACACGGTTGCTGTCATGCCAGGCAGGATGTTGTAGTTCTCAGGATGCTCCATTTTCAGCGTTGCCTTGAACGTGCGTGTGTTTGGGTCTGCCTTGGTCGTGAACTCTTTTATGCTCAGTGGAAATTTCTCATCCTTGATCTGGTCAAAAACGGCATAGATTTCCCGTGTGGGTTTGGTGATCTTGCCCGGTTCAATAGCTCTGCGTAGCTGAATCATGATGGTTTCTGGCACATCGATATCGATTTCGAGCTCGGTAATATCCTGCAAAGTGAACACTTTCTGTTTTCTTCTGACTTCCTCGAAATTCTCCACGTGGCGCCTGGCGACGTAGCCGGGAAATGTTGCTTTCAGCGTGGTGTAGATCAGATCCTGTTCTGCAGCATTCAGGCTGGCCTTGGCGGTATGGTACTCGGCCCTGATCTGGTCATGATCGGCTTTTGAAATTGCGTCTTTTGCAACCAGTTGCTTGGCGCGATCATAATTGGCGGTGGCAGTTGCATAGCTTGCCTTGCGATCGTTCAGTACGATCTGGTAATCGGTAGGATCAAGCTTTGCAAGAACCTGACCCTTTTCTACCATGTCACCTTCTTTCACCAGGATCTGATTGATCTTGCCCTGAATCCTGAATGACAGGTCTGCTTTTTGAATAGCATCGACGATACCGGTAAACTGCCTGAAATCACCGGCAGTCACGCCACCGACCAGCATAGTCTTTACTGGACGTGACTCCGGCGGGGGTAGAGGTGCCTCCTCGCTGCATGCAGTCAAAAGCAGTGGCAGGAAAGTGCAGGCCAGCAGGCTTCTGTATGCTGTTTTCATTAGAACACCTCTATATATACAGATTTGAATGAGTTGTTTTTATGTAATCAGTTCTTCGGTAGCTTACTGAACATTTCCTTGATTGCATAATCAATTCGTGCACGCACGGTTGCTTCGTCAGCTTGCTGCTGTACTTCACCAACGGCTTCCCCGAGCCAGATAACGAAACCGGTTTCAGCGTCGATAAGTGCGACTATAAGTGCAGCGCTGGGTATGTTTTCAATCAACTTCTCCTTGGTATCAGGATCCTGTTTCAGGTCAAGAGCGGTCATATCGACACCGGCTGCATAGGCAACAAACATATCGGGGTTGGAGCTGACTTCTGACATACCGCGCTTGCGCAGTTGGCTGTTAATCATGAACTGGACTTCTGCATCGAGATCGACATTGCGGGGTTCCCACTGACCTTCCGGATCAAACATGATCTGGGCAGCAGCCAGCCAGGCATAGGTCTTGAAACCAGAGAAACTGGCCTTGGGATCTGCCTCGGCGTCAACCTTGATGTCCTTGGTTGGTGCAGTGCTGCATGCAGTCAGCAATATAATGAAAGCAAGGCTTGTAAATTGAATCATCTTATTCATGGTTGTTCCCGGGTAGATCAATGCGGATAGAAATTCTACCACTCGAACGATCGTAATTATGCTGTTAAGCATAATAAATTAAATTTTTATACAGTTGTAAATGCGCTGATAAATAATCTGAGGGCAAAAAACAGCAGTAATATCGCGAGCAATTTCAAAACATGTGCAATCAGCCTGTCACTGAACCTGTCACCGAGTGTTTTGATGCTCAAAGCCATAATGAACTTGGTGATTGATAGTGTAGCGAGAAACAGAATTGCAAACATTGCGGCGTGCGCCAGATCATTTTGCAACAGGTAAGTGCCGCCAACCGTACTCCAGAAAATATAGGGTGCCGGGTTGAGCAGGTTGATTTTGACCGCTGTGAGAAAACTGGAGGGCGCCGTGGTCGGCTGTTGAGGTATGGGGCTGGCAATGATCAGTTTGATTGCAATAAATGCGATATAGAGTGCTCCCAGTACCGAAATAAAAGTGATGAATATGTCGTACTGTTTGAACGTGTTTACCAGCAGGAAGCTGCCGAGTATTATCGGGCCATCAGACACAAAGGGCGCAAAACTTGCCAGCAGGCCCGAACGGGCGCCATGCAGCAGTGTCTGGTGAATAACATAGATACCCAGCGGACCTGGTTTCAGTCCTGCAGTCATACCGAGCGTGAGTGCCGCGATGATCAGTTCCATTGTGTAGGCAGATTACCTGTTAACCGTACAGTTTCAGCTTAATCCTGTTTGATCCACTCGATCGCATTATCCAGGTCATCAGAACCAAAGTGCTTCACATCCGCTTTGACAAAACGATCTGCTATCGCAGGCAGTATGGCAATGATACCTTCATCGGCAACTGCCGCAACTTTACTGATCAGGGCATGATGATCTTTTACAAATTTTATGTGTGCAAGCATGGAAGCAAAGTCCTGCCAGCCGGGAAATGATTCGGCGTGAATTACCAGGCCATTCAGTTTGCCATTTTCCTTGATATAAGGATCGACAATGGTAGAAATCTTATCAAAGTCACTTGTGTGCAGGGAAGTTGCAGGTTCAATGATAAGGATGCCGTCATCTTCGAGAAATTCGTGTTTAATCATTTTCAATGACTCAGTTATTTATTCAGGATTTAGGTGATTCAATTGCATGCATTATCACAGTTTCAAGGTCATCAAGGAAGATTTCATCACTTTTCCTGAAATTGATACAGCCTTTTCCTGTTTTTTGATGCGGGTGTTTGTCTTTATATGATTCGAGATGTGATGCGCCACAGGTGTAAAGGGAGATATAGTTTTTCTGATTGGCTAATGCGATCCAGCCGCTACCAATCTTGTAGGTCGGCATCTTGTAGCTCATGTCTATAATAGCGTCAGGATATATCTGTACAATCAACTTGTGAATTGACATGAATCGGTCAATGCGATCTTTCGGCATGGAATCTATATAGCTCTGTACTTCCTTGTGCACTGTTATTTGAGATATGTGGAAATGTCCACATCGTCAAGTTGATCAGCATCGAGGAACCGCTCGCCATACTTTTTGTATATACCACTGGTAAGAAACAGCTCGAACAGGTCGGGATCAATGTGGTTATCATTTCTCATGAAGCTCATGATGCGAATTGCTTCAGATAATGTTTTTGCTTTCTTGTATGGGCGGTCGGATGCGGTGAGTGCTTCGAATATATCAGCAATGGCCATCATGCGTGCTGTCAATGACATATCTTCACGCGTGAGTCGTTTAGGATAGCCTTTGCCGTCCATAGTTTCATGGTGGCCGCCGGCAATTTTCGGCACATCACGTAAATGCTTCGGGTATGGCAGCTTTTCCAGCATCATGATGGTCTGTGTCATATGGTCATTGATCTTGTAGCGTTCTTCTGCGCTGAGGGTGCCTCTGCTTACAGAGAGATTGTATAACTCGCCGCGGTTATATTTGTTTTCAGGGACATCCAGTTTGAATCCCCAGGGGTTGTCTTCAGGCATGCGTTCGTATTCTTCGCGTTCGATAATGTGCTCCGGTTTATCGGAAAGCACTTCTTCTTCTGCGGGTAATGCCTGTTTTTCACTTCTGTTCTTGCGATTGGCTTCTTCCCATGAAATTCCGATGCTGTCATCCAGTGTGCGTTTCCATGTGCGCTGCGCTATCTGGTTGAGGCGTTCAATTTTATCGTCGCTCATAAATTCCCCGCCTTCATTGCATTCTGCAATGAAGGCAAAGTCATCATCGAATTGCTGTAATGTATTGTTTAGTTCTTTCTCAAGTACTTCCTTGTCGCCTCCGTTTGACAGCTGTTGCCAGTAGTCGATTTCTGCATCACGTTTGAGAACTTCAAAGCGCATACGAACCTCATGAATGCGGTCGTAAATCGTTTCCAGCTTGGTGGCCTTGTCTACGACATATTCAGGCGTGGTTACTTTGCCGCAATCATGCAGCCAGCTGGCAATCTCGATAGCTTCCCATTCTTTATCGGATAGATTGAAATCAGCAAAGGGCTCATTATCTGAATCACACGCAGCCTGCGCAAGCATTTTAGTTATTTCGGGTACGCGCTGGCAATGACCGCCTGTATAGGGCGATTTTGCATCAATTGCGCCAGCGATAAGTTTTATAAATGAATTCAATAAAGCTTCCTGCATATGCAGTAGTTGCCGGCTCTCCAGTGTAACGGCAGCAAATCCTGATAAGGCCTGAATAAAAGACAGGCTGGTTTTTTCGCTTTCAGTAGTCAATCCTTCTGCGTGTTTGAATAAAAGACATAACAGGCCAATATGTTCATAGTTTCTATTGGTCAGCGGCAGCGCGATCATGGTGAGGTGATCAGTATTGAACAGCTCAAGCAGTGGCTTAAATGCATCGTTAGCGGAGTCATCTATACAAATTACGCTGCTTCTGTTCTTTGTAAAAAGATCCATCAGGCCATCTACTTGAGGCATTAACAGCGGGGGTAATTGTTTTGTGTCTATAAAGCTGTTATCACTTGAGCAGAGTAAGCCGGGATTAAGGCCGTTTTCCTCTTCGTTCATTAAATAGGTCAGAACTCCATCAGCATTACTAATCATCATCGTTTCATGGCTGATGCTGTGCAGTAGTGCATCAAGATCCTGCTCGCTGGCTAACGAGTTTATAAGCTTGATAAACCTGTTGATGGTGGATTGCATCAAAGCCATGGTAACTGACAGTTTATGTACTTCCTTGATATGTGAGCTGGTATCAATTGGTGTGTCAAATTCAAATTGTGTAATAGATGAAGCGGCATTTGCCAGCTTGAATAAAGGGCTGGATATTCTTTTTGAGATGTACCAGATTATTGGTATGAAAAGCAGTACTATGGTAATTGTTACAAGAAACGATTGTGTTCTTATGTCGGCAGCTTCGCTCAGTAACTCATCAACAGGCGATAGCATCAGGGCAAACAGATCAACCCCGCCCGGCTTGCCAATAATGCGTGCACTGCCGGTCCACTGATTGCCTTTAAATACAAAATCGAGGTCTTGCTCCTTTGTCTTAATATCCTTGCTTAAATGTGTAAGTACATCACTGCCGAGCTGATCCAGATCTGCAAGTTTGAGTTGATCATCGCTTGATTTGATGATTATTCTATCGGGGTCCCTGTATGCAAAAGTCTGACCTTCCGCATTAATAAGCACTGATTCTGAATTAGGCGTTATCTGGTACTTGTTGATGGTATCGGCGAGGTTGTCCAGTGTTATGTCTGTTGCTATGACTACGCCTGGCTGCTTTGCTTTTATTTTTGCAGTGATTCCAACTTGACGTGAAAAATAGAACAGATAGGGGCTGGTGCCGACGGGTTCCTGTGTTGCCTCGATATACCATTTACGCAGGCGAGGGTCATAGTCTGTATCAGCAGCAGGCTCTCTCGCAATGATATCGAGCTGCTCGTTGAAAAACAGCCGGGTTAACTTGCGTTTACCCATCGGATCTGTTTCGATATTGTCGATCATTAAATCAGCACTGCCCGGGGCCTTGAAAGTCTGTTTCAAGCCATTGCTGTTGAGATGCCGCACAATGAAGTAATCCCCGTTTGCATAAGCTATTTGCAAATTAGCGGCGGCCGGATTGTTATCAAGCGCGATGTTGAAGGTTTGCAGATGATCCAGTCTTTGTTCAAGTGTTGTCGTTGTCGTTATCGGCGATATGGCTAACATTCTCAATACACCGAAGAGAGGTGTATATGTTCCCTTTATGTCAAGAATCAGTTCTTCTGTAAGCCTGCCATAGACTTGCTGTGCAGATGTGAGGAGGATATCCGATGTTTTATTGTAATTCTGTATGCTGAGCAGGGCGCCGAGAGAAATGGACAGGGTGATAAAGAGTGCGCTTATCGTAATTTGTAGTGGAAATCGAGAGTTGCTCTCTGGGCTCATCATTGTTGCCTATGTTAATAGCATGGTCAGGACTGAGTATGGATCATATTCATCTTTCAAGCGGAAATATATATGAACGTGTGATGATTTCATAGCACGAATATTTATATAATAGACAACAGTGGAAATATAATATCTATAGCAAAAACAATAGCATGGGATGAATGCCAATCTCATGAACCACATCTTAACAACTAATGATTTAATTGAACTATATTAGAGTTTACTGCTCAAATATTCAGATTTACGCAAAAATAATACGAACAAACCTATGCGCTTAATTTCTTTATTATCAAGCCTGCTTTTATCCCTGATTCTCGCTGGCTGTGTTACTGCGGCTGCGCAGCAATCTAAATTCGAAAACACGCCTGAGACTCATACTGATGAGAGCGAAGACAGTTGTGATCTGGAAAGGCTTGTTCAGAATGGTCTTTATAATACAGAAAGTAATACACCAGGTTTGAATCCTGAAAGAATTTCGGTATTGAACTGGAATATATACAAGGGTCAGCGCGACAACTGGGCAACTGATTTCAAGCGTTACAGTTACAGGCATGATGTTGTAATGATACAGGAGGCGCATCTGGGCGATGATTTGAAATCAATGCTTGATACCGAGCACCAGTACTGGACATTGAATACCGCCTTTCATTACCAGGACAAAGCAACCGGTGTAATGACGGCGTCGAGGGTCAGGCCATTAAATAATTGCGGCCAGAGCACAGTTGAGCCTTTTATCAGGTTCCCGAAAACAAGCCTGATCAGTTATTTCCCGGTGGAAGGTATGGATGAGAATCTGCTGGTTGCCAATATTCACGGTATCAACTTCACTCTTGGTGTTGGTGTCTATAAAGAGCAGATCGAAAAACTATATGATGTTATGAAACATCACAACGGTCCGGTGGTATTAGCGGGTGATTTCAATACGTGGAGTGAAGAACGTATGCAAATTGTCGATGATCTTGCACAACGCCTTGCGCTTGAGTCGCTGGACTATACCAGCCATAACAGGACAATCGTTTTTGGAAATGCGCTTGACCACGTGTTCTACCGTGGGCTTGAGCCGGTTGAGCATGATACCTGGCATGTCACATCATCAGACCATAACCCGACGCGTGTTAGTTTCCGGGTGAAAGAGGCTGTTGTAGTTAATGCCGAATTAGCTGAGGGAGAGTTCGATGACGATAATTGCTAGATCCATGACAGCGGCTATTTTTCTGTCGATAACACCTTCGGTGTTCGCTGGCATGCAGGATGAGATTCAGTATCTATTGCTGTATGTAGAAAATTCCGGCTGCGAATTCGAACGAAACGGTACGGTCTACGACTCTAAGGAAGCGCGCTCACATATCGAAAGAAAATATAACTATGTCAAGTCGCGCGTTGGTGAAACCGAAGATTTCATCAAGTATGCCGCGACCGAGAGCAGTATGTCTGGCAAAAAGTATCAGGTTACATGCAACGGGAAGAAGCAAACCAGTTCTGATTGGTTGCGAGGCGAGCTGTCAAATTATCGAACTAATCAATCCGCTTCTGTAGTACAGGAATAACAGGCAGTCTAAGAGCCGGTTTAATCATCTTCGTTTTGATTTTTTATCAGGCCGAACTCCGAACTTGTGAGTAGGGCGAATCCAGTACCCGCTTCAGCATAGATATTGAAAGCTGCATCCACACCGAGTTTTTTCAGTTTCTCAAGCTCATCCGGGTATTTAGCGGTTGCAGCAATTTTTCCCATGAAACCATGTGCCTTGATTTGTTGAATGGTGGCCACCTGTGCATTGTGATCATGCATGACCAGAAGCACATACTCAACTTTTTTTGACATAATAACGCGGTCCCAGAACTCCGGGTCGGTAGCATTGCCGGTAATGACATTCCTGCCGTGTTTCTTGTGTTTTTTAGCAACAACATTGTCATAGTCGACACCGACCACTGAACCAGGCATGAGTTCGTTCATTGCATCATATACACCTGTACCTACGCGCCCCATGCCAAATACAATCATGTTGGCAATGCCTAAATTGATAGGCGCATCTTCCGCTAAACGCTCGGGTTGTTCAAAACGCTTCAGCAAGCCCCTCAGGTTGATAAATATCTGGTTCGGATTGGTATTGATGACTGATGCGAATACAAATGAAAGTGAAAGTGCGACAGCATCTACCAGCATCCACTCAGTGGGAAGCCAGCCAATACTGACAGCGATTGCAGCAACGATCAGGCCAAACTCACTGTAGTTTGCCAACGCCAGTGATGCCCTGTTTGCAGTCGTAGCCATGAGGCGGAAGCGGGTAAACAGCCAGAAAAACAGCACAACTTTCAGCGGTACCAGCAATAGCAATATCACGCCAGCGATAAAAATCTCGCCCGTTGGCAGGCCCGCAAGTCCGATATTAAGAAAAAAAGCCACCAGGAACAGCTCCTTGAAGCCAAGCAGGGTTTTAGCCAGTTCATCTGTGCGAGGATGACCGGCGATCAGGGCGCCAATGAAGAGTGCACCGAGGTCGCCCTTGAGATTAAACAGTTCAAATAACTGGGCACCACCCAGGGCTAGAACGAAGCCGATTAAAATCTGTAATTCGCCATGCCCGGAATTCTTCAATAAGGCCAACATGGGTTTGCGCAGGAGTAACAGTGCAAGTAAGGAGAGCGCCCAGGGTGATGGCAGTTTTCCACTGGAGGCCGCCAGGAAAATGACGGCAGCTATGTCCTGAACTATGAGCACCCCGATTGCTATTCTGCCAAAGCGTGAACCTGACTCACCGGCAGACTCCAGTGTTTTTACGGCAAATACAGTGCTGGAGAAGCTAAGGGCAAAAGCCACAATTAGTGCTGTTGTCAGGTCGAGCCCGGCAAACAGGGCGAGGCCTGTTGTTCCAAGGCCAACAAGGATAGTGCCGAACACAAATACTGTTATCAGCATATGCAGCGTGGCAACGCCCCAGATTTCCGGTTTGAACAAGGTGCTGACTCGCAGTTTCAATCCAATGGTAAATAACAGCAGGGTGACGCCGAGGTCTGCCAGTTCGTTCAGTAACGGTGTGTTCTCTGCTCCCATGGCGCCGAGTGCAAAACCTGCAGCAAGGAAACCCACCAATGGCGGTAATCCAATACGATAAAACACAAACCCGGCAATAAAAGCTGCTGCCAGCATAAGCGGATCGTGATAATCAATGGTTATCAGTAATGATTCCATGCTTTGTATACTATCTCGATTTGTAAGCGAGCATTATATGATTGAAAACTGGTCCGGTTAAATAGCAAATAGGGTAATATCCCGATTCAATCGATATACGTGGAAATAAATCAGTAACGAGGCTTGAATATGGTGTTGAAATCTGGATTTTCAGGTCCTTTGCGCATAGTGTATTTACTGTTGGCAGTTCTGATCTCAAGTGCGTGTACATCTAGCGGAGAGCCGTCAAAACAGGGAAGTGTAAAAATTGATCCCTCTATCATTGCGGTATCGAGTCCGGGTATAAAAATTTCGCAAGGTGCAAAATTTGCCTGGCTCACCAAGGCCATAAATCTGTACAAGGATGAACGCCTGGATAGTACAACCATTCAGTACCTTATTGAAAAGAACATCAAGGCCAATCTTGCCGACATGGGTTTTGCCTTTGTTGGGTCTGAGTCGGCTGCTGATTATACGATTGCTTATACCGCAGCACTGGAATCATCGCTGGATGATACAGCAATACTCCGTCGTTACGGCCTGGTGCCGGGTAACATGAGAATACCGGATGACGATCCATTGTATGAAAAAGGCACCTTGCTGATCTACGCGTTTGATAATAAAACGGGCGATGTAATCTGGCGTTCTGCCGTTCAGGCCGCTGTAGATTTTTCCCTGGAGGAAAAAGAGCGCAAGCAGCGAATCGAGCCAATTATCAGGGACATGTTCCACTCACTGCCTGTCGAGTAGGCAACGACAGCAATTCATCTTATAAATAGGTTGATTAACCGCAGAGGCGCGGAGGCGCAGAGAAAAATAATTTCCTTTTAAAAACCACCCGCTTACTTTATATCGTAACTGGTAATTCATAAAAAACTCAGGCTGTTCACCAAAAGTCTTTATTAATTCTCTCTGCGCCTCCGCGCCTCTGCGGTGAGAAATTCCTGCTGAAAACCTGTTGCTGGCAGTTACAAATTCTGCAGGATAACTTCCCACTGCTGCAGTTTCTGTTCGCGATTGAGGCTTGCCATCGCCGGGCTGGTTGACGGTAATCGTACATACTTGATATTTAAAAATATTTTGTCGAGTGCGGGCAGAACCTGCTTGTTGTATTCCTGTTGCGCACGCGTGCCATTAAAGTAAACGGTTTTTATTAACGGGTGTGCGTTAAAGAACTCATTGAAATCGTTAACTATGGTTGTTTCGTTGTCTATTGATGAGTCGAGGCTGCCTGTGCGCTGGCAGGTGTTCAATACATCCCATAGCGCCACCCTGTTGTTTAATAGCAGTGCTTTTCTTGCGTTGTAGGCCAGGTCCGTTTTGTTTCCAAACAAACTTGTCATGATGAACCAGAAGCTGTTACGTGGATGCGCATAATATTGATTGTCTTGCAGGGATTTAATACTTGGCATGGACCCAAGTATCAGAATGATTGCATTTTTGTTTGCTATAGGAGGGAAGCCACTAACAGTGCTCATGTTCGTGAGTCGTGTTGTACGTCAGTACCAGGGAGTTTCGAGGCAGTAATTCCTGTCATCAGTATTCACTCGAGCTGACTACATGCTATTGCGCATAAACTCAGACCTGACTATGTTTGCCGCTATCGTAATCCGGAAAAAATATGACTTTAATGTGTATGTATTCTATTCGTGAGCAATAGGCTTCTCGGTAAACAGGTAGTCTTTTAATTCCTTGTCAAATGCCGGATCTTTTCTGCGAATCCATTCCAGAACCATTGCAGCATGCTCTTTTTCTTCATCGCGGTTATGTGCGAGGATGGCTTTAAGCTCCTTGTCCTTGCATGCATCAACTCGCTGGTTGTACCAGTCGACTGCCTCAAGCTCTTCCATCAGGGAGGTGATCGCACGATGCATATCTCGTGTTTCATCAGAAATTTCATTTATTGGTTCATGGTAGCCTTCATTTGCCATGTTAGTACTCCGCTATAGTCAGTAAATCATTCTATAAATTCTAGACGTTCTGCATACTTGTCCAGTGCTTTTTGTGCGCAGGCCTGGTCGATATCACCACCTGGGGCACCGGATACGCCGATTGCCCCCAGGCGCGCACCTCCGGCAATAATTTCAAGTGCACCTTCCATAACGATTATGTCATCCAGGTGGTTCATCTCAGCTCTTATATCATCTCTTCTGTTACGAAAATCACTGGAGCTGGTGCCGGCCATTACAGCAAGATTGGCTTTTTCTTCTGAAATCTGCAGGGTAAAGCGCGGTGCCAGGTCATCACGCATAGCTACGCGTAATAAGCCGTTGCGGTCAACTACAACGGCGCTGACCTGGTAGCCTTTTTTGCGGCATTCGTTAACGGCTTCAGCTGCCAGGTCATTTGCCAGATCAAGACCAATGTTCTTGATGCTGAATGCATCGTTTGCAGTTGCGCTATCAATAGAAACTGCAAACAGGGTTAACAGGCTGATGGCCAGTTTCTTAATCATCATACATTAGAGGTTCTTTATCTGTTTAAGTAAGTCAATTTGTTTTTGAACAATGGTTGCGGAATTGTGAAACATTGCTGTTTCTTCATCGTTCATATCCAGTAATATTATTTCTTCCATGCCATTTTTTCCAAGTATGGTAGGGACGCCGATAGCAATATCATCATGGCCGTATTCTCCTTCGAGAACGCTGACAGTGGGCAGTATGCGTTTACGATCATTGACGATTGCGTCTACCATTTCGGCAACAGAGGCAGCTGGTGCATCATATGCGCTGCTGTTCTGACGTAAAGCAAGGATCTCTGCGCCGCCATGGCGTGTGCGCTCGACAATCTCGTCGAGCTTGTCTTTGGCAAGAAAATTGGTAATAGGGATGCCGGCAATAGTAGTATAGCGGTGCATCGGAACCATGGTATCACCGTGGCCGCCCAGCACCATGGTGTTTATGTCCAGGGTTGAATAGCCGGTTTCCATTGCAATAAAGCTGGCCATTCGGCTTGAGTCAAGCACACCTGCCTGGCCGAATATCCGATTACGCGGCCAGCCGGTTTTTTTCCATGCGTAATAGGTAATTACATCAACCGGGTTGGTAACAAATAACATCAGGCAGTCAGGCGCATATTTAATTGCATTATCCAGAATGCCATCAGCGATATTGATGTTACTTGTTAAAAGATCTTCTCGTGTCATGCCCGGTTTGCGCGGTAGTCCGGCAGTGACAATAACCAGATCAGAATCAGCCATCAGTGAACCATCGCTGCCACCGTGCAATCGGGTATCGTATTTAAACAGGGGGGCAACTTCCTGAACATCAAGCGCAGCACCTTCAGCCGCACCCTTGTTAATATCAAGTAATGCAATCTCGCGGCACATGTCCTTTGCTGCGATGAATTGGGCAGTTGACTCACCGACACGACCTGCACCAACGATGGTGATCTTGTTCATTTATGATGTTCCCGGGGATTTAATTATTCTAATTTGGTGTGAGTTTAACGCGAAAGGTTCTGTAGAAGAATATATTTTGGGTGAAGGTTTTGATATAGCGTTTTAAACTTATATTAGAATTACCAAACATTATTGTGTTTGTTGACATTTTATTTCGCCTTGATGGCGAGTTACTTTTCGTGAATTGCGCACATCCCTGTGCTCCACCCTTCGGGCGATACGCGTGCGTGTTGCTCCAGGCAAATTAGTCAACAGCGAAAGAAAAGTAACCAAAAGAACGCCGCCCCAATCAGCTTGCCCTGCGGGTCCCCTCACCATTCGCCTTTGCCTACGGGCCGTCCTGATTCGCCGTCCAGGCTCAACAGGACTAAATCAGGCGTCCTGCCTGCCATTGGTTGATATTTTATGGCCCTACCAAAGCCGAATGCCTCGGCAAGCTTCAAGGGGAAATCCCACTTTCCAGTCAAACAGGGTGTAGGGTGCAATAGCGAAGCGTATTGCACCGACTGCATCCGGCGGATTACGGCTAACGCCTAATCCGCCCTACGGGCTGTTCCAGGAAGACTAGCTACATTTCTGCAATATGCTTCTGAGCCGGCCTGCACCTGCAGGCCGGTTTTTTTTGTGCCTGCTAAAAAGGGGGAGTATTACCGCAGAGGCGCGGAGACGCAGAGATTAATATGGGGCTATGTAGGGGCGACTTTAGTCGCGAATGGATAGGATTCGCGACTAAAGTCGCTCCTACAACAATTCTATCCTCTGCGTCTCCGCGCCTCTGCGGTGAAATAATTATTTTTTAATTACAGGAAGTTGTTGTTCACGACTGAAGCCGCTGCTGAGTATCCTTGCCACTTTTCACTCGTCCCTTGCCACTTGCTCTTTCCCCCTCGCCCCTAGAATTATCCCTGCAGCCACTTTCCTGCCTTCCCCCAGCAATATGTTGTAAGTCCGGCAGGCAGCAGCGCTGTCCATGATCTCGACGCCAATATTGTGCTGGATGAGGCAGGCATAGTGTTCTATTACAGGAAACTTCAGCGTTTCACCGGTACCGATCAGGACCAGCTCCGGCTGCAGCTGCAGTAGCGGCTGCATATGCTGTGTACACAGTTCATCGATGTGGGTGGGCGCCCAGTCATCGATCAATGTTTCTAGCGAGATAATGAAACTGGTGTTTCTGGGGCTACCGTTGACCAGGATCGCACCCTCTTCGTAGCCGGTGACATAGTAGCCATGGCCGATTTTGTCTTCGCTGAATTTCATTGCCATATTATACGTCAGTGGGGATATGCAGTAGAATGCGCTGCTTTATTGAACCTGATAGTGGAGATCCCGTTGGAAGCTGCAAAGGTTGGCCTGCTGGGCCTGGGAACAGTTGGTGGTGGTACTGCCACCGTATTGCTCAGGAATGCTGACGAGATTCAGCGTCGTCTTGGACGCAACATTGAACTCACGCATGTCGCAGGCCTGGGTATAGCCGATCAGACGATTGTGGATGCCAGCAAGGTAAAGTTGACCGAAGATGCATTCGAGGTTGTCAACGATCCGGATGTAGAAATCGTCGTCGAGCTGATTGGTGGCTATACACTGGCAAAGGACCTCGTGATGAAGGCTATTGAAAATGGCAAGCACGTGGTTACTGCGAACAAGGCATTGATAGCGACGCACGGACCGGAGATCATGCAGGCGGCCATGGCTAAAGGTGTTAACGTCGCATACGAGGCTTCAGTGGCCGGTGGTATACCCATCATCAAGGCTGTCCGGGAAGGGCTGGCGGCCAACCGGATCGAATGGATTGCAGGTATCATCAATGGTACGGGTAATTTTATTCTGACTGAAATGCGCGACAAGGGCCGTGATTTCGATGATGTGCTCAAGGAGGCGCAGGCGCTTGGTTATGCTGAGGCTGATCCTACTTTTGATGTTGAAGGTATAGATGCAGCCCATAAGCTGACGATACTCGCGTCGCTTGCTTTTGGTATCGAGCTTCAATTTGACAAGTGCTATACCGAAGGCATCAGTAAAATTACTCCTGAAGACGTGAACTACGCTGGTGAGCTGGGCTATCGTATCAAGCATCTCGGCATTACTCGTAAAACCGGGCATGGTATCGAGCTGCGTGTACACCCTACACTGATACCGGAAAAGCGCCTGATCGCCAATGTTGATGGTGTAATGAATGCCGTGCTGGTCCATGGGGATGCAGTAGGTCCGACACTATATTACGGGGCAGGGGCTGGAGCAGAGCCGACAGCCTCCGCAGTTGTTGCAGATATCATCGATACCGTTCGCACAATCAATATCAATGCTGAGGATAAAGTACCGCTGTTGGGTTTTAAAACGGAGTCAATGTCTGATATTCCAATAATGCCAATTGAAGAAGTAGAAACAGCCTGCTACTTGCGTATGACTGCTCTGGACAAGCCGGGTGTGCTCGCCGAGGTATCCGAAGTATTTGCACAGCACAAAATCAGCCTTGAAGCGGTTCTACAGAAAGAACCGGCCGAAGGTGTCGACAAGGTGCACCTGGTGCTGCTTACGCAAAAAGTTGTAGAAAGCAATATCAATGCAGCAATTGCTGAAGTGGAGAATTTCGAAGAAATTGAAGGCAGTGTTGCACGAATCCGGCTGGAGCATCTCGGCTGATCGCAGGCTTCTGCAGGATGTATTCAACGCAAAGGCGCGGAGACGCCAAGGGCGCAAAGTTTATTTGTTGTATTGCCACAGAGGGCACAGAGCACACAGAGGGTTTATAGCCACTTTAGTTATTCGTATTTACCAACACTTTATTTCGCCCTGATGGCGAGTTACTTTTCGTTATTCCGCACATCCCTGTGCTCCACCCTTCGGGCTGCTACGCGTGCGTGTTGCTCCAGGCAAATTAGTCAACAGCGAAAGAAAAGTAACCAAAAGAACGCCGACCCGACCAGTTAGCCCTACGGGTCCCCTCGCCATTCACCTTTGCCTACGGGCCGTCCTGACTCGCCGTCCGGGCTCAACAGGACTAAATCCGACGTCCCTGTCGGCCATTGGTTGATATTTTATGGCCCTACCAAAGACGAATGCCTCGGCAAGCTTCGTGGGGAGGAATCGCACTTTCCAGTCAAACAACGTGTAGGGTGCAATAGCGAAGCGTATTGCACCGACTGCATCCGGCGGATTACGGCTAGCGCCTAATCCGCCCTACGGCCATGCGAAGCACGAGCG
>CAZRKQ010000022.1:0-2065 GCA_964600755.1 uncultured Thiotrichaceae bacterium
TCTTTTCTGTTCTGGCTGGAGAACGGGTATGCTGTCCAGTCACTACTGGTGAATGCATTCATGAAAGTATTCAGTGATCGCCTGATCATCATGAAAAATGGATCACGCACCGGGTATTTTTTACTGCCACACAAGGCTGTATGCTCCAGTATGTGCGCGACGCCGGTTGAATCCATGGGCACGGTTCTGAAAGCAACCAGGAATACATTCTCGTTATTATCAGCGTCGATATGGTAGTGCAAAGCGCCTGTCTTGATATGCTGATATTCTTCGACTGTCACGTTGAGTGACTCTATGCGCTCAGAACGTATCCAGGTAAAAGCCGGATGTGCATGGCCTTGTACCGGGCGTGAGGATTCTGCAACTTGTGTTGTCATATTATTTGTATCTTGTAAGTTTATAGGCTGTTTCAGTTAATTGAGTAAGACCACGCTGCTTGAATCTTGGTTCATCTTCAAGGATATCTTTTGCCGCAAGTTTCTCGATTCTGAAATTATCACTGTATAGTTCGTTGACTTCTTCCTCGCTGACCGAAAAAGGCGGGCCGTCCATTTCATTTTGCGGGTATGTCAGGGTAATCAATAGCGTACGTGTTCCTGTTTGTTGTAAATCAGTAATTTTATTCACATACTCCCCACGCATTTCTATTGGCAGGGCAATCAGCGAAGCACGATCAAAAATATCGCTAATGTTGCCGATATCATCGGCCTGCAGTGTAAAAAAATCGCCCAGCAGGATCTCCAGCCTGTCACTTTTATAGCTGACATGCTGATTCATCTGCCGCTTGCTGTACTCTAATTGCCGCTCATCAAAAAACTGTTGCACAGCCAGTTCACTGCATTCAACCCCGACTGAATCATAGCCGTTTTGCTGCAACCACCACAGATCGATCGATTTGCCACAGAGTGGAACAAATACCCTCAATTCAGACCGCTTTTCCGCGGTCGGCCCCAGTTCACCGTAGTAATAACCCAGGTAAGGATTAACGTGTTGCTGGTGAAAACCTGCTTCTCCCCTGCTCCAGCGCTCTAGCCAGAAAGCCATATCCATATACGGCGCTAGCCCTCACCCGGTTTCCAGATACCAAAGGCCTGCTGCGAGGCTTGCTGAGGCTTCATATCCGCTTCCACCTGCTCAAGCACCTGTCCCATGAACGTGCTTAGATCATTGAGAAAACCACGCTTGTCCAGGCCTGGACTGGTCTGGTGGGCAAGCACATAGCCAATGATGGCGGACAGATACTGCATGCTCATAAGGTCATCATCTGCAGCCGCATCGTGTTTTACGAGCACATCTTTGACGCCTGAAATCAGTTCGCCGGATAGTTGGATACCACCACTCATGTCGGGATTTTCCTGTCTGTTTAAAAAGGTGTAGATTGTACGCTATCTACTGACATTTCCAAAAAACAAACCATGTTTAAAATATGTGTATTCGTCCCGGAAGACGCAGCAGAACAGGTGAAACAGGCCATGTTCGAAGCGGGCGCCGGCAAAATCGGCGACTATGACTGCTGTTGCTGGCAAGTCCTCGGCCAGGGCCAGTTCAGACCCCTTGAAGGCAGTTCGCCCTTTATCGGGGAACATGACAGGATCGAGACGGTTGCAGAACTCAGAATAGAAATGGTCTGTGCCGATGATTACATTGGCGACGCAGTCGCCGCCCTGAAAAACAGCCACCCGTACGAAGAACCCGCCTATGACGTGTGGAAACTGGAAGACATATGATTAACAGTTTTGGAAAAAACGCAAAGGCCGCAGAGACGCAGAGACCGCAAAGGATTTTCTAGTTGTTCCTCGCCCCTCGTTACTCGTCCCTCGCGACTTCAATCCGTAGGGTGCGCCGTGCGCACCATGAAGCATGTTCACTACAGGTTGGTCCGCAAATAACGCCAAAGACACAAATGAAATAATGAAAAACAGCCACCCGTGCGAAGAACCCGCCTATGATGTGTGGAAACTGGAAGACTTTTGATTAACAGTTTTGGAAAAAACGCAAAGGCCGCAGAGACGCAGAGACCGCAAAGGATTTTCTAGTTGTTCCTCGCCCCTCGTTACTCGTCCCT
>CAZRKQ010000023.1:0-19795 GCA_964600755.1 uncultured Thiotrichaceae bacterium
CAGGCATATACATATTATTTAACGCAGAGGCGCTAAGGCGCTAAGAACGCAAAGAAAAATAAATAACCAATGTGATTTCATAGTTTTAAAGGCCAATATATTTCTCTGCGGCCTTTGCGCCTTAGCGCCTCTGCGTTGAAAAAGATCTTTTTCTATCTTCCGCTTCTGGCCGCAAGCTGCCGTTCAGCTGGGCTTGGGTGAGATAAGTGACCAGGGCGTCCGACAGCACCAGTGTTACATCGATCGATTGAATGCAAAGGTCACGAAGGACGCAGAGCACGCACTTGTTCATATTTAAACCATATAAACATTAATGTTTTTAGCCATTATTAAAGCCTTATGATTATTGTACATATCACAATGTCAACTATGCTTAATGGTGCCCCACAACAGATACAACATGAACCTCTGCATTAATACAGTTCTTATGCAGTTAAAATATTCTTATGGTAAAGAATAATATCGGTTTACATCCATATAGTTTAAATACAGAAACATATAGCTTAAATGAAGAAACCAGATAAACCACAAGACGAAGATGCCCGTATAAAAGCTCTTCACTCACTTAATATTCTTGATACTCCGGCTGAGGAGCGTTTTGACAGATTGACACGTCTGGCAAAGCGAATGTTCGGTGTACCAATAGCACTAGTAAGTCTTGTAGATGAGAACCGGCAATGGTTCAAGTCTTGTGATGGTCTCGATGCCAGTGAAACGCCACGGGAAATATCATTCTGTGGTCATGCAATCCTCGATAATGGCCTGTTTATTGTTAATGACGCTGCCAGTGATGCGCGTTTTGCAGACAATCCGCTGGTGTTAAATGAGCCAAATATTCGCTTCTATGCAGGTTACCCGCTTAAACACCATGATGGCAGTCCCCTGGGTACACTCTGTATCATTGACAGAGAGCCAAGATCCCTGAGTGAAGACGACATTGAAGCCTTCTATGATCTGGCGCAACTAGCCGAACACGAGCTTGCGGCCTTCCAACTGGCTACGCTTGACGAACTGACCGGGATATCCAACAGAAGAGGATTTACAACACTTGCCCAGAACAGCCTGAGCTTATGTGCACGCCAGGGCATGCAGGCAACACTGGCGTTCATAGATTTAAATGATTTCAAGATGATCAATGACAGATTCGGGCATGCAGAAGGTGACATGGCATTAATTGCTTTTGCCAATCAAATGAAAAACACATTTCGTGATTCAGATATATTCGCAAGACTTGGGGGTGATGAGTTCGTCGTACTATTTACCAATACATCGATTAAATTTGCAAATGAAATTATTACCCGGTTCCGCAAATCCATAGATGCATATAATAAAGAAGCTGGACGGGGCTACGATATTTCATTCAGTGAGGGCATTGTGGAAGTTAAGTGCGACAAGAACAGTTCGATGGAATCGCTGCTGAACCAGGCAGACACATTAATGTACGAACAAAAACCAGCAAAATAATACCAGCAACAAGCTTTAAGCCTGGCTGTTACTACTCGCCAGTATAAAAATATTATTCGAATACACGCTGCCACCAGCGTCTGCGACTGGCTGGCGGGTATAAGGCTTCTTCAAGTTCAACAGGAGGGATTCTTGACAGTATCCACCCGGGTAATGGCGGTTTCTCGCTGTACCCACATGAAACGCCAAGATTGTTCGGGTCGAATATTTTTATGTAGGAAGGTTCTTCCTTGTCGTCGGCATAAACAATTCCGCAATAATCTTCGTCATGCTCTGTGTGCAGCAAGCTGTCAATCTCGTCAATAAACGCCAGCATCTTGTCTTTATTTACCGGGGTCTCGGGTGGCACATCACCGACGTGATAGATATACCATCCATTATCCACCTGCTGTTTGAAATTTTCCCAGAACTCATCCAGCTGATGCCAGCGCATCAGCGAGGTGAATCTGCCTCTGAAAGCATCAAGATAATTATGTTGTATTGATGTATCCATAGTTATGTCTCTGGATTTGCTGCCGCATTAGATCAGATTTAATTCAAGGTCAGGCTATTGACCCAGTTTTTCATATCACCGACGCTGCGGTGAAGATAGGCACTGTCCTTGAAAGCACAAGCCATAACCGCTATACCCTGCATGCGCGACAGCATGTCCATTGCTTTATCGTTAGCATCCGCACAACCGATTTCTTCAAACTGCTTGCTCATCCAGTCTCGAAGCAGCTCAAATACCTCGCGCGATTTTGACTGTAATGCATCTGTGTCTTTAGCAAGCTCGGTGCATAAAGAGCCAATCGGGCATCCGGAATCAATGACAGTGTCTTCACTGTTGGACATATTGTCGATAAAAGCCAACAGGCGATCACGAGGGTTGTCACTAGCGCTATCGCAATTTAGCAGGGCATCCTGATAATGGTTGACGCGTGCTTCAACGACAGCCGCAAGAATATCGTCCTTGGTTTTGAAGTAATAATAAAAGTTGCCGCGCGGAATACCGGTGATATCAGCGATATCACTGAACGAGGTCTGGTTGTAGCCGCGCTTGTAGAACAGCTGATCAGCTGCCTCTATGATTCGCGTGCGATTATTCTCACCTTTGGTTCCCATGGGGCCTCATATTTACTGTAAATTACAGCGTCAGAACTGGTATCGTTTAAATATTAGACGGTCGTATGACTTAAGTAAACCCTGCATTTGCCAGCAGCTTGATGAAAACTCATAAATTACCCCATATAACTAACGATAACAGTCACTTACAACAATAATGCTATTCAGGGATATAACCGGGAAAATCTGTTGAAGGCTCTCGAAATCAGCAATTTGCATAAAACCTATCGCAATGGTTTTCAGGCATTGTCCGGCGTCAACCTTGAAGTCAATAGCGGGGACTTCTACGCCCTGCTTGGTCCAAATGGTGCAGGTAAATCAACCACGATCGGCATCATCTGCTCGCTGATAAACAAGACTTCAGGCAAGGTAAGCGTTTATGACGTTGATCTCGATAAGGACCCCGCCGCCGCAAGAATGCATATCGGCCTGGTACCACAGGAATTCAACTTCAATATATTCGAGCCTGTTGGTGAGATTCTGATAAACCAGGCGGGCTACTACGGTCTCCCCAGAAAGCTGGCTCGTGAGCGGGCAGAGAAATATCTGAATAAACTCGGGTTATGGGACCGCCGCTACGACATGGCCAGGGAATTATCCGGCGGCATGAAGCGGCGACTGATGATTGCACGCTCACTGGTGCATGAGCCCAGGCTGCTCATTCTTGACGAACCAACCGCCGGTGTAGATATTGAAATCAGGTATTCAATGTGGAATCTCATGCGTGAGCTTAACGCCAGTGGCACCACCATCATTCTAACCACGCACTACCTCGAAGAAGCCGAAAGCCTGTGTAATAACATCGCGATTATTGACAAAGGCGTCACCATCGAACAAACAGATATGAGGTCATTACTTGATCGCCTGAACATGGAAACTTTTGTGCTTTATCTCGAGCAAGAGATTAATGAATTGCCGGACTGTGGTGACTATCACGTGCGTTTGCTTGATAAAAGTACAATGGAAGTCGATATGAACAAAGGCCATGATCTTAACAGCCTTTATGCAAAACTTTCTGAGTGCGATATCAAGGTCGTCAGCATGCGTAATAAAAGCAACCGCCTGGAACAGCTTTTTATGTCCATGCTGAACAACAATGGAAATAACACATAACAATTACATCAAAATGCACCCTCTTCCCATAACCGCTGAAAAGTAAAGCACAAGAGAATCGAAATGAAGCTCAGCGCACAATACAACGCACTTAAAACCATCACCATAAAGGAATTCCTGCGATTCATACGTATCTGGCTTCAGACCGTAGTGCCGGCGGCGATTACCATAGCATTGTATTTTATTATTTTTGGCGAACTGATCGGGTCCCAGATCGGAGACATCGACGGCTTCGCATACATCGACTATATCGTGCCGGGCCTGATTCTGATGTCCGTCATCAGCAATGCCTATTCTAATTGCGTTTCTTCCTTCTTCAGCTCGAAGTTTCATCGCAGCGTGGAAGAGATGATGATTTCGCCATTACCTAACTACATCATCATAGCGGGATTTATTTCAGGTGGAATGTTGCGAGGCATTATTGTTGGTATAACGGTGACCGTGGTTTCCATGTTTTTCACTCGTATAGAAGTTCACAGCTACGGTGTGACCATTGCGGTATTCATCCTCACCTCAATACTGTTTGCACTGGCGGGTTTTATCAATGCGGTATATGCCAAGACATTCGACGACATCAGCATCGTACCTGTTTTTATTCTGACACCACTCACCTATCTCGGTGGCATATTTTATTCCATCAACATGCTGCCGGAATTCTGGCAAAACGTATCCCTGGCAAATCCGATTCTTTATATGATTAATGCGTTTCGCTATGGATTTTTGGGTATAACAGATATCGAGTTAACAACTGCATTTATCATTATCTTGCTATTTATTGTTGTACTATTTATTTTTGCACTGCGGCTTCTGGATAAAGGTGTAGGCATAAAGCCATGACAGCATGCAGGCCCACAGACGCTCTCTGTATATCGCGATAAATTATCTAACAGGCAAGCAGCCCTGTCATATATGAAATAATCTACCTTGGAGCGAACATGACAAACAAAACCGCGAATACAAACGTTGAAATTGACCGCCTGATCGCAGAGCGCTGGAGCCCGCGGGCTTTTGATGCTGATCATGCAATTGAAGATGACAAAATCACTGCATTAATGGAAGCCGCACACTGGAGTCCGTCCTGCTTTAATGAACAGCCCTGGCGCTTTATTGTATGCAACAGGCACAGTAACGAAGTAACCTGGCAATATGCTGTTTCATGCCTGGCGCCAATGAACCAGTTATGGGCCAAAGATGCGCCATTGCTGATAATGGCCTGTGCCGATGAAGAATTTAGTTATAACAGCAGTGCAAACCGATGGGCACAGTACGATACCGGGGCTGCCAGCGAAAACATCTGCCTGCAGGCAACTTCGATGGGCCTGTTTGCACATCAGATGGGTGGCTTCGATGCAGAACGCGCCCATGAAGTTTTTAAAATACCGCAGCAGATCACCCCTATGGCAATGATTGCTGTCGGCTATATTGGCGACATCAACAATCTAGATGCGGATTTTGTTGAAGCCGAACAGGCGAATCGAGAGCGTAAAGTACTCGACAACAATTTCTTTAAAGGCGACTTTGAAACGCCCTATCGGTGATAAATTCAGGCGTTATCTACCAGCGCTGGTACATTTCTCTGCAGGGCAGCATAGCCACCAAACAGCAAGGCTGTAAATACGAGGTTACCCAGCAGACTGTTCTGGAAAAATGGAATGGCTGCTACGTAGGCCTGCATCAGTCCATCAATCGTCATTGGATACGATCCGGAGGTAAACCAGGCCCCAAAGTTAGTGATTATAAAGAACAGGACTGAAGAGCCAACTGCAGCAAGCGCAATACGGCTTATTTTCAGGTTTTTGCCGATCCAGAAACCGATGACGACAGTCAACGCAAAACCGGCATACACATAGACCATGGTGTCGTGCAGGCCAAGCAGTAAATCACTTAACAATAAGGCGAGAAACGGAACAAGAAAGGCAACACGCTTGTCAGAAAAATAAGCACCGCCAAATAATGCCATTGCAGCAACCGGTGATACATTAGGGGGGTGCGGCAGCAACCTGAACATCGCAATAGCGAAAATGATTAGAGACAGTGTAATTAATCGTGAATTCATAACGATCTCCATGCCACATTGAAAGTGGAGAAATTCTAACATAACCGCAATTTGGATGGCGTCTTTTACCTATTGGCTTGCAACTACCACAGGTCTATCATGTAATGAACCATTGTCACCTCATCCAGAAAAAAACCACCAAGAGGCCCCCTGATGAAAGCATCTGACCTGTTCGTGCAATGCCTGGAAACAGAGGGAATCGACTATATTTTCGGCGTTCCCGGCGAAGAGAATGCCGATTTCATGCTGTCGCTGGAAAAATCTGACAAAATCAAATTTATTCTCTGCCGGCATGAGCAGGGCGCTGCCTTCATGGCCGAGATATACGGGCGTCTTACCGGGCATACCGCCGGCTGCCTCGGAACACTGGGGCCAGGCGCGACCAACCTGATCACAGGCGTGGCAGATTCAAACATGGACCGCGCACCCATGCTCGTCCTCACCGGCCAGGGATCAACAGAACGCCTGCATAAGGAATCTCATCAAATTATGGATGTCGTCCATATGTTTGAACCGGTGACGAAATGGGCGACAACTGTACTGCATGAAAACAATATTCCGGAAATCGTGCGCAAGGCCGTGCGCCTTGCCCGCACCGAAAAGCCGGGGGCCGTCCATATCGAGTTGCCCGAGGATATCGCCAGCAAAGATGCCTCTGCAAAACCGATGCAACCACAGCGTTTCCGGCGCCCGGTACCGGATGACAAAATTGTCGATATCGCTTTCGATATCCTCAAATCCGCAAAACGCCCGGTCATCCTCGCCGGTAATGGCTGTATTCGCAAACGCGCCAGCAAGCAGCTGCGCGAATTTTGTGAAAAAACCGGCATTGGTGTAATCAGCACCTTCATGGCAAAAGGCTGTGTCGATATGGATGCAGATTACTGTCTCTACACCATTGGCTTACAGGCCAAGGACGTTGTTGCCTGCGCGATGGATGCCGCAGATGTTGTGCTCACGCTGGGTTATGACATGGTCGAATACCATCCAGAACTTTGGAACGCTCAGGGTAATAAACACATCATTCACGCCGATTTTCTCCCGGCCGAAATTGATGAAGATTATCACCCGGAAACTGAAATTGTCGGCGACCTCGCCCATACCCTGTGGATGCTCAACCAGCGTGTCGATGCCAACGGCGGCCTCACATTCGACCTCTCCCAGCAGTCCGCCACACGCCGTGAAATGAGCGCGGAACTTGAAATGTACAAGGATGATGACACCACGGGTGTTATCAAACCGCAAAAAGTTTTGTGGGATGTCCGCCAGGTCATGGGCCACGAAGATATTCTGTTATCTGATGTCGGCGCACATAAAATGTGGATCGCCAGACACTACCAGTGCCATGAACCCAATACCTGCCTGATACCGAACGGATTCTGCTCCATGGGCTCAGCCCTACCCGGCGCCATCGCAGCTGACATCGTATTCCCTCACCGGCGTATTATTGCAGTTTGTGGTGACGCGGGATTCCTGATGAATGTACAGGAGATGGAGACAGCACGTCGCCTGAATTCCAACATCGTGGCCATGGTTTGGGAAGACAAGGAGTACGGCCTGATCGCATGGAAACAGCAAACCCACTTCGGTACCCACACGGACCTCAGCTTCAACAATCCCGACTGGCTCAAGCTGGCCGATGCATTTGGCTGGAGCGGGCACTTTGTTGAAAACAGTAAAGACCTGGCTTCAATTCTGGAACATGCGTTCAATGAACAGGGACCTAGCCTGGTTGTTATACCGATTGATTATCGTGAGAACATGAAGCTGACCGAACGGCTGGGAGATATTGCATGCCCGATATAAAACAGGTACTAGGTACTAGTGGCTAGGTACTAGGAAAAACTTGTAGCAATGAATTTGCTTTTTACAAAAATAACCTCTGTGCACTCTGTGCCTCTGTGGTGAATAAATTATTTAATGGTATAGAAAAATGACTGATCACTTTTCGCTGCTGGTTGCTGGTGCCAGGGCTGATGGAAAAATTGAAGTATTTGCGCCATATGATTGCTCTTTAATAGCCACGGTCGATACTGGTGGCAGTGATGCGGTTGAAACTGCGCTGAAGACTGCGGATGCACTCTATCGCGATAGAAAGAACTGGCTGACTGCGGAACAGCGTGTCAAGGTTCTGGCTAAAACTGCGGATATCATGCAAGCGCGTTTTGATGAGCTTGCAATTGAAGCCGCTCGTGAAGGTGGCAAACCACTGGTTGACTCGAAAGTTGAAGTCACCCGTGCAATCGATGGCATTAAAAACTGTATTGAGGTTTTGCGCACCGAACACGGTGAAGAGATTCCGATGCAGAAAAATGCAGCGTCGATGAACCGGCTCGCTTTCACCACACGTGAACCGATTGGTGTGGTTGTAGCTGTCAGTGCATTTAATCACCCGCTCAACCTCGCCGTGCACCAGCTTGGTCCTGCGATAGCCGCGGGATGCCCCGTAATCATCAAGCCGGCGGGCGATACACCATTATCATGCTTCCGCCTGATAGGCATTTTGCGTGAAGCCGGCCTGCCCGATGCCTGGTGCCAGGGCTTGCTGACATCCAGTCTCGACGTTGCAGCACAACTGGTTTCGGATAAACGCGTTGGCTTTTTCAGCTTCATCGGCAGTGCCGGTGTAGGCTGGATGCTGCGTTCAAAACTCGCGCCCGGAACTCGATGTGCACTTGAACATGGCGGCGTGGCACCGGTGATTGTTGCAGAAGATGCAGACCTGGATGACGCAATCCCGCTGCTGGCAAAGGCCGGCTTCTATCATGCAGGCCAGGTCTGTGTCTCGGTACAGCGTGTTTATGCACATGCATCGATTGCACGCCAGCTTGCGGAAGGTATCGCCGAAGCCGGTAGAAAAATGAAAATCGGCGATCCCACCTTGCCGGACACCGATATCGGCCCTCTCATCAGGCAAGCCGAAACAGATCGCATCGATGAATGGGTGCAGGATGCAGTCAACAAGGGCGCCGAACTTATCAGCGGTGGCAGTAAACTCAGTGACAGCACCTATGAAGCAACCGTGCTGTTTGACGCGCCCGACGATGCGGTGATTTCATGCAATGAAATATTTGGCCCGGTTATCCAGGTGTACTCATACGACGACATCGACGATGCCATCACCCGTGCTAATTCACTTGACGTTTCTTTCCAGGCCGCCGTGTTCTCCATGAATATAGATACCTGCATGTACGCTTTTAAAAATCTGAATGGTTCCGCAATCATGGTCAATGACCATACCGCTTTCCGGGTTGACTGGATGCCATTCGCCGGGCTTAAACAATCAGGTTATGGCGTTGGTGGTATTCCACATACGTTTAAAGATATGCAGATTGAGAAAATGATGGTGATACGTTCGCCTTCGCTTTAGTTCGCAGTCATCAGTTTGCAGCTGTCAGTTAACTGAAGACTGAAAACTGCAAACTAATAACTTATTTAAACTCCCACTTGAAGCCGAGTGAGAGCGTTGAAAATTCAGGGTTGGATGAGTCGATGACTTCCCAGTCGGCTGTTCCTTTGAATTTCTTGGTAAAAGCATATGAGATACCAAGACCATAAAGCGCATCGGTACCATCTACGCCGACTGTAACCGAGTCTCTTTGCAAATCTGCTTTCCAGCTCGCGCCGCCGGCTTTAACATATACCTCTACACTTTTCGCGAGTGGAATGAATGCTACGCCGTACACACCAAATGCTCTCATATCAACCGCGCCGCTGACGTCATTGGGTGGCGTTCCTACCTGGGCGACGCTGAGTTCAGCAAGATTGAAATAGGCACCTTCCAGTGAAACATATTTGTTGAAGCGCCAACCGCCGTAGAACTTGCTCAGAGCTGACGTATCATCAATCGAACCGCCCCCGACTGATGTCAAGTCTGCCTTTACCGTGGTATTGCCGAAACTGAAGCCAACATAGCCATTGCCATTGGCAAATGCAGCGAAACTGCACAGCAGTAGAACCGGAAGTGATATGTATCTGAATTTCATTTTTTATTCCCAGCTTTAAGTATTTCGCTATTATGTCATACATTTGATTTACCGCAGAGGCGCAAAGGACGCAGAGATTATTGTATTTATATCCACTAAGATTGATGATGCTACGGGAACATTTGGTTAACATGCATAATTACCGATAAATATTTCTCGGCGCCTCTGCGGTTAAAAGAACCTATATATATCATTCATTCCATAACCATGCTGCGCCACGAACACCACTCGAGTCACCATATTTCGGCGGCACAAGTCTCGTATCTACCCGATCGGAAAAAACATACTGCCCCCACATCCTGGGCACATTGGTATATAGCCTGTCGATGTTACCCATACCGCCACCGAGCACGATAACATCCGGGTCAAGAATATTAATGACATATGCAAGGCTTCTTGCCATGCGGTCCTCGTACCGTTGCAGGCATAACTCAGCTGCCTCTTCACCCTTGCCAGCAAGTACAGCGATTTGCTTGGCCTCAACTGTGTTTCCGCTCAATTCCAGATAATCACGACTCATACCAGGACCTGACAACCAGGTTTCGATACATCCATATTTAGCACAGTAGCATGCCGGCCCCGGCCGTTCATTCTCCTGTGGCCACGGCAAAGGATTATGCCCCCACTCGCCTGCTATCGCATTTGGCCCATTAAGCACATGGCCTTTCACAACCACGCCAGCACCGGTTCCGGTACCAACGATAACACCAAAGATAACCTCTTCACCTGCAGCTGCGCCGTCAGTTGCCTCGGACAAAGCAAAGCAATTGGCATCATTGCTAATTCTGATATTACGATTCAGCAGACTGGATAAATCTTCGTATACGGGTTTGCCGTTCATGCAAACGGAATTGGAGTTTTTTAGCAGGCCAGTTGCAGGAGACATAGCGCCCGGGGTACCAACTCCTACGCTCCCCTTCTGATTCAATTTCGATTCAATATCACTTACGATGTCACGGATGGCCTGCAGCGTTGCCTGGTAATCGCCGGCAGGTGTCGGTACGCGCTTGCGAAAAAGCTCATCACCATCGGCCGATAAAGCAATGCCCTCTATCTTGGTGCCGCCGAGGTCAACGCCAATACGCATAACAAATATCAGTCCGCAAATTAACGCAAATTAACGCAAATATATTGTTCGAGTCGCTTAATTTATTGAATATCATGAACATCAAATTTTCTGCATTTATGAATTGCACTTAATTTGCGTGTATTAGCGTGGGGCCGTATAGCGGTAGGCGGACCCAATTTCATCTGCCTGACTGCCAGTAGACTTCTTTTTCGCCGGCATTCCTAGTCAATACCCGCGCCAGCACAAACAGCAGATCTGAAAGCCTGTTGATATAGGCAAGCATTTCAGTGCCGGCCTGCTGATTTTTATGCAGCGTTACCAGGTTTCTTTCAACCCGCCTGCACACTGCTCGTGCCACGTGGCACAGAGCGGCTGCCTCACCACCGCCTGGAAGAATAAACTCTTTTAATGGCGGCAGATCTGCATTGTAGTGGTCGAGTTGCTGCTCGAGAAAACTTACATCAGCTGCAGTGATATATTGCTGTGAAATACTCAGCTCGGCGCCCATGTCAAATAAATCATGCTGGATTTTATTTATCAGTTCGCTCAGCAAACTGTCATCAACTTTCGAGGCCAGCAAGCCAATAAAACTGTTGAGCTCATCAATGTCACCCTGTGCGTGTATCAGAATGTCATCTTTACTCAGGCGCGTGCCATCGGCTTTCCCGGTTTCGCCTGTGTCACCGGTACGTGTATAAATCTTTGTAAGCCGATTGCCCATTAATCAATACACGTTGAATACAACGTCCACCTGGTATGATTCGGGCTGATCGATATAATCTTTCGCAGGTCTGAACGGCTCGATGCCTTTAACAGCTTCCAGCGCAGCTTTATCGAGAGCACGTGTACGGCTTGAATAAACAAGTCGCGGATCAATGATTGTGCCATCTGGATTGAGCACGAACTCAACCCTTGCGATACCTTCGCGTCGTTGCCTTCTCGCCAGGTACGGGTATTGCTTGTGCGCACTGATTTTCGTGTGTAATAGTTCAATGATAGAAGTTTTTTGCTGTGCCGAGTTAGTAGAACGGGTATTTACCTGCTCACCTGAATCGTTATCAATCGTTTCTGATTCGGAGGACTTGTGTTTATTCAGCATGGCGGATTCAGCTACTGCAACACCAGCAAGCTTATCGCTGGGTGTTTGTGTATCAGCATAATTCGACTCATCAGCATCATTGAACTGTTGCGCTGAAGATACTGCTTTCCTTGCCGCCTGCTCGGTTTCACTCTGGTCTGAAACATAACTTGAACTTACCAGTTCAATTTCTATACCCTTACCTGTTGCCTGTATAACATCCTGCGTCTGTAAAATAGCGACAGCAAATGCAGCGTGCAACCCAAGCGAAAAGGCTGTACTGACTGAAATTGGTCTGATACCAGTGTCCATAACGTATAGGTTATCTGAATTGCCAGGCCGCTGTCAGCATTAAATTAATCTCGGGAGAGGTAAAGAAAGCCTCGCTTTCAACAAAAGTATTCGGATCATAGCTTAACTGGCCAACATCAGAATATTCCTTATTGAGCAGGTTATTGACCCGGGCTGTGAAGATGAAATTGCTGTAGTCGTATTCAGCCTTTATATTAATGACACCATAACCGGGCAAACGCTCCAGTACATTATTAAAGTCGCCGGAAAACACGCGATCGCTGATGGCAAACAGTTCCCCATAGAGCTGCCATTTATCAGTCAGCTGGTAATCGCTGCCCAGCAGCACTGAATGCCTGGCCACCAGAGGTATATCCTTGCCCGCAAACGCACCGCTCAACACTTCTGCGTCGGTAAAGGTATAGCTTGCCGAATAGCCAAGCTTTTTCGACTGCTGCCAATGCCCACTGGTGATCACACCCTTGCGCCTGGTTTCATCCAGGTTGATGTTAGCGAAATTGACCGGATCAAAAGCTATCTCGTCGTCGAGGTCCAGCTGGTAGATCAGCAGTTTTGCAGTATCACTGCCCGAGGTCCACTCGACGCCTGTTTCAACTGACAGACCCTGCTGTGTCTTCAAGATAACCGGGGTAAATGTTGGCGTAAACACAGGTTGCAGGTATTCATCCACCTTGGCAAAGCGATAGTTCTGGTCAGCCCGGAACAATATTCGCCAGTTGTCATCAGCCTTGATGGACAGACCGAAAGTGCCGACAGTCACATCATCATCAATCCGGGTACCGGCCGGAAATATTGCAAACATGCCTGTGTCGCGCAGGTCATTTTCAACTTCTGCATAACGCACACCCAGCGTGACATCCAGCATCTTACTCGCCGGTATAACTGCTTGCGCATAAAGTGAACGTTGCGACTGGTCATTCAACTGGTCACCAAAACGCGACGACAGTTCGTAATCGCTGGCAACCAGGTCTGCACCCAGCGTCATCATGGTGTTTTTCATTGCCGGCACAAAACCGATAAATCTCGGGGTAAATTCAACAACCCGCCTGTCCTGGGTACTGATTTCAGTTTCAGGCGCAAATACCGAGCTCAAGCGAAACTCTCCGTTGGTATCCCTGCCGGTGAGTTCTCCTTCGAGAGACCAGTTGTCACTTAGCTGTTGAACAAGGCCGAATCGCGCAATTGCAGTTTTTGCATTGGAAAAGTCGTTGGCAAAGTTCGGGTTGACCTGTCTGCGATCAGCGATTACCTCATCAGCAAACAAGGTACCCGGTGTATTAAGTTCGTCATTAATATATTGCAGTTCACCAAATAAGGAACCAGAGGTATATTCATAACCGAGCTTGCCAAAGCCGTTGATATAGGATGCTTCATTATGGTCACGGTAGTTATCGCTTTCACGCGCATCAAGCGACAGACGGTAATTGATACCACTATCAAGCGCCTGTGATGTCATCGCGTACAACTGCAAAGTGTTATAACTGCCTGCTGACAATTTAAATGAGTGCCTTAGCGCGCCTGGCTTACGGGTTATAACGTTGATAACGCCGCCAACAGCCTGGTCACCAAACAACACACCGGCACTGCCCTGCACAATTTCGATACGTTCAACATCCTCCAGCGCAATACTGTTCAGATCCGGGGCGGCGATATCGGGATTATTCAGCCGACGGCCATCAACCAGCACCAGCGTGTTCGAGCCCGCAGTTTCGCCAAAGCCGCGCATATCAACGGTTGCACGGCTGCCATCACCGTAGAGGTCATTGATTTGTATACCGCCCCGGCCACGCAACACATCCTTGATATGGCGTGCCCCACTGGCTTCGATTTGTTCACGCGTAATAACGCTTATGCTGGCTGGCGTGGTCAGCGTGCCCTGTTCCGTGCGCGCCGCACTGACTACAACTGCAGGGATCTCGGTGGCAGCGGATACGATTTCAGGCACCACGGCTGCCAGCGTGAGTACGCTTACTGATAATAGCTTGTTCAAGAACACCTCCAATACACTGGAGGCAACAAGGAAAGAACGTGACACTGATAATAACTCAGTGATGTCCCGCACCTTAGCCGCCCGCCGCAACCTGGTTGATGACTACGTGGGCCGGTCTCCGGACTGATGGAACTGTAACGTACCTGCAACCTTCCCGTGATCGATCACAGTGGTGTCCTTCAGGTACTTTCCAATCACCGTTGCGGGGGCAGTACCGGATTTACCGAATCATGACTGATCCAGCGCACCAGTTTCCCGATTATCTCTCTAATGAGAGCACCCTTTGTAGTACTGAATCGCGAAGTTTATCCAGAATACAGGTACAATACCACCGGCTTGCAGCCTGTATTCCACGGTTGAACCAATAACAACAACTCGGGTCAGATAATTTCGATAAATCGGACCTATAAAAACCAGAAGTTAACAAGAAGTATGTCTAATCAGGAATCGATTCAGAATCTTAAAAAATACGTAGAGCAACATATCATTGGCCAGGAGACCCTGGTAGACCGCATGCTGATCGCGCTGCTGGCAGACGGGCATTTACTGGTCGAGGGCGCTCCCGGGCTGGCCAAGACCAAGGCCATCAAGGTATTGAGTGACGGCATCGAAAGCGACTTTCACCGTATCCAGTTTACCCCCGACCTGCTGCCCGCTGATCTGACCGGTACCGAAGTTTATCGGCCACAGGATGGTTCGTTTGTATTCCAGCAAGGGCCGCTGTTTCACAACTTGATACTGGCAGATGAAATCAACCGTGCGCCGGCCAAGGTACAGTCTGCTCTCCTCGAAGCCATGGCGGAGCGACAGATTACTGTGGGCAAAATCACCTACAAGCTGCCGCAGCTGTTTATGGTGATGGCGACACAGAACCCGATTGAACAGGAAGGCACTTACCCGCTACCGGAAGCACAACTCGACCGCTTCCTGATGCACGTCACCATTGATTATCCCGAAGCCAGCTCGGAAAAAGCCATTCTTGCGCTGGCCCGTGACGAAGCGCTCAATGGCGTAACCCCCGATACAGTGACCGGTGGCAATCAAGCTTTCCAGAAAATTTCGCAGCAAAGTATTTTTGATGCAAGGCGCGAAGTACTGAAGCTGTACATGGCTGACAACCTCGAGGAATACCTGTTGCACATGGTACTGGCAACGCGTAATCCAGGTGCATATGGAGACGACCTCGCGCAGTGGTCTTTGTACGGCGCCAGCCCTCGCGCCACCATCGCGATTGATCGCTGTGCACGCGCACATGCATGGCTTGCCGGTCGTGATTATGTTGACCCGGATGATATTCAGTCGATCGCCTATGAGGTATTACGCCATCGTATCATCCTCAGTTATGAAGCCGAGGCTGAAGGTGTAACACCCGATATATTTATCAAAGAACTGATTTCACGTATTGCAGTTCCATAATAACCAATGTGCTCGGTGATACTGCATTGAACACAGGTAATAAAACTGAAGGCATTACATGGATCAGCCAGCAATCGCTGATCCAGCTCAGGCATGATGCCGGCAAGCTGCCCCTGCACAATAGCAAGATACATGCGCGCCAGGGTGGCGCATACATGTCATCATTCAGGGGTCGCGGTATGGAGTTCGATGAATCGCGCCTGTACATGCCTGGCGATGATATCCGCAACATGGACTGGCGTGTCACCGCCCGCACCGGCGAACCACATACCAAGGTTTTTCGTGAAGAACGTGAACGGCCGGTACTGATCTGGCTCGATCTTGATTCCTCGATGTTTTTTGCAACCCGTGGCTGCTTTAAATCCGTTACTGCAGCCAAGGCCGCCGCATTACTTGCATGGAGTACCAGCGCACACAATGACCGCCTCGGCGCGTTGATATTTGCCGGTAACGATCACATCGAATTAAAACCGCGGCGCGGTAAATCTGCCGTACTCGACCTGATTGGCAGGACCTGTAAACACCCGGCATGGAATAACACAGCTGGCACACAAGCTCGAAACACCAGTCACGCGATGTCACGTCTGCGCAAGGTCACGCGGCCGGGCAGTCTTGTATTTCTCATCAGTGATTTCAGAGGCATGGACGAGCAGGCAGAATCGCACTTGATCAATATCGCTCGCCACAATGATGTCGTGCTGATCCAGGTTTATGATCCAATCGAAGCCGAGCTGCCACCGGCAGGCAGTTATAAAGTCAGTGATGGCAACAACGATCTACAGCTGAACACTGCAGATAAAAAGCTGCGTCAGCAATATCGGCAACGTTTCGATCAACGCCAGGCAAGACTGGCAAAATTGTGCAGGCAACATCGCATGTATTTGTTATCGGTTTCCACGCAGGATGATGTGCTTTCCAGTCTGCAGCAGGGCCTTGGTGTACCTGCCAGTAAGCACTCCCAGTTCAAGGCACGTCGTTGAAGTACTGATCAATCATGCCTGTTGAACCATTACCGCTGCGCGACATTCATTTACCAGAGCCGGTTAGCTGGTGGCCGCCCGCATCCGGCTGGTGGCTGTTGCTGATATTAAGCGTGCTAATTATCACGAGTATTGTGCTCTTCAAACACATACGAAAACGCAGATCACTCAAGCGCACTGTACTTGCAGAACTTGAAATGCTGCGCAAGCAATATCATGAAAACGCTGACCGGGTTCAACTCGTAAAAGCATTGTCTGCATTAATGCGCAGAGCCAGCATCAGCTTCTATCAACGTGAGAATACAGCAAGCCTTACCGGTGCCGCATGGTTACAGCACCTGGACAGCACCGCGCAACGTAAAGACTTCATGAATGGCAATGGCAGAATTCTGGCAACTGCGCCCTACCTGCCCTCAAACAGCCAGGTTGACATAGACTTTGACGACCTGCTTTCGCTGTGCGAACACTGGTTAAGCATTCAACCCGTCAAAGGTGTGCTGCAATGATCACCTTTAGCTGGCCATGGCTGTTCGCCTTACTGCCCGTTCCGTTTTTATTACGGCTTATATTACCTGTTGCCGCCAGTGGTAATGACGCTGCATTACGCGTTCCCTATCTCGCCGATTTTGAAAGCGACCATACAACACCGGCACAGCGTTCATTGCGGCGCTGGCCATTGCTGATTTATTTCTTGTTGTGGCTGTGCCTGCTGTGTGCCGCCGCCAGACCACAATGGATTGGTGATCCGGTTGAATTGCCCGTAAGCGGTCGTGACCTGATGCTGGCTATTGACCTGTCCCGCAGCATGGAACACACCTTCACCCACAGTTTTCGCAGCGTCACCAAGCTGGATGCGACAAAAGCCGTGGCAGGTGACTTTATTGAAAAACGCGTGGGTGACCGTATTGGCCTGATCCTGTTTGGTGACCAGGCCTATGTGCAGGCGCCGCTGACATTCGATCGCACCACTGTCAAAACATTATTATTTGAAGCAGTCACCGGCCTTGCAGGTAATGCAACAGCAATTGGTGATGCTATAGGGCTTGCCGTAAAACGCCTCGATACTACAAACAACCAGGACCGTGTACTGATCTTGCTGACCGATGGTGTCAGTAACGCCGGCGAAATACGTCCTGAAAAAGCTGCGAATATTGCCGCTCAAAAAGGACTCAAGATTCATACTATCGGCATCGGTTCACGTGGCAGCCGCGAACTGAATGAACAAACATTAATAACTGTTGCCGAAAAAACAGGCGGGCGTTATTTTCGTGCGCACGATGTTGCTGAGCTTCAACAAATTTATGCACTGATCGACGAACTTGAGCCGGTCGAGCGTGATACCCAGAGTTACCGTCCCACCTGGTCCCTGTTTTACTGGCCTCTGGGCATAGCGCTGATATTTGCGTCCCTGCTCGCACTTACTGCACTGTATAAGCGCAGATGGAGATGGCAGTGAGTATTCCGGAACAACTGCATTTTCTTCGTCCCGAAGCCTTCTATGCTTTTATTCCGCTGTTATTGTTTGCCGTGCTGTACCTGACCAGCAAGGCAACCAGCCTGAGTTGGAAAGCCGTATGTGATAACAGGCTGCTGCCCTACATACTTACCGCCGGCGGTAAAAAATCCGGCGTGCTGCCGATAGCGCTGATCATGCTGGCAACAAGTATCAGTATTGTTGCACTGGCCGGGCCGGTATGGAAAAAACTGCCACAACCCGTGTTTCGCGAGGAATCAGCACTGGTGATTGCACTTGATCTGTCGCAATCGATGCATGCTACTGACATAAAGCCTTCACGCCTTGAAAGAGCCAGGCTGAAGCTACTGGATTTGATCAAGGCAAGAAAAGGCGGACAGACAGCGTTGATCGTGTATGCAGCAACAGCTTTTACGGTGACACCATTAACGGATGATGACAACACCATTGTGAACCTGGTTCCTTCACTTGAACCGGAACTGATGCCGGCTCAGGGCAGCAACATCACTGCTGCACTCAAGCTCTCTGCTGAACTGCTACAGCAGGCCGGTATCACACGCGGTGATGTACTGGTCATTACTGATGGCGTCCCGGATTCTGCCACTCGCGCTATCAAGGAACTGGCTGGCAATGGCCACCGCCTGTCTATCATGGGCGTCGGCACTACTGAAGGCAGCCCGATTCCATTAAGTGGTGGTTTTCTCACAGACTCGTCTGGTGCGATTGTTATTTCCCGGCTTAAACCCTTTCAGTTACAGCAAGCCGCATTACAAGGTGGCGGTATGTTTGTTTCTATGCAGGCGGACGACAGCGATGTTGAACGGCTGGCAGAACTGTTTGCAACAAAACGCGTCAAAACTGAAACGGAAAGCACTGATCTCACGGCTGACATATGGCAGGAAGAAGGGCCATGGCTGTTACTGCTGGTTCTGCCTTTCGTTGCGCTGTGGCCGCGCAAAGGCTGGCTTTTGTGCCTGGCGCTGTACACCCTGCCTGTGCCGCAGCCGGTTTATGCATTTGATGTAAAACAACTATGGCCGATCGATACAGAAAATCTGTGGCTCAAGCCGGACCAGAAAGCAATGAAAGCGTTTAATGCCGGTAACGCAGATAAAGCTGCAAATCTGTTTAAAGATAATGACTGGAAAGCTGCCGCCCATTACCGTGCGGGCAACTATGATAAATCAAATGAATTGCTGGACTCGCCTGAAAACAGCACGGGTTATTACAACAAGGGTAATGTACTGGCGAAGCTTGGCAACTATGAAGATGCGATTAATGCCTATGATAAGGCATTAAACATGAATCCCGACAATGGAGACGCGAAATTTAATCGTGAGCTAGTAAAAAAAGCTCTCGAACAACAGCAGCAACAGGATAGCCAGCAACAACAACAGAACCAGCAGTCACAGGATCAGTCTCAGCAACAGCAGCAAGACGAACAACAGAGTGATCAACAGCGGCAGGACGATCAATCAGCCGATAAACAACAGAATGATAAACAGCAGGATGATGAACATAAGCAGGACCAGCTTAGCGATATCAACGAAAAGAAGGATGATGAAAGCCTCGATAAACAAGACGACAAGCAGCCTGATGTAGAGCAGGCCGAAGAACAACAGGAAACTGAAGAGCAACAGCAACTGCAGGCACAACAGCAGGATGAAGCTTTTGAACAGGAAGATGCTGAAACCGTTGAAAACGAGCAGGCGATGGAACAATGGCTGCGCAGAATTCCGGATGATCCTGGCGG
>CAZRKQ010000024.1:0-12051 GCA_964600755.1 uncultured Thiotrichaceae bacterium
GCATAATTATTAATGCTGATCGTATATGCCTTACAAATAAGGGCTTGCCTGGATACATGCAGATAGCCTGTCTGTTTTTTACAGTCGATTATATCCCAAACTATTTGAATCACCGCAAAGACGCAAAGGACGCAAAGAATATTAATGTGTTTACCGCAGAGGCGCGGAGGCGCAGAGAACAAATGTTTTTTATGTATCTGTAGATTGCGTTTACGAAACTTACTGCGAACAGCTTTTTGAAAAATATCAGCAACAATACCAGTCTTTTCTCTGCGTCTCCGCGCCTCTGCGGTTAATATATAATTCTACTTTGCGTCCTTTGCGTCTTTGCGGTGATTCAAATTGTTTGGGATATAATCGACTGTAAAAAACAGACAGGCTATCTGCATGTATCCAGGCAAGCCCTTATTTGTAAGGCATATACGATCAGCATTAATAATTATGCTGTTCTCTTGTCTGTTACCCACATCCGTTTATGCAAACCCTGAAACAGATCCTGCTGTTAAAAAAGCACAACGGCCAAAGATAGGGCTTGTACTCAGCGGAGGTGGTGCCAGGGGATTTGCCCATATCGGTGTGTTGAAAAAAATCGAGCAGCTGAATATACCCATCGATGTCGTGGTCGGCACCAGCATGGGCTCTATCATCGGCGGGTTGTATGCGATTGGGCTGTCGCCTGATGAAATCGAAAAAGGTGTGAAGAGCATCGACTGGGAACTGGTATTCAATGATTATGCCGGCAGGGAATACCGCTCATTCAGGCGCAAGCAGGATGATTACCTGTTTACCAGCCTGAACCGGGTCGGCGTCAGCAAGGATGGCATCAAGCTCCCCCCCGGTCTGATCGAAGGTCAGCAAATCGAACTCGCACTCGATCGCCTCGCCTACCCCGGCTTTCATATCAAAGATTTTGACAAATTGCACATACCCTACCGCGCCATCGCTACCGACATTGAAACCGGTGATGCAGTCATACTCGACCAGGGCAACCTCGCCAAAGCCATGCGAGCCAGCATGTCCATACCTGCAGCCCTGCCCCCGGTCAAGCACGATGGCAAGCTGCTCGTCGATGGCGGTATCGGTAACAACATCCCGATCGACGTGGCCAGGGACATGGGTGCTGATATCTTCATCGTGGTCGATGTCAGCGCGCCGCTTGCCGGACAGGAGGATTTGCAGTCAAGCATCGGGGTCACAGCCCAGTTGACGACTATCCTCACCCGGCGTGTTGCGGACCAGCAGCTGAAATCACTGACATCAAAAGACGTGGTGATCATACCTGGACGTGAAGACCTGGGCTCTTCCAGCTTCCTCGAGTACGGGCAACTGATTCAGGCAGGTCTGGACGCAGCCGAACAACACAGCAAACAGCTCAGAACGCTGTCACTCTCCGCGGCCGAGTATAAAGCTTACCGGGCAAGTCTTCCCGATGTTGCCAGGCGCCACCCGGTGATTGATTTCATTGAAGTACAGAACCAGACTCGGCTGGATGACGAGATCCTGGCACTGATGATCAGCCAGAAAATCGGCGAACCGCTGAATGTAGACCAGCTGGAACGTGACCTGCAGGTCATCTACGGCCTGGATTTATCCAGCTCGGTGGTGTACTCGCTGGAGACCGTCGATGGCAAAACCGGTTTGACCGTCTACGTGCGCGAGCGGCAATGGGCACCGAGCTATCTGCAACTGGGTTTTACCCTGCGCTCCGAATTTGACGTCGGTTCCGTTGCCAATATTGATTTTATATATACCAATCCGGCGATCAACCGCATGGGCGGCGAATTTCGCACAAGCGCAGCGCTTGGTAGTGAACCCCGGCTGATATTTTCCCTTTATCAACCACTGGATAAGCGCTTGAAATATTTTGTCACAGGCAGCGCCGGTTTTGTCAGCTACCTGTTCCCGGAAGTAAGCGCTGATAACGAAGTTGAGCAGCTGTTCAGATTCAACAGAACGTTCATCGACGCGGCAGCCGGGAGGATCTTCAAGCAAAATACCGAGTTCCGTATAACGTTACGCAGGGCGGTTGGCGACACTGAAACCCTGGTCGGCCTGACACCAACGGGTGATACCAGTTTTGATGAGGGCTACTTTGATATTAGACTGCTGCACGATTCACTGGATCATGTCGATTTTCCGCGATCAGGCTATCGAGGCCGGCTGAACTGGCGCGCAAATCGTGAGGGCCTTGGTGCCGATCTCGATTACGACCAGGTCCATCTGTCATTAAGCGGTGCGGGTACATGGGGCAGGCATACCATTTACGGGCGCACCGTTGCAGAAACCACGCTGGATGAAAATGCACCGGAAAATGCCTTGTTCCGACGCGGTGGTTTATTCGATCTGTCCGGATTCCTTAACGGACAACTGGCAGGCCAGCATTTCGGACTGCTGGAAGCAGCCTATTATCGCCGTATCGGCAATATAACCCTGTTGCCATTGTACGCCGGTTTTTCACTGGAAACCGGCAACGTGTGGAATGACCGCAGCGAGATCACGCTGGATAACACGGTTCTGGCGGGCAGTGTATTTCTTGGTGCCGATACAATTCTGGGGCCGATGTATCTGGCTTATGGTATCAATGACAGCAATACCTCAACAGTGTATTTATACCTGGGCAGACGATGGGCGCCCAATTAAGCAAATAACCATCTGTTAAAAAAGCTGTTCCGGTATCGGGTTTTCTTTATTGCCAGTATTCACCGGATTCTCGGTGACGACAGATTCAACACCTGGTGCATTCTCGGTTCTGAAAATCTCAAAAATTGCATCCTTGTCCTTATTAGTCGCGAGCTCTCCGGTTTCAGCGCTGATTTTTACCGTAACCAGGCCTTTGGGCCTCTTCAGCTGCTTATCCGGCTTGCCGGCAAGTGCGGTTCTCATGAATTCAATCCATAATGGCAGCGCGGCACTTGATCCGGCCTCCTTAGCGCCAAGCGGTTTCAGTTGATCAAAGCCAACCCAGGTCACTGCAACCAGGTCCGGATTATAGCCATTAAACCAGGCATCACGCTGGTCATTGGTCGTTCCCGTTTTACCCGCCAGGTCGTTTCTGCCCAGGGACCTCGCCCTCACCCCTGTGCCCTTCTTGATAACATCCTGCAGAATTGAATTCATCTGGTAGGCCAGGCGTGGCTCAAGCGTCTGTTCGGCCTGCTTGGGCAGCCTGTCCAATGGATCTTCGATCTCCACTGCGGAAGTCGGCTGCCAACTTCGATCAGAGAGCACGCAGGGAACACAGGCAACAACCGGATCAGCCTCATACAGCACCGCACCATCAGCATCCTCGATGCGCACAATCACATAAGGCTCTACCAGGTAACCCCCATTGGCGAATACGGCAAAACCTCGCGCCTGTTGCAGCGGACTGACCTCGGCACTACCAAGAGCAAGCGACAGGTCATGGGGAACTTCATTTTCATCAAAACCGAACTTGGTCACAAAACGTGTTGCATGACGAATGCCAACGCTATTCAGCACTCTAATTGAAACCAGGTTTCGTGATTTATACAGTGCCTGACGGAATCGAGTCGGGCCAAAGAACCTTCCACTGTAGTTTTCCGGCCGCCAGCTCGCTTCAAGCGCATCATCCTCGAACACCACTGGCGCATCGTTGATCAGGGTTGCCGGTGTGAAAGATTTCGCCAGTGCCGAAGAGTAGATAAACGGCTTAAAACCTGAACCCGCCTGGCGTTTTGCCTGTACCGCACGGTTAAACTTGCTATGCTGGAAATGAAAGCCGCCGGTTAGCGCCCTGATTGCTCCATCATTTGATGAAAGTGCTACCAGCGCACCCTGCACTTCTGGTATCTGCCCCAACTCCCACAGACCTTCGCTGTTTTGCACCACCCAGATGACATCACCGGGCTTGAGAACTTTATCGGCACTTTTAGGTTCTTCGCCGACGCGATTGACACTTACATAAGGTTTTGCCCAGGCCAGCCCTGGCAGCTTGATTGCAGCTGAATCACCGTTCCTTAATGCGATATTGACCTGTTGTTCACTTGTAGTAAGTTGCTTTTCTTCACCTTCACTTGTGGCCGCTTTCTGCCCTTCACCCTCAACTGGCGGCGGAGTCAGCACCGTAATGGTCTCAATTGCAGTGACAATAGCCGGCTCAAACTTGCCATAACTCCTGTCATCCTCGAGATGCAGATAGAGCTCATCCACCGGCTCATCTTCATATACCTCGACATGACGAATGACGCCGCGAAAACCATGTCGTCGATCATAAGCAACGAGCCCGTTCCACAAGCTTTGATTTGCCGCTTCCTGCAAGCGGTCCTGCACCGTTGTGTATACACGCAAACCTCGTGTATATGCCTCATCACCAAACTGGTCGACGATCTCAACGCGAACCATTTCATTAATATAGGGTGCACTTACCTGTACCCGCCCTCTGTGTAAAACGGCTGAAACAGGCGTTTCGCGAGCCATCAGGTAGTCTTCTTCAGTGATGTAATCGAGCTCATTCATACGTGACAGCACATAGTTCCTGCGCGTTATAGCCCGTTCAGGATTAATAATCGGGTTATATCGCGACGGTGCTTTGGGTAAGCCTGCGATCATGGCTATTTGTGACAGGGTCAAGTCTTCCAGTGTGGCGCCATAATAGACCTGCGCGGCGGCAGCGACACCATAAGAACGATTGCCCAGGTAAATCTTGTTCAGATAGAGCTCAAGTATTTTTTCCTTGCTCAGTTCCCGCTCAATTTTAAGGGCGAGAAATATTTCACTTAACTTACGTATGTAGGTTTTCTCACTACTAAGATAGAAGTTTCTTGCAAGTTGCATGGTAATTGTGCTACCACCCTGGCCGCGTTCACCGGTTGTAATCAGGTTGAGCGCAGCTCGCAGAATTCCCTGGTAATCCACGCCCGGATGCTCGAAAAAGCGGTCATCCTCGGCAGAAAGAAAGGCCTGTCTTAAGCTTGCAGGAATTTCTTCAAGCGTCTTTGGACTCCGCCTTTTTTCACCAAATTCACCCAATAATGACCCATCACTGCTATATATCCGGAGTGGGACTTGCAACCTGACATCGCTAAGACCTTCGATAGAAGGTAGTTGGGGACTCAGGTACACATACAGGCCAGCTAGCGCAATGGCTGAAACTGTGAACAGTATGAGTGCAAAAACAATTCCGGTTTTTAGTAATCTGATAAAAATTTTCACAAATAGCTGTCCATAGGGCTTGTATATGCCATGGGATGAAGATTATAGACACTTACATCTTATATGGCGATATAAATTAGTACGCGAGCAACTAGTAATTTTCAATACTTGCGTCTAATATTTAATGCAAATAAATATAAATATTCTATAACTACCTTAATAATAAATGCATTAGGGGATAATGACGTGTCTCTGCTGAGTCGCAAGAAACCCGTTATTCTAGGGCTGGATATCAGTTCAACATCAGTGAAACTGCTGGAGCTGGAACAGGACGGGGATAACTATCGAGTACAGAGTCTGGCGGTGGAACCACTGCCGGATAATGCCGTGGTCGAAAAGAACTTTCAGGATGTCGAAGCCATTGGTGAAACCATCCAGAAAGCGGTGAAACGTTCTGGCACTAAAGCCAAGCTTGCTGCCGTTGCCGTGGCAGGCTCTGCCGTTATTACCAAAATCATCAATATGCCGGCCAACCTGAGCGAGAACGAACTGGAACAGCAAATACAGCAAGAAGCCGACCAGTATATACCCTACCCGCTGGAAGAAATTAATCTCGATTTTGAAGTCGTAGGCCCCACAGCAAATAACCCGGATGCTGTCGATGTCCTGCTAGCAGCATCCCGCAGTGAAAATATCGAAAACCGTACCGATGCGCTTGATATCGGCGGCTTGACTGCAAAAATTGTCGATGTTGAGGCTTACACAGTGGAAAATGTTGCTCCGCTGCTCACCGCCCAGATGCAGGACGGCGGTGAAGACAAGATTATTGCTGTTATCGATATCGGCGCCACCATGACCAGTCTCAATGTTATTGAGAACGGTAACCTTATATATACACGCGAACAAAATTTTGGCGGCAAGCAACTGACTGAAGAAATCATGCGACGTTACGGCCTCGCCTACGAGGAAGCCGGACGTCTGAAGAAGAGCGGTGGTTTGCCGGATAATTATATTCCTGAAGTACTGGAACCTTTCAAGGAAACTATTGCACAGCAGGTAAGTCGCTTCCTGCAGTTCTTCTACACATCAGGTCAACATAATTCAGTCGATTTGATTGCACTGGCGGGCGGTTGCGCTTCGATTCCCGGAATCGACGAACTGGTTGAATCTCAACTCGGAATAAGCACAGTAATTGCAAATCCTTTCGCCAATATGTCACTGTCATCGAAAGTGAATCCTCAGTCACTGAGTAAGGATGCACCTTCGTTAATGATTGCCTGCGGACTTGCTTTGAGGAGTTTTGATTAAATGGCAAACATCAACTTATTACCATGGCGTGAAGAGCTGCGTAAGGAAAAAACGCGGCAGTTCGTATCTATGAGTGGTTTCTCGGTCATATTGACCGTTGCTGTAATCGTACTAGTGCATGTCACTATCAGCAGTCAAATCAGTCATCAGGAAAAACGCAACAAGATACTGCAGGATGAAATAACGCGACTTGATGTTGCCCTGAAAGAAATTGATGGCCTGGAAGAAACCAAGGAAAAACTGCTTTCACGCATGGATATTATTCAATCATTGCAGCAAAAGAGGCCGCAGATAGTACATTTGTTTGATGAAATCGTTCGCACAGTACCCGAAGGCATTTATTTAACAGGTATCAAGCAGGCAGGAACAACCATCAACATCAATGGTGTCGCAGAATCAAATGGTCGTGTTTCTGCCTACATGCGCAATATTGATACCTCTGACTGGATGGCAACACCCAAGCTGAGTGTGATCGAGAGCAAAAAAGGCACACTCAGGAGCAGCGACTTCGTGCTGAAAACTTCGCAGTCGACACCAAAAGCAGATGAAGAGGAGGATGGCTAATGGCATTCTCCATGGAAGATCTGAGCAACCTTGATATCAATGATATCAAACGCATCGGCACTGCTCCGGGAATAGTAAAGATTATCCTGATTGTGCTCTTGTGTGTACTTGTTGCCTCAGCAGGGTACTTCCTGCTTACAACACCAAAACTGGAAGAGCTGCAAAAAGTTGAAAAAGAAGAATCAACTCTAAAGGCAACCTTTGATGAAAAAGCCGCCAAGGCTGCAAATCTGGACGCTTATAAACAACAACTTGATGAGATGCGTCAGTCATTTGGCGCACTGCTGAGGCAGTTACCCAATAAAACAGAAATCGAGACCTTGCTGACAGATATCTCACAAACTGGTATCTCAAGTGGCCTTGAAATCGACCTGTTCAAGCCGGAAGGCCTGGTTCCAAAGGACTTCTATGCTGAATACCCGATTAAGCTGAAAGTGACCGGGCGTTACCATCAGTTTGCACAATTCGTGAGCGGCGTAGCTGCATTGCCCAGAATCGTGACCTTGCAGAATATCGAAATTGAACCTGCCAACAAAGAAAGCGGCGTAAAACTTTCAATGGAGCTCACCGCGGTTACCTATCAGTATCTGGACGAAGACGAAGAAGGCGAAACAGAGCTGGAGGTCGAATAGCATGAAAAAGTATTTAAAACTTAATGCGATTCTACTGCCTTTATGCGCAGGCTCAATGCTCACAGGATGCAGCCAGAGTGTGGATGATCTGTATGCCTATATTGATCAGGCAAAATCAGCTCACGTTGGCAGCGTGAAACCAGTACCTCAATTTAAACCATACGAAAGCTTCACGTACAGCGCAACCGAATTAAGAGATCCGTTTGAAGCGGCTGTTGATATCGATGATGAAGAGGATAAAGAAGACCTTTTAAGCCCGGATAAAACCAGGCCAAGACAGCCTCTTGAAGCATTTCCGCTGGATACTTTACGCATGGTAGGTGTGCTTGAGCAGGGAGATAACTTATGGGGATTGATCGAAGATCCAAAGCAAGCTGTACACCGGGTCAAAGTGGGTAATTACATGGGGCAGAACGAAGGTGCTATTACAGGTATTACCGAGGGCGAGATATTTTTGGTTGAGATTATTCCAGATGGCGTGGGTGGCTACATCGAACGTGATGCTTCCATCGCTATTGGTAATGAATAAAAGCGGAGCATGATATGAGCATTCTAAAAATGGGAACAACCCGAAGAATAATAAAAATAATTCCGGGATTCAGCAGATTGCTTCTGCTTGTTACGGTACTGTTCAACATGAGTGTTGCGGCAGCAGCGAATAACACCCTTGAATCAGTCAACTACTCCACACTACCGGGAAATCGACTACAAATCGTGCTTGGCATGTCCCAGGAGACTGATAAACCGCTGAGCTTCACTATCGATAACCCGGCACGCATCGCTTTTGACTTTCCAGGCACCAGCAGTAAATTGCCCAAGCGTTCACAACCTATTGGCGTAGGTATCGCACAGTCAATAACAGCTATTACAGCGAAAGATAAAACACGCGTAATCCTGAACCTCACCGAGGTTGTTCCTTATTCTGTCAGTATAGAAGGAACCAACGTGCTGATTACTCTCGACAGCGAATCAACCAGCAACCTGTTTGCTGCAGGCACAACTGTCACCAGTACACCTACCGAAGCATCACAGCGTTTCAGTGACGTACAGAAAGGTGTCAGTAACATCGATTTTCGTCGTGGCGAGAATGGCGAGGGCCGCATTGTTGTCACTCTGACTGAAAGCAACATTCCTATGGATATCAACGAGGAGTTTGGCAAGGTCGTTGTCAAGTTCCTGGGATCGAACCTGCCTGACAATCTGCGCCAGACACTGGATGTGCTCGATTTTGCCACACCAGTAAAATCTGTCAGCAGTTTTGAACAGGACGGTACTGTCCGTCTCGAGATTGAACCTGTTAATCGCGATTTCGAACATGTCTCATATCAGGCAAACAATATATTCACCATCGAGTTCAAGCCAATCAGCAAGAAGGAGCTGGACGAGAAAATCAAGGACAAGTTTGGCTATACCGGTGACCGCCTGTCACTCAACTTCCAGGATATTCCTGTACGTGCGGTACTGCAGCTTATCGCAGACTTTACCGGTCTAAATGTTGTTGTCAGTGACTCGGTTGATGGCAACCTGACTCTGCGCCTGCAAAATGTCCCCTGGGACCAGGCACTGGATATCATTCTTAAATCCAAGGGCCTGTCCAAGCGTGAATCAGGCAACGTCATGTTGATTGCACCAAGTGAAGAAATTGCTGCACAGGAAAAAATCGACCTTGAAGCTGCACAGGCAATCACTGAACTTGCGCCCATTCGCACCGCTTTCTTCACGATTAACTTTGCCAAAGTAACCGAACTTGAACCTCTGTTCGCTGGCGGCGGGGGCGGTGAAGACGACAGTGACAGCGAGGGCCTGTTGTCATCACGTGGCAGCGTAATCATCGATGAGCGCACCAACACATTGATCGTAAAAGACACTGACGATGTTATCTCTGAAATCAGAAAGATCCTCGCAGAACTGGACATCCCTGTTCGCCAGGTGATGATTTCATCACGCATAGTCATAGCATCGGATGACTTTACCCGAGAACTTGGCACACGCTTTGGTTACACACGCGCCGATACTTTTGGATCTGATGGCTTTTACGATACCAGTGGTACCGTTGGTGCAACTGACGTCATCACCTCGAGTGCTGTTGATAACATCCAGGCCACGGGACAACCATTCCCGGTTGACATCCCGTTCGGTACAGCTGATCGCTTCAACGTCAACCTGCCTACTTCCGGCCTGGCAGCAGGCAGCATCGCGTTCTCGATCCTCAAAGGCAGCAGCCTTGTCGACCTTGAACTGTCGGCCCTGCAGGCAGAGAACCAGGGTGAAATCATCTCCAGTCCACGAGTGGTCACAGCCGACAGACATGAAGCCTTTATCGAGCAGGGTGTAGAAATTCCATACCTGTCAGCTACATCAAGTGGTGCTACCCAGGTTGAATTCAAGAAAGCTGTACTCAGCATCCAGGTTACGCCTCAGATAACACCGGATGACCGCATCATCATGGACCTGCAGGTGAATAAAGATGCGGTGGGTGAAGTCTTTGCCGGCATCCCCAGTATCGATACCCGCGAAGTCAACACCCAGGTCCTGGTTAACAATGGCGACACTATCGTGCTTGGTGGTATCTACGAGCAGATTACCCGCGATGAAGTCGACAAGGTACCCCTGCTCGGCGATATCCCGATAATTGGCTATTTGTTCAAACACACACTGGAAAGTGATGAGAAAGCAGAGCTGCTGATCTTTGTCACACCAAAAATCCTGAAAGATACATTGTCTCTATAATTTATTTGGGAAAGGTGGTAGATATGCATAATTTCAACAGAATGCTGGTTACATTTATTTGTGTGTCATCAGTATTATTAGTCGGCTGTTCTGAGGATGGTTTTGAGGCTATTCAGGATCCCAACACAATCAGTGTAACGACAAACCCGGGTGTTATTTCGCAAAAACATTTCTCGGTAACGGCGAGCGACCTTTTTCCGGCAGTGCTTGATACAATAAACGAGACTTATACCGAGACCGAAGTCACCATAAACGTTAGAATAGGGGACCGCGATAACCTATCAATTACTAGTCCACACACAGTAGAATTTAGGACGGAGTTTGGCTTGATAAATCCTAATACCTGCCAAACGGATGAAAATGGCACTTGTTCGGTAACTTGGCTTGCGGACGACTATCCTGCTGTTGGTGGGCCTGGCAGTGACTACTTAGTAACTATCACTGCATTCGCCTTCGGTGAAGAAGAATTTACCGACACTAACGGCAATTCAATCTTCGATGATGGCGATGCCGGCTTTGAAGACCTGGAAGAACCTTATGTCGACGCTAACGGAAATGACATCTTTGATTTCGGTGACACCATCATCGACGTCGTCAGCACGAATGATTCCACCGGTCAGAACTTACAGCACGATATTAACGATGGCTTCTTCAACGGCGGCGGCTGCACGCATAGCAGCCTGTGTGCGGCCAGACCATCAATAGCGGTCTGGGATGACGTTACTTTGAGAATTGACGGCCCACCAGCGGCCCCTTAACCCGGGCCTGAGTTTGCTCCAATGCCCCGCCCGGATACATTCCCGGCGGGGCATTTCATTTCTACACGCTATATAATTCGCACTTCCTGCATTCAGAATGCTTATGCCATATGCCCGAGAGCAACAATATTTTTCTGATCGGCCCAATGGGTGCCGGTAAAACCACAATTGGCAGGCAGCTGGCCCGCGAATTGAAAATGCCGTTCTACGACAGTGATCGTGTCATTGAAGAACAAACAGGCGCCAATATCCCCCTGATCTTTGATCTGGAAGGCGAAGAAGGCTTCCGCAAGCGCGAACAAACCGCAATTGATGAACTCACCAGTATGGATAATATTGTGCTGGCCACCGGAGGCGGCGCGGTGTTGAGAGAACAGAACCGCAAGTACCTGGCTGAACGCGGTACAACTTTTTATCTCTATAGCGACCTGGATTCCCTGCTGGAGCGAACCCGCAAGGATAAAAACCGGCCATTGCTGCATGGCGAAGAAAGCCCGGAAATCATCCTCAAAAGACTGATGGACGAACGTGATCCGCTTTACCGGCAGACGGCCGACCATATCATCGATACCGGCAATAGCTCGATACGCGGTGTAATAAAAGCTATTATTGGCTGCCTCGAAACAAACAGCAAAGATACAAGCAATAACGCATGATCAGCCTTACAGTCGACCTGGGAGACCGCAGCTATCCTATATATATAGGTGAGAATCTGCTGGGTGATGAAAACATTCTGCTGCAACATATTCCCGGTAAGAATGTACTGATTGTCAGCAATGAAACAGTAGCGCCGCTGTATCTTGATAAAACCCTGGCGATGCTGGGCAGCAAACATACCGAAACCTGCATCCTGCCGGATGGCGAGAAATACAAAAACCTTGAAACCCTGAATATCATCTACGATGTTCTGCTGGGTAAGAAACTCGACCGCAACTCTACCATCATTG
>CAZRKQ010000025.1:0-8159 GCA_964600755.1 uncultured Thiotrichaceae bacterium
TCGCAGGCGAACGCTATGCGCTTGGCCTGTTACCGATACTGTTGCCGCGCCTGCAAACACGCATGGTTCCCTGGGTTGCCGGCGGTAAAACCGGCCTGCCGATCATCAGTGGTAAAGACATCGGCCAGGCTATCGTTCGCACAGCCGTGGTGCCGGGCCTTACTGCCTTTGAATCATTTAATATTGTCGGCCCTGAAGTGCCTACAGCCAGGGAGGTGATTAATTATATCAGCGATAATTTTGGCTACCCGAAACCGCTGTTCAGCGTACCCTTCCCTGTTGCCTATAGTTTTGCCTGGCTGATGGAGAAACTCGACCGGCTGGTGCCATGGGAGCCGCTGGTAACACGCAGCATCATCCATCTGCTGGAAGAAACAAACGCGACCAATGACAAGGCACGCGAGCGGCTGGGCTATTCACCGGAGATACACTGGAAGGAAGCTGTACATAGCCAGATTGAAGCCATGCAGCGCAACGAGTTCAAGGGAATGAAAATGCACCGGCCGTTTAAACCGGTATCGTTAGATAAAAGCGATTAAAAAAGGTGGGCAAAGCCCACCCTACAATATTTATCTTTGCGTTCTCAGCGCCTTTGCGTCTTTGCGTTGAGAATTATCCAGTATTATGAAAGCGATTTATCTTTGCGTACTTAGCGCCTTCGCGTCTTTGCGTTGAGGTTTATCCAATATTATAAAAACGATTCAGGTAGAACTGCTCGTACTGTTCTGCAGGCAGTGCCTTGCTCCAGTAGTAGCCCGTCGCTAACTGGCAACCCAGTCCTTTTAACATCTTTAACTGGCGTTCGTTCTCAATACCTTCAGCCAGCAGGCGTAATCTCAAACCGCGGGTCAGACCAGCAATGGCTTCGACGATTGCAGTGTCTTCCCTGTTGTCCGGGATGCCTTCGATAAACAGTCGATCGATTTTCACGATATCAACCGGGAAGTCTTTCAGATATGCCAGCGATGCAAAGCCGGTACCAAAATCATCCAGCGCGATCGTCATACCCATTCCGCTTAAAGCATTGAGCACGGCTTCAACTTCACCGACGTTTTCGATGAGCGCACCTTCGGTAATTTCTATAGTGAAATTTTCAGCTTGCAGATCGTTCTCGTGCATGACTTCCTTGAACAGCGCGAGAATATCCATATCACGGAACTGACGTGGTGCGATATTGATTGATACATTCTGTTCATCAAGACCTTCATCCCTCCAGGCCTTGAGCTGCTTGGCTGCGCTTCGTATCAGCGTTTCACCAATCGGAACAATCAAACCACAGTCTTCTGCCAGTGGTACGAAATCGATAGGTTTGATAATGCCCTTGTCAGGATGCTCCCAGCGTAATAATGCTTCAACACTAACGATTTCGTTTTTGTGAATATCAATGGTCGGCTGGTAGTAAACGATGAACTGGTCTTCATCCAGTGCCTTGCGCATGCTGTTTTCCAGCTCCAGGCGCTCCATCGCGTTTACACTCATTTCCGGTTTGTAGAACTGGAAGCAATGACGGCCTTTTTCCTTGGCGCGGAACAACGCGGTGTCCGCGTTCTTCAGCAGTGTCCGCGCATCGTCGCCATCCTCGGGATATATAGCGATACCAATGCTGGCTCCGGTGAATGTTTCCTGGTCGTCCAGGCGAACATTATGTTCAAGAATCGTCGACAGGTTATCCGCTATCGAGATAGCATCATCGACACCATCAATACCCTCGACAATGACAGCAAACTCATCACCACCCAGGCGGGCAACCGTATCCGCACGGCGCAGTGATCGTGACAGCATATCTCCCACGGCCTTGATCAGCTTGTCACCTGCATCATGACCAAATGAATCGTTCACCAGTTTAAAATCATCCATATCAACCAGCAGCAATGCCAGTGATTCACGGTGTCTTGCAGAACGATCAATGGAGTGTTCGAGGCGGTCTGCAAACAGCAAACGGTTTGGCAGATTGGTAAGTGTATCGCGATAGGCCAGCAGTTCGACTTTGCGCTCTGCTACCACTGTTGCGACAACCGATTTCACGCGGTGTTTGAGTACGGCCCACTTGATCGGCTTGGTAATAAAGTCAATGGCGCCGACATCATAGGCACGCTCGACAGAGGCATCATCATCCAGACCCGTGATCATCATCACAGGTATATCAGTATGACCTTTGTCCTTGAGTTGCTTGCAGGTAGTAAAACCATCGATGCCAGGCATGACTGCATCGAGTAATACAAGTGCAGGATGATGTTTCTCAACGGCTTTTATGGCTTCGATGCCATCAGCGGCCTCAACAATGTCGAATTCTTCTGATTCCAGCACATGCCGGATCATCAGGCGAATTGATGGATCATCGTCCGCGAGGACAACGACCGGGCGCTCTTCATATTTTTGTGTATCGTTAAATAGTGAGACCACGTTAGACATACGTCTAAAACCCCTAACTGTGTGTTTTTCCTATATAAAAGGAACTCGAAAGCTATACATCCGAGTGTAGTCTCTACTCACCGATTCTGCAGAAAATCACAGAAAATGTTAGTTATTATTATGCGGGCATTATACCTCAGCACCCGACCATGCACCATGAGGAATTCTCCCGTCTGTCGGGCTATTTCAGGCTCTTGCTGACCAGCTCATACACATCCCGCGACAGGTGCGGGAGCTGTCCCAGGCGCTCCAGCTCGGCTTTCATCATAGCCTGTGCATCGGCGCCAAAGCGGTGCCATCGGGTCATTGGCGACAGCAACCTGGCAGCAATCTGGGGATTGAGCTCATTCAGCTTCTCAACATATTCGCCGAGCAGGCGATAACCTGCGCCGCTGACATCATGAAAACTCACCGGATTGGCCGAGCAGAATGCTCCAAGCAGGGCACGCACGCGGTTCGGATTTCTCAGGTCGAAATCAGGGTGTTTGAACAGGTTTCTTACCGAATCAATGGTGTCATCCAGTACCGCCATCGCCTGGATGGTAAACCACTTGTCGATCACCAGGTGTTCCTGTTGCCACTGTTGATAAAAAGCCTCGATTACATGCTGGCGTTGACTGGTATCGTTGTGCACCAGCACCCTGAAGCCCGCCAGTTGCTCGGTCATGTTGTTGGCATTATCGAACTGGTTCAGTGCCAGTGAAACATGCGCTTCAGCATCAGCATAAAACAGATATGACAGCGCCACGTTTTTAAGGAAGCGTCTACCCATGGCTTCAGGCGACAAACTGAATTCTTCAGACTGGTTTGCGTTATACATATCCAGCCATTGCTGCTGCAGGCGTTGCGACAGTTGTTTATGAATAAATACCCGCGCAGCATGTATTGCATGAACATCCGTCACATCCATGCGCTCGGATATGTAGGAGATGGACGGCAATGTCAATGCACGCGCGACCAGCGAGTTATCCAGCGCACGGTTACTCATCGTTTTGCTGTATGCATCAACAAAATACCCGGGCAGCTCAAGCCGGGCATTACTCTGTATCGATTCGACAAGCTGCAAAATTATGCGCGTAGCCAGTTGCTGTCCCGCGTCCCAGCGGTTGAATTCATCACTGTCATGCGCCATGCAAAACGCGAGCTCATCATCGGCACGGTCAAACTCAACCTTTACCGGCGCCGAATAACCGCGGAACAGCGATGCGACCGGTTTGTGATCAACGTTGTTGAAAACAAATGTTTGCCTGTCCTGTTTAAAGTCGAGCACGTGTGCTGTTTGCCTGGGTCCGTCTGCAAGCTGCACGCTCATGTCATTACCGTTTTCATCCAGCAAGCCCATACTTACCGGAACGTGGAACGCCAGCTTCTCATCCTGCCCCGGTGTTGCCGGTGTTTGCTGCTGCAGGCTGAGTGAATAGGTGTTCGACGCCGCGTCATAATCCTCGGATACAGTAATAACCGGTGTACCAGCCTGCACATACCAGTTCCTGAGCTGATTCAAGTCGATATCGTTGGCTTCCTCCATCGCCTTCAAAAACTCTTCCGTGGTTACCGCCTTGCCATCATTGCGCTCGAAATATAAATCCATGCCCTTGCGGAAACCATCAACACCGGTCAGCGTATGGATCATGCGAATAACTTCCGCCCCCTTGTTATAAACAGTCACGGTGTAGAAATTATTTATCTCCAGGTAGGATGCCGGCTGAATCGGGTGCGCCATCGGCCCTGCATCTTCCGCAAACTGGCTAGTACGCAAAACGTTGACATCATCAATTCGCTTGGGTGTAGCCGCATTCATATCGGCGGTGAACTGTTCATCACGAAAAACCGTCAGCCCTTCTTTTAAAGTCAACTGGAACCAGTCCCGGCAGGTAACGCGGTTGCCGCTCCAGTTATGAAAATACTCGTGCGCAATGACGCCTTCGATATTGATAAAATCACTGTCAGTCGCAGTTTCCTGCTTTGCCAGAACACACTTGGAATTAAAAACATTGAGCCCCTTGTTTTCCATGGCGCCCATGTTGAAGTCATCGACTGCAACAATGTTGTACACGTCCAGGTCATATTCACGGCCATAAACGTCCTCGTCCCACTTCATCGACTTTTTCAAGGAAGCCATGGCATGCTCGCAGTGATCGATGTTGTGGTGCTCTACATAAATACGCAACTGAATGTCGCGTGCGGACATGGTTGTAAAATGATCCTCGATATAACCGAGGTCACCGGCGACCAGCGCAAACAAATAACAGGGCTTGCTGAATGGATCTTCCCATTTAACCCAGTGACGTCCATCCTCATAATCACCCTGCTCAACAGGGTTGCCATTGGATAACAGCACCGGATAGTTTTGCCGGTCTGCAATAACGGTTGTGGTAAACCTTGCCATCACGTCAGGACGGTCGAGGTAGTAGGTAATTCTGCGAAAACCCTCGGCTTCACATTGCGTACAGAAATTGCCGCTTGATTTATACAGGCCCTCAAGCGCGGTGTTCTCCTGTGGCTTGATGATAGTTTCAATTTCAAGATCGAAGCGGTCAGGCACGCTATGAACAATTAATTCTCCCTCGGTAACTTCATAGTCAGATGCCGTCAGTTCAACACCATCGAGTTTGACCACACCCAGCTGCATATGCTCGCCATTGAGAACCAGCGGGTAGCTTGCTGGAAACCCGTTGTTTTTACGCAGCGCCATTGTTGACAGCACCCGGGTATTCTCTTCACCCAGCTCAAACACAAGATCAACAGTATCAATCCAGTAACGGGGCTGTGTGTAGTCCTTGAGGTTTATCGCTTTTGGTGTTGAATCTTTCATTGTCTTAATTTAGATATACAGTTTTAATAAACGGTTATTTGTTAACTGCTTGTTCCAGGTAACTATAAAAATCCCCGATCCGGGATTGCCGGTGGTTTATCAAGCTCACGTCTACCACTATTTCTTTTGTTGTGACTTCGTTTAATTTTTTCAAGCCCGAAATAATCGGCATAGCAGACATTACGCCAATGATCCGCGTTATGCATTATGTCATTAAAGAAAATTGTACGCGGATATTCCTGTTGATAATCCGCAACCACCAGGTAAAGCTGTCCATTTGCCAGCGCCCGCTCAATGTATTCATAGCGCGTATTCAGATATTCATGGTAAGGCCGGGCGAGATGAAACAGGTCGTTTTTCGCAAGTTTGTAAGCATTACTCTCCAGTGCAGCGAGCGAGAATAAAGCTGTCAAAACAAATACAGCAACAGCGGCATACGGATGATACGGCTGCTTTAGCCAATTCCATTTATCCTTGTGCAAGAAACGTACTGTAAATGCTCCAATTGTAAGAAACCAGCTGAGCAGAAACAGAAAATAAATGGCGTCTAGCGTTCGAGCCGGGGGCCACCCGCCCATGGACCACCAGGCGGGAAACTGTAGCATGATGGGCATTGAAAATGTGCATAGAAGCAGTACGGCAAGAAGCGGTCTCGATACATTGAAAGACCTGCCTGATGGCTGCCCGCCAGATAATTGCAGCAGCCTTGATATTACAAACGGCGCCAGCATACTGGATACGATCAACACCGGGTTACTGATCCAGATCCACAGTATTTTTATGCCTACAGACAGGCTGCCGTTAATTGAGCGCAGCAAATCATGCCTTAAGGGGAAGTCAGCCGCACGTATCGCATTGCCGGGAGAAAAATAAACGATATCGAAACTAACCAGTGACACTGCCAGGATGACCATCCATGGCCACAGCATTGCCCGGCCCGAACGCAGGTGGACTAAAACCCCTAACAGGGCCACGCCTGTTACAGCGATCATACTGGTTTCGTTCGCACCAATAGCGACGACAACCACCAGCAGTAAAACAATAAACAGCACGAAATAACTGCTCGAGTTCTTTTGTCGTTGGGCTAATCGAATCATTAAACCAAGCGTAACGAGAAAAAGAACATTGGCGGTCTGGTAAGTAAACGCGCCCGCCATCCAGTACAGACCGCTCGCCGGACTCGTCATGCCCAACAGGTATACACAGACGAAGCCTAATGAAGCCAGCAATACTGCACGGGCATACAAGCTGGTGGCAAATAGTGTCGAGAGGAAAAATGCCGTCGCCAGAAACAACGCGGCTATGACTATTGCAGGAATAAACCTGTAGTCATCAAACAAGTCAAAAACCACCGGGTAGATCGCATACAGCGCATTACCGCTATAACGCCCGCTCCATTCCAGGTAGTGGTTCCATAGATGAGCGAACAGGCCATAATCATTGACACCACTCGCCATGCAGAAGTCATCTGAAGAAGGATGTGCATACTGGGCGAGCAGGACAAATACCAGCAGAACTGCCAGACAGACCGCGATCAGCAGGTAGGGTGCTATCTGCGCGAGGTCGGCCCATCTGATCTGTTGACTGGCGATACGCATCAAAGGTGTTTTATGCCGGAAAAATAAACTGGCCGAAGGCACAGGAATTGAGCCTGCGACCAGCATATACCCTGTTTTTCATTAGCGTTCAGTTGCATAGCTCGTGCTCAAGTTGCACATGAAAGCAGGCAGATGCAGGCAAAACTGACGATTAAGGTCATTTAAAAGCACCTCAACACCTCTGGAATAATTAAAAAACAGCATTCTAACGTGCTTTGGAGCCAGCTCATATGGCCCTGCTGCAGCCTCCCGCAGCGGAGAATCATCAGAAATGGTCGTCATGTGACAAATATCATGAAAACTTAATTAACAAATAATATTAGATTGAAAGTTGATACAAATGTTGTGCTGTAGTTAAATCAATGGACATATCCTTTTATTCACGAGCCAATGCTTACATCAGGATATACAAATGAACCCAGGAGTTGAAAATGAAGCTATTCAATGGAACGGCCATATTAATGGGCCTTGTACTAACACTTACCATCGCAGGCTGCAGTAGTAGCAGCGACAGCGGCGGCACTATCACCCCAGTTGTACCATTAGATGTCCTGCCAGGCATTTATACAGGCACCATCACCCCGGACGGTGATGTACCTACAGATATAACAACACTGATAACATCTGATGGCAGGTTTGCAATAATTCCTGATACCAACGAAGGCGCATTGGGCACAGTAGCCAACGGCGTATTGACGGGAACAATATACTCAACAGCCATTATTCCCTTAGTTGCGACTGTAACCAGTATAAATGCAGGCACCGTCAGTGGGACCTATGTAGTTACGCTGGGCCCAGGCGTGTTTGAAACAGGTACTTTTTCGCTCACGGCTGATGCAGCTCTCTACAGTCGTGGCGCAGCCTTGGCAAAACTGGAAGGCATCTGGAATAATGCTGGAGATACTATTTCGTGGGTTATCCAGGCAGATGGCTCATTCACAGCAACATTTCCTGCGCCATGCACCGCATCAGGTGATTTTACAACGATCGATGCTGCCAATAATGAATATTCGTTATCGGTAACCACGACCAATTGTTCAGTTGACGATACGTTTTCTGGTGTAGGCGCTCTCGGTGACGATACGTTTACTGACGATGAATTGTCGTTTGTATACGGTGATGCAAATACTGGTTCCACGCTTACTCTAATTAAACAGTAAATCCGGCACTCAAACCGAATTCTTATCAAAACCAGTCGACAGGCCCCACACCTCTGTGTGGGGCCACCCCACTGCCATGCCGTCAAAACACACGTTATTGCTGTTGCAGCGACTGAATCTGGTCCTGATATCTACGAATCAAACCGGCGCTTCAGGGTATGGATACGAAGGTAT
>CAZRKQ010000026.1:0-33750 GCA_964600755.1 uncultured Thiotrichaceae bacterium
ACTGGGTGAAAGAGCCTGTATGTTCCTTAACTGATTCCAGCCGGATTTCTGTTGCCGATTCATCATCCATAATCTTGATATTCAGATTGTCTCCGGGCCTGAAAGCATGTGCCGGCAGCAGTACACTCGGTGGTAGTTTCAAGGGTTTTATACCCGGCAGCATCAAGCATTCAAAAGGTTCTTCGTTTGGCCGGTTGCTGCGCTGTGCAGATGCTGACATGACTTTTGGCGACAATACCTGGACGCCAATTTCGAGACCGCTTTCACGTGTAAACTGCATCCAGCGAATCACACCGATTCGCCATGCGTAGTTTCCATCCGGCTCTTTTTCACGTAATGCAATCAGCTCGCCAATTTGCGCCCTGGATGTGGTTTCCGAGTTCCAGCGCAGGCAATAGCCACCTGCACTAACATTGACAATTTCCCAATGTAAATCGTTTTTTCTGGACCGCCTGATCTGAGAATCACTCAGCATCAGTCTCTCTTTATCGTAAGCTTGCGTCAGAACCCTGCCCTTGGCCACCATGTCCCATGCGTCGTTTTGATTACTGGCTATTTCAGTATGAGTCATGTAGCTTGATTTAACCTGTGATTCGCTTGCTTTGAAATCTTCAGGTACGGTTTCCAGGGAAATATTAAGCTGACTGCGTTTGCCTGGCTTGATCTCTTCGGTCGCTTGCTCATCTTCTTGCTCTATGCCGGCGATTGCTTTGGCAGCATTTTCCAGACCAATAGCAGCTTTGATGCTTCCGTCCCTGTCAGCTCTTGAGAAGCGACGTTTCGCGCAGACACCCCATGACATGGCGAGGACATTCAACGTTTCCGCTGAAAACTGATCACCGACAGCGACTTTTGCATTATTGTCTTGAGCGCTGCTGAGGTCTTTATGTATGGCATCGACGAGCTTTGATGTATCAAGCGTACGAATCTCAGATTTACCGTCACAGTCTTTCATCGACAGGTAATTCGGTGGGCGGTCCTGATCTGTTCTTGCACAGAAAAACCTGTTGATCTGGTTTTCCTGGGCTTCTTTTCCGAGTTTCGTTAGACTGGCCCATTCAGCCAGTCTTTTATACACGCGTTCTGTGTCGCTTTGTCGCAGTGCAGTCGGGCGTGCAAGCGCGAACAGCATTATCTGCTTGTAGTAATCTTCAATACTTACTTTTTTGTGCTCGTATTCAGAGTCAGGTATGTTTTTGTTGTGGAAACCACATTGTTCGGCATAGGAATACATCTGGTGTATGTCGTGCCAGGTGCCTGCCGGATAAGGTTGATATATTTCGCTGGCTCTTAACAGGAGCTCTGACATGTAACGCATCGCGCGCAGTATTGCGATGTTTTGAGTCTTTGTGTCAACCTTTTTATCTGTAACGTTTGTAGCTTCATAAACAATGATCTTGTAGCCGTAGGACATTTCCTGCAGTAATGACTGGTTCAGGTTTACTATTTTCTGGCTTTTTTCTGGCAGGGGCAGTGTGCGGTTAATGAAGTATTTTTCCAGGTTGCTGAATATGTTGCGTACCGTTTCGCGAAGGAGTTCCATGTCTTCAATGCGATATTTGTTTGGCATGGTCTGGCGATTCAGATCACGAACCGCGCTGTAAATCTGGCGCGTCATTTCGCCCATATTGGCATGGGGTAAACCAGCCAGCCATTTTTTCAGCTTGCGCGGATGTTGCGGGATTGCGCTCTTAGCGGGTTCTTTTTGTTCGGGTATATGTAATTTCATTTCCAGTCAGTTCACTATCCAGCCCTGAAGGCCTATCTGATCGTATTCTTTATATAAAAAACAATGAGATAGTTGTATTTTTATTGTTTTTGCCACAAACACTAATAGTGTAGCTCAGATAGTGAAAATTGCTGTTTTTGACGCCTCTCCTGGTTTTTCGCGGACCAGTCGGGGCACCAGGTAGCCGGGAAGCTCCTGTTTGAGCGTGTTTAGTAATTCAACAGCCCTGTTCTGGGGAACATCAAAATGCATCGCGCCCTGTACCGGGTCCAGCATGTGTAAATAGTACGGAAGTACACCGGCTTGATGCAGGCGCAGGCTCAGATTTATCAGTGATGCAGAGGAGTCGTTTATGCCTTTTAACAATACACTTTGATTGAGCAATGTAATACCTGAAGAGCGTAATCGTTGCAGTGCTTCAAGTTCGTCAATCATCAGCTCATTGGCATGGTTGGCGTGAATCACAATCGTTATTCTGAAACGCAGCTTTTTTAATAGTGTGATCAGTGCATCGTCAATACGCGAAGGTAATATCACTGGAAGTCTTGTATGAATACGCAAGCATTCTACATGTGGTATTGCCTCGAGCGCACTGCAGAGGCGGGCCAGTTTTGCATTATCCAGAACCAGCGGATCGCCGCCGCTCAAAATAACCTCACGAATATCATCGTGGCTGTGCAGGTATTCGACAGCATGTTTCCACTCATGCCTGCCTGGATTGGAGTCAGAGTAGGGAAAATGGCGCCTGAAGCAGTATCTGCAGTGTATGGCGCAGGCTCCGGTTGTTACCAGTAACACACGTCCTTTGTATTTATGCAGCAATCCGGGCGTTTTCATCGCATTGAGATCTCCAACCGGGTCTGCAAGCCCGGAGGCTGAGTTCTCTGATGTAACTGGCAGAACCTGTTTTAGCAAGGGATCATCAGCATTGCGTTTTTGCATTTTGTTAACAAACGATCTGGGGACGAGTAACCTGAACTCGGGATTTCGTATGAATTTGTTTTCAGATTGCTCGAGCCCAAGCGCGTCCAGTAATTCATCGACACAGGTAATGGCATTGGCCAGTTCGAACTGCCAGTCAACTTCGTTCCCTGCCTTTAACAACTTGATATTGTGCATATGATCTGAATTGGCGTGTGCTCTATAGGGTATTCGGGTAAGATTGCGCCCTGAATTAAACAGGTTAAAAGCATGGCATCATACAATACAAACGAATTCAAAAACGGATTGAAAATCATGCTTGATGGCGATCCGTGTTCTATTACTGAAAATATTCTTGTCAAACCGGGCAAGGGTCAGGCATTCAATCGTGTCAAGGTGAAGAACCTCAAGACGGGTCGCACCCTTGAGCGTACTTTTAAATCAACTGAATCGGTCGATGCTGCTGATGTTGAGGATCGCGATGTGGAGTTTTTATACGCAGACGGCGAATACTGGCATTTCATGGAGCCGAGTACTTTTGAGCAGCATGCCGCTGACAGCGTGGCGGTCGGCGATGCGGCCAAATGGGTCAAGGGGCAGGAAGCCTGCGTGATGACATTATGGAATGGTGCACCACTGTCGATTACCCCGCCTAATTTCGTAGAGCTCACTGTGACCCAGACTGATCCGGGTCTCAAGGGTGATACTGCACAGGGGGGTTCCAAACCGGCAACACTGGAGACAGGGACGGAAGTTAAAGTGCCGCTATTCATCGATGAAGGTGATGTACTGAAAATTGATACCAGAACTGGCGAATATGTTTCCAGGGCGTAAATCCGGCAATGAGTGAGAGCTGGCAGCCAGCAGCATCCAGAGAAGTTATTCTATCAAGGGCCCGTATGTTGCGAGACATACGGGCCTTTTTTGATCAGCGCGGGGTAGTTGAAGTAGAGACGCCACTGCTGTCCGCTGCGTGTACAACTGATCCCGGTCTGAGCAGTTTTTCGACCCGCTATCTGCAGCAAAACCTTTATTTAAATACATCGCCGGAATACTGTATGAAGCGGCTGCTCGCAGCTCACGGTGATGCTATTTTCCAGGTGTGCAAGTCGTTTCGTGATGACGAGCTGGGCCCAACACACAATCCCGAGTTCACCATGCTGGAATGGTATCGGCCGGGTTTTGACATGTTTGAGCTGATGGATGAACTGGCTGAGCTGGTGCAGATGCTGGTTGGAAATAGCAGGCTCGATATCAAGGCTGTTCAAAAAATCAGTTATGCCGAAGCCTACCGGCAGGCTGCCGGCATAAATCCACATGCCACCACGGCAGATGAATGCCGCCGCTGTGCTATCGAGTATGGAATCGAGCAAGCGGTAGGTCTCGAAGATGATTTAGATGAATGGCTGGACTGGCTATTGACACAACTGGTCATCCCCGCATTTGAGCCAGATTGTTTCACGTATATATATGACTACCCTCAATCCCAGGCAGTACTGGCGAAGCTCCATGAAAATCAGGATGGATATACGGTTGCGGCACGTTTCGAACTTTTTCATGGCGAAACAGAGCTGGCAAATGGTTTTGATGAATTGCTCGATGCAGATGAACAACGTCGACGCTTTGAGCTCGAGAACGGGCGCAGACGGGCGCTGGGATTGCAGCCATCGGTCATCGACGGGCGTTTGCTAAGGGCTCTCGAGCAGGGCTTGCCGGCTTGCAGCGGAGTTGCATTGGGACTGGACAGGCTGCTGATGTTGTTGACTGGTGCGGACACAATTGAACAAATTCTAGCCTTCCCTTTTTCGCGTATTTGATTAATTTAGCCACTCGCAAGCTGCATTTATTTACGCAATAAAGTTAAAGTGTAAGGTTTTCCGACTGACAAAAGCACTTGAAATCGTTATTAAAAACAGGCATCCTGAAATCGAAGTATTTCGCAACGAAGCGAATCTCACCTTTATGCTTCGTCACGAACATATATATTCATTCAGTAAATGAACATGAAGGGTAGCTTCAGGCATGTCGATATTAAGCAGATTTCTCAGGATTTTTTTCTTCCTGTTCGGTTTTACAGCAAGCATTGCACAGGCTGATAACATCGTTACAGTTGGTGTTGCGCCGCATGGTGGTTACGTTATTCTTGGGGGTACCGTGATACCGCTCAAGGAAGTAACCCTGTCTGCACAGATTCCGGGCATTGTTCAAACGCTCGCCGGTGAAGAAGGCGATAGCTTCACTGCAGGTGTAGAACTTGTAAGCATTAATGATGACGAGTTACAGGCGAAGAAACGTTCTGCCGAAGCACAGCTGAGCGCAGCCTACACAAGTATGCAGAATGCGCAGGTTCAATACACCCGGGAATTGTGGAACCCGAGTGTTTACAATCCACGACCGATGGGGGGCATGGCAATGCCGACCATGTTTGACTCTTTCTTTGACGGTGGTAGAGGGAATCTGATGGGTAGCGGCAGTGACAAGGGTATAGAACGCCACGCCGATCTGGTGACCCAGGGTTCGCAGGTACAGACGGCACGCACAAGAATTCAACAGGCAGAATCGGGCCTGCGCGAAATCGAAGCCAAGATTCGTGATGCCAAATCACTTGCACCGTTTGACGGTGTCATTACCGACAAGATGGTTGAGGTGGGCGATACTGTACAGCCTGGGCAGCCACTAATGAAATTCTCCTATAACAAGTTTCTGCGTATCAAGGCTGAAGTTCCTGCCCGCCTGGTGCCGGGACTGCACAAGGACATGGTGGTGCCGGCCCGGCTTGATGTTAATAACACCAAGGTCAATGCACGTGTAGCCCTGATTGCACCAGAAGCGGATAGTCAGCAGCACACCATCACCGTCAAATTCGATCTTCCTGAAGGTGTGCCAGGCGGGCCCGGTATGTATGCAGAAGTGATGATTCCGGATATCAATTCACCCACCAGGGCGCTGCCTGTAGTACCAAAATCGGCAATTATCAAGCGTGGAAGTTTGCCCTCGGTAAGAGTGATTGATGATGAGGGCAAACCCAAGATGCGCCTGATACGTACCGGTATTGAGCTGGATGCGAACCATGTCATCGTTCTCTCCGGTTTGAAACCGGGTGAACGTGTGTTGACGTCCGAGGAAGGATCTCCGGCTAAATGGGACCAGCCGTAATTACAGCTTATGTTGCTGCAAGCTAAGAGTATCTCCAAATGATACGTCAAAATGTGCAGCATGGATGGTTCTTCGTGTAAACGGTGAATAGTAAAAAACCAGAAATGAGTTAGACGAAGCAATGGCAGACGAACTGGATAAAGACAAAGACAAGGCAAAGGCATCATCCGATCAGGCTGATAATTCCACAGAAGCATCACAAGCACCTGATAGCAATGGTCAACCGCATCATGATCTTGGTATCGCAGGAACTGTAGCGAACAAGTTCATCAACACCCCGGTAACACCAATGCTGTTGATCGCGGCGTTACTGGTCGGTGTTATGGGTCTGATCTTCACACCGAGACAGGAAGACCCGAAAATCTCGGTACCGATGATCGACCTGTATGTGTCCTATCCCGGTGCATCTGTTTACCAGGTGGAGTCACTGGTAACAGATCCACTTGAACGCCTGATGGATGAAATACCGGGAGTGCGCCACACCTATTCGGCAACCGAGCGGGGCCGGGCAATCGTTACCGTACGCTTTTTTGTTGGCGAGGATCTCGGTGAATCCATCGTCAAAGTCCATGACAAGATTCGATCTAACATGGACAAAATTCCACCAGATGTGTCGATGCCGCTGGTCAAGCCGGTGGCCATCGATGATGTCCCAACTGTCAGTGTAACGCTATGGTCCAGGGACGTGGATGACAGCACACTGCGTATTCTCGCTAATGACGTGCTGCAGGAGCTTGGTCAGGTCAAAAACACCGGTAAGGGATTTGTCGTCGGCGGGCGCGCCGACCAGATCAGGGTTGAAGTCATGCCCGAACGCCTGGCTGGTTACAGCCTCAGTTTGCAACAGGTCGCCAATACCGTCAAAACAGCCAATGCGGAATCCAATGTCGGTGCGGTTGAAGCCGGTAGTACCTCGTTTTCTGTTTATTCAGGCACATTCCTCAGAACTGCAGATTCTATCAAGCGCCTGGTTGTCGGTACATTCAATGGTGCACCCATCTACATGCGTGATGTGGCCAATGTGTTTCACGGACCTGAAGATGCCAAGCAGGTTTCTTATTACTATGCAGGCTCAGCATACGAGGGCGAACACAGGGCGAATGGCGATGCGGCTGTAACTATTGCCATTGCCAAAAAAGAAGACACCAACGGTGTAACTGTATCAAGAGCAATTCTGAAAAAACTGGATTCGCTAAAGGGCAGGCTTATCCCGGATAACGTCCATTTAGAAGTTACACGCGATTACGGCAAGACGGCCAACGACAAGGTCAATGAGCTGTTGATGGCGATGTTTGAAGCAGCCGTCATCGTGTCTATTCTGTGTCTGGTTGGTCTGGGTACACGTGCCGCCTTTGTTGTTATTACAGTGATACCGGTGGTGATCCTGCTCACTATCTGGTGGGCGATGATGGTGGATTACACCATTGACCGTGTCAGCCTGTTTGCACTGATATTCTCGATCGGTATCCTGGTCGATGATGCCACGGTTGTGGTGGAGAACATCTTCCGGCACTGGCTGGTCAAAGGCCGAACAACCATACCCGACGCAGTCGATGCCGTACGTGAGGTTGGCAACCCGACGATTCTGGCGACGTTTACCATTATTGCCGCGCTGCTGCCGATGGGCTGGGTCAGCGGTCTGATGGGCCCTTACATGCGTCCGATTCCGGTGCTGGGCTCATCGGCCATGTTCTTCTCACTGGTTGCTGCCTTTGTATTTACGCCCTGGTTTGCAATGAAAGTGCGGCCCAAGCTGTCGGCGCTGGAAGCCGCTGAAAAACGTGAAAAACGCACCCACGAGATTATCGGTAAATTCTACCGTCCGCTTATCATGCCCCTGGTTGAGAGCCGTAAACTGGGTATTCTTTTTCTTGTAAGCATTATTGGTGTTACTGCGGCTACCATGCTGCTGTTCTATCCTACGCAATGGGTGCCAGTGAAGATGCTGCCATTCGACAACAAGCCCGAGTTCAGTGTCATTATCAACATGCCGGAAGGTACTGCGATGCCGGTTACCGCCAACGTTGCGCACGAACTCGCTGAAGCGGTAAAAGCCATCCCCGAAGTGACTGCGGTACAGTCCTATGCGGGCACCGCACAACCTTTCAACTTCAATGGCATGGTACGCCATTACTATTTGCGCAGCAGACCCTGGGAAGGTGACCTGCTGGTGCTGTTGAAAGACAAGAACGAGCGCGACAAAGGCAGCCATGCAATTGCTGTAGAAGCACGTGCAATTCTGAAACCCATTGCAGACCGGTTGGGCGCAAAAATAGCAGTTGTTGAAATGCCGCCGGGTCCGCCCGTATTGCAGACTGTAGTCACCGAGATTCATGGTCCTGACGAACAGACACGGCGTGAAGTTGCGCGCAAGATGACGGAATTCTTTGAACAGTCTGAAGGTGTTGTCGACTCCGATAATTACATGGCCGAGCCATCCAATTACTGGCGTTTCGAGATTAATGTCGACAAGGCGGCACGTCGAGGCATATCGGTTGAAAGCATCAACGGTACCCTGTCAATGGCCATGGGTGGCTTCCGCCTGGGTGATGTCAAGCTCGCTTCGGTCATCGAACCCACCTTTATTGTTATCCAGGTTCCGTTGGCGACCCGTTCACAGGTCAGCCAGTTGAGTAACCTGCCGGTGGTGAGTGCCGCCGGCACCTCTGTACCGTTGGGCGAACTGGGTGATTTTGTGCTGCAACAGGAAGAACCCATTATCTACCACAAGGATTTGCGCGCCATTGAATACGTGGTCGGTGAAATGGAAGGTCGCCTGGGTGCGCCGATTTACGGCATGTTCAATGTTGAATCCTTTACCGATGAATACACCACGCCTGATGGTGTCATCATGCAAGGTATGCCGATGAATTTAATCGGGCCTCCAAGCGATGACGAAACTTCCGGTTTTGAATGGACCGGTGAATGGACGGTTACCTTTGAAACCTTCCGTGATATGGGCATTGCTTTCATGGCCGCACTGGTGTTGATTTATGGTCTGATCGTGTATGAATTTCGTGATTTTGCAATCGCGGGGCTGATCATGTCACCGATTCCCGTCACCATGATCGGTATTGTTCCGGGACACTGGATCATGGGTGCTGAGTTCACCGCGACTTCAATGATCGGAATGATCGCACTGGGCGGTATTATTGTGCGGCAATCCATCCTGATTGTGGAATTCGTCAAGATCGAGGTGGCCAAAGGTCGCCCGGTCAGGGAAGCGGCTGTTGCTGGCGCCGAGATCCGTATGCGCCCAATTATGATTACATCGCTGACGCTGATGGCAGGTGCCTGGGCCATTATCTTTGACCCGATTTTCCAGGGCATGGCAGTGAGCCTGTTGTTTGGCGCCGGTGTTGCAACCATAATGGCGGTTCTGATTATACCTTTAGGGTGTATCAGCTTGCGCAAGCGCTTCTATATGGAGACGGCAGCTGATTCTGCCGAGATGGTGCTGAGTCCCAAGTATGCAGAGATTGAAGGCGAAGTCATCAAGGCTGCTGATGAGGTCGTAGTAGAGGAATACAAGACGCCGTTATGGATGAGGCTCTACAGCGGTATCATCGCCCTGTTTGGCTGGATTTTCCTGATCCTGCGCTCGGTATTCATCATTCTGAAAATGGCTTTCGGTGCCATACTGGACAAGTTTGGCGGTTCTGCTGAGCCTCCATCCCCACCGCCGGCGACGTCTCCACCCTCCAGTTCGCCGCCACTGCCGAGCCCGCCTTCGTCTGGTGGAAGCGGTGCTGGAAAAGCAACAAAAAGTGCAGCGAAAAAGAGTAAGAGTGCACCTGCAGCCAAAGCTGAGGTTGCACCAAAAGCGGGAGCAAAATCGGCTGCTGCTTCAGATAAGGTTAAGCAGAAGAAAGATACCGGTACAAATGACAAGGCTGCAGTAGTGAAAAAAGAGGCCGCCTCGGTGAAAAGAGCACCGGTTAAAAAGGCAGCAGCGACGAAAAAGGTTGAGCCAGCGAAAGCTTCGGCTAAGGTTAAACAGTCCAAATCGGTCAAACAGTCGGAACCAGCAACGGAAGCCGAGCCAGCTAGCAAGACGGCACTGACCAAGAAGGCTCCCTCCAAGAAAACATCACCTCGTGGCAGGCGTGGTATTCGCCTGAAAGTTGACGATTAGGGGGGGTGGATTATGCGTATGCTGAGTAACACATCTTCTGTCATTGTCATGTTGCTGTTGATGCAGGTTAATAATGTATCAGCGGAACCGGTAACAGGTGCGCTGTTTCCTGATACTTTTCCCGGATCGGGGGGGCTTGCTGAACCAATGATGGGCAGTGACTTGCCGCCGGCTTATCCTGAGTGGCCTGAAAGGTCTGTTCGAAAACAAATAATTCCGCCACCACCCGGCGGTCCTTACATGTCATCGGCAATGTCTGGCATAGATGCATTTCCAGCTCACACCGGTGGATTGCGCTATGAATCTAGAAAGAAGGTGATGCACTCGCCTGATTTCAACGTGGATATGCCGTGGCCTGAGACTCCTGAGAGGGACCCTCCGGAACTCTGGATGCCTGAAAGTGGTGAATACAAATTCGTTCCGGAAGAAGTCGTACGCAAGCTGGAGTTTCCAACTCCCGGTCGAAGGCATGAACAACAAAGGTATCAGCCCTATCCGCGATACCCGCCGGCACCGCCGGTAAGACCGCCGTATTATGGCTACTACTGATATAGACACTAATTACTCAAATTTAAACTAACATTAAGTCGAGGGTAAACAAACATAAGTAAGTGACTGTAATGAACAGGGTGAGTGTCGGTGTTGCATTCGTAACGGTTGTATTTCTGGGTAATGCAATATCAGAGGGTTTTTCACGTGGTGATGATTCGGCGCAGTATCATGGTGCTAACCAGGTATTGTTAGCGGATTCCGGAGACAATCCATGGGCGGCTCCTGATCCAAGGCAGGAAAGAGGCAGGCTACCTTCATACATAACGGACCCGAACTATGCCACCAAAGAAGATTTGGAAACAAAACTGAATTATGGAAACAAGGGACGAAATGACAGCAGGCAACCAGCGCAACAACAGCCCCAACCCGGATATGGAGCTCCGCTAGGTTTGCCTGGGGTGCCTAATATCTATGCGCCATATTCCGGTGGTGCTTATGGCTATCAACCCGGATATCCGGGAGCGGGTGTCATGCCGGGTATGGGTGCACCTTATATGGGCGGCAGTACCGGGTTTGGCGGCAATCCCCTGGTCACTCCATACGGCAATATTTATGGCAATGAAGTTACGCCATATCAACAAACACAGCCATCCGCTGATGATTAAATGCGAGCATGGTACAGGAATCTGTTGAATACCTGACGACAAGGAATCGTATTTGACGGTATACGTTGGTGTTGAATCAACCCCTCAATTCAATGCCCGGAAAACTCTTAGAGGGTCACAATAGGTGATTCAATGAAAAAAACATTGATACTAATGGCTGCCGCGGCAGTTCTGGCAGCATCTTCATCAGCAAATGCCTGGTGGAGTGATGATGGTTATAGTCGTGGCGATGGTCGTGGCGATGGTCGTGGCTATGGTCGTGGTTATGGCGACGGTTATGGCTATGGCGACGGTTATGGCGATGGCTATGGCGATGCTGACGGCGATTTCGATGGTGATTTCAACTTCGGTATGAGTGGTAGTGGTCGTGGTTCAGGTCGTGGTCGTGGTCGTGGTCGTGGTGAAAGCCGTTATCGTGGTGATTACCGTGGTGACTATTATGGTGACTATTATGGTGACTATTCTGGTGACTACCGAGATGGACGTGGCTATGGCCGTGGTCCATATGGCTACAGAGGCTATGGTGCACCTTACGGTGGTTATGCTCCATACGGAGCACCAGCACCTGCGGCACCGGCAGCGCCTGCTGCACCTGCCAAGTAATAAGCAGGTTCCACTTGACCGGCAGCCTGTTAAGGTTACAGGCTGCTGGTCTCTGGGTTCAGAAGGATGAAGTACACAATCAAAATTATCCTGATAACGCTCTGTGTATTGATGACATTCAATACATATGCGGTTTCATTTACGGCAGATGCCGTGCAATTGCGTGGCACTGAAGTCAGCCATGCAAGAATGTTCTGGAATGACGGCAGCGTTCGATTTGAATACATGGACCAGGGCGTTCCCATGGTGCAGATTTTTGATAGCAAGAATAATAAAGTGATCTGGCTGGATTCCGAGAAGAAAGTTTATATTCAACGTGAACTTGCAGACCAGCAAGCTGCACCTGTTTTGACCAAACCGGCAAAAAAATACAATCCCTGCGATGAATTCCCTGATGCTGAATGCACTCGCCTCAAGTCAGCTGAATTGAATGACCGCGAAACGGACAAGTGGCTAATTACTTTCAACGTTGATGGTAGAGACCAGCATGTTTTTCAATGGATAGACAAACAGCATCAGATACTTGTTCGCCAGGAAAATCCTGATGGCTCTGTGCTGGATGTGAAAATTCTTGATGACCAGGAAGTCAACGACAGAAAAGTTCGCAAAATCGACATGATTGCAATATCACCTGACGGCAGCAGTGTCCATGCAATCCAGTGGTACGATTCCAAACTCGATATCGTCGTACGACAGCAGGCAGATGATGGCGCTATTGACGAACTGCGCAACATCAAGATTGAAAATATTAATGCAGAATTATTCAAGGTGCCCGAAGGGTACAAGACTGTCGAGTCTCAGCTGACGGATCTGAACACTAAAACATCTATTACATTCGGTACAACTGATGAATGAGAGGTAGTTAGCATAAATGTTGACCGTTATTGGTAATCTGAAAGGTGGAACAGGCAAGAGTACTGTGGCATTCAATCTGGCCGTGTGGCTGGCACATGATAAGTCAGGAGTACGCGTATTTGATCTCGATCCCCAGGCGACGTTGATCGACACGACTGAAATAAGGGAAGAGGATGGCTATGAGCCTCTGTTTGAGGTATCGAACGATATGGATGAACTTGAAATGCTGGTAAAGAGCAAAGGAAAAAAGAAAGCACCGCAACTTTTAGCGGATGTCAGTGCCACAAATATGCCGCATCTGGAAATGGCGGTTTCGATGGCAAAGCGAATTTTGATACCAGTGCAGCCCAGTCAGGCCGATATCTGGTCGACACAGCGTTTTCTGAAGATAGTAATGGCAGCCATAGATAAAAAGAAAAAGCCCGAGATACTTGGATTCATCAACCGCGCAGATACGCACATCGGTGTTCGTGAAACCGGCGAGGCTGAAGAAGCACTGCAGCTGCTGCCGAATATTCAGGCACTGGATACAAGACTATATCAGCGTACCGCATATCGCCGTTCCTTTAGCGAAGGACTGGCTGTTTTTGAACAGGACCCGATGGGCAAGGCGGCGCGTGAAATGAAGAAACTGGCTAAACTACTTTATAAATAAGATGGCTATTCAAAAATGATTAGACTGGCCTGCGAAATGAATTTGTGATTCTGGAGATGATTATGAAGCTAATCAAATGGTTATTGAGCAACATTATTCTCATAGCTTTTGTGTTGGCGTTAACCTACGCCTACGTATACTGGGACAACCTGACGGGTGAAGATACTCCGGCAGGCAAAGCGATTGCCTATTTATCGGTTGAGTACGATGAAGTACGAGAGTTTATGGACTCATATGATTTTGGTAGTGATGAAGCTGGTAGTATTGTTGAACCAGAACCAGTTGCTGAAGCAACAGAAACCGCATCTGTTCCCCAGGCGATGCCGCCGCCCAGACCTCAAACACGGCCACCGGCACAACAACAACCCATACCGCAACAGGCGATGACACAGCAGCCACCTGTAAGACAGGCGGCCAGGCCTCAGGCCCCGCCCCAGGCGATGACACAGCAGCCGCCTGTAAGACAGGCAGCCAGACCTCAGATCCCGCCCCAGGCGATGATGCAGCCACCGCCTGCTATGCAACCGATGACGCCAGGACCTGAGCCAATGCCGATACCGTCAGACCCGGCTGCTGCTACGGCTGCAGACAAACCGGCTTCAAGTACGCGCGAGCTGTGGATCAGCGCACGCGAGGAATACTATCGCGGCAATATCGATGCATCTATTAGCAACTACCAGCAAGTGATTGCCAATACCAATGATAATTATGATGCTTATGGTGAGCTGGGTAATGTTTATCTCAGCAGAGGTAATAACAAGGAAGCTGCCAACGCTTATTTCGAGGCGGCGTCAATTCTGGTCAGGCAGGGCCATGTGGGTCGTGCCAGAAGCTTATTGCCCATGCTGGAGCGACTGGACAGGTCCAAGGCGGAAGCGTTAAATCAGCTGATAAGTGCATCAAATACTTAATAATTAAAGAGACAACAAACTATGTTCTACATATTGCGTAATCTTCTCGCCATCGTTGGCCTGGTAGTAATTATCGCTGCTGGCTATGCAATGGTTAAATTACAGCCATCACTGAGTGCAATCGGTGAATTTGAAGATAATGCGCTAGATGTTTTCGCAGATATGGGCGTTAAACTGATTGAAACCGGAAACATGGCTGAAGCGAGTATCTGGAAGATACCTGTAGCAGAGGGCATGACAGCGGACGAGGTTGAGGAAACCATGAAGTTTGTAGCCAATGAGCACAACTTCAAGAATGTTGGCGAAATGCCGTTGTACAAGGAGGTCGAAGCCATGAGCGGTGAGGCATATCGGTATGTTAAAATATTCATGTTTTGTAATGCGCTGACCGCATCTCGTATGCTGAACTACAATGATGCATTCTCCAGCTATTTGCCTTGCCGCATTACTTTGATTGAGGACAAGGATGGCAAATTGTGGCTCTACACCCTGAACATGGATGGCATGATTTATGGTGGTAAGCCGCTACCAGCAGAGCTTAAGGAAGAAGCCGAAAATGTGAAAGAAATAATTCTCGACATCATGAATAGAGGCGCTACGGGCGAGTTTTAAAATGGTCGACGAAAAGAAGCCACCGGCTTCAACAGATAAACCAGCAGATAAACCAGCAGAAAAGCCGGCAGCAAAGAAGCCAGCGGCGTCTGCTGCGCCCGACAAGAAAGCCGCGCCCGCCAGGAATGCTGAGCCCAAAGCTACCGATGCTCTGTCTGATAAGGAGAAGAGAGCAGCAACAACCATCCTCAAGAAGAAGATGAGTGTCGAGGAAGAAAAGCGAGCGCTTGATGCCATCATCACAGGTGCGACAAGTGCTGATGAGAAGAAAAAAGCCATTGATGAACTCAGAAAAATGCATATTGCTGATGACATCATCAAGAAGAGATCGCATGAAACCCCTGAGGGTGTAAACGAAATCAAGCAGAAAGCCTCAAAAGCCAGGCATGCTGCTTCAGAAAAGATTCTCACCCAGGGTTATGTGGCTGATGCCGACGTTGCCTTATCGCGCCTTGCTGATACATTTGATAAAAGTGCGCGCCGTTGGGAGATGGTTGTTTATCCCACCATGTTTGCATTTATTCTGCTTGCCGGTTATGGCTTCTATCTGATTTATCACCTGACCCATGATATTGCTGTGTTGTCCCACAGCGTCACCCGCATGGCTACTATCGTATCTGATGCGACGCCAAGAGTTACAGCGGATATGCGTGATATGTCGCAGGATATGCGCGTCATGTCCGGTGAGATACGAACCATGTCCTACCAGATGGAAACGCTGAAACCGATGAGTAACAACATCGCCAATATGACCTATACCATGTCGAACCTGAACCGTTCCGTCTATGGCATGCAGCGTGATATGGGTGGACTCAATCGTACAATATCCGGTGGTCCATTTGGCTTTATGAACGATGCGATGCCATTCTCGTCGGATTCATATTCAAATCCATTACCACCGGTTCCCATGGGTGCAGGGCAACCTATAATGATTCAGCCAATGCCTTCACCGGTACCGATGGCACCCTATGCACCGCAGGCTCAACCAAGAGGTAACTGATACCTCAGTATCAGGAGACTAGATTATGCTGGCCAGACCTGACAAAGCGATTCGTGAACGACTGGCCAAGCTGGAGTCTCATCTTGAAAATGAGAATCCGTTGTTACTGGACGCGGTCATTCGCTTTAAAAAGCTGGACCGGGTTGCTTATCGCATGGGTCTGCTTAAAACCAGCGATTCCTACGCAACACGCATTCCCTGGTGGCCGCTGATCTCAGTACTGGGTACCTTCTCGGCTGGAAAATCTTCATTCATCAATCATTTTCTGGGTCAAAAATTGCAGTTGACCGGCAATCAGGCAGTTGATGACAAGTTTTCGGTAATCTGCTATTCGGCACAACAAGAAAGTCGGGTCCTGCCTGGCATTGCGCTTGATTCGGACCCGCGTTTCCCGTTCTACCAGATGAGTGACGAGATCGACAAGGTTTCAGAAGGCGAAGGCCGGCGCATCGATGCTTACCTGCAGATGAAAACTTCGGATTCCGAGAAGGTCAGCGGCAAGATCATCATCGACTCACCGGGATTTGACGCAGACGATCAACGCAACGAAACACTGCGTTTGACCAATCATATCATCGATATTTCAGACCTGGTGCTGGTGTTCTTCGATGCGCGTCATCCAGAACCCGGGGCCATGCATGATACGCTCGATCACCTGGTTGGCGACACCATACGACGTAATGATTCAGAAAAGTTTCTTTATATCCTGAACCAGATCGATACGGCGGCAGGAGAAGACAATCCCGAGGCTGTAGTTGCCGCATGGCAGAGGGCATTGGCGCAAAAAGGCCTGACTGCCGGTCGTTTCTATGCCATCTATAATGAAGAAGTATCAGTGCCGATAGATGATGAAACGGTTCGTAAGCGTTTTCAGTCCAAACGCGACGCAGATCTCGCTGATATTTACGAACGGATTCACCAGGTTGAAGTGGAACGCTCCTATCGAATTATTGGCGCACTGGATCATATCGCCACTGATATCGAAAACGTCGTTGTGCCCAAGTTGACAGATACCATGAATCGCTGGATGAAAGCGGTTCTGATTTCTGATGCGGTAATATTTGGCAGTATGCTTATACTGATTGCCATAGTCAGTAACTGGATAAACTTGTGGGGACTGTTCAGTCTGGATTTCACCAACCAGGCCTTTATATCCACCCTCAAAGTCACTGTTATTGCAATTACGGTTCTTGCTGTGCATTCCGCCATACGAAATTTTGTTGCCAGGCGTATGGCTAGAAAGCTGGAAACCGAATCTCTTGCAGGAAACGTAATGAATGCATTCCTGAGAAATACCCGCCCGATACGCAGCCTGTTTCATCCGGCCCCGGCAGGATGGACATCACGCTCACGGCGCATACTTGCCGGGGTTGTCAGCGATGCCAGCAGCTTTGTCCAGACGATGAATGACAGGTTCACAAACCCGTCCGGAATTATTGAAGAGTCACCGCAGGCCGAGATACTTAAAGTAGTAGAAGCGAGTGACGAGCCTGAAGCTGGGCAAGAAAAATCGGCTGCGGATTCAGCTAACTGATCAATCACTGCCTCGATTATAGCGACTCGCCTTTAGCTCAACTTTCCCTGGTCCGACCAATATTGCAGCCCATGAATACAGCTGCACCCGCTTTAATGCTTTCATCCAGGTCAAAATTTTCAGTTGCTATCAGGATTACAGTTGAGCCCAGATTAAAACGGCCCATCTCATCACCCCGCTTCAAGCTGATCTCGCCGGCAGTATAATTAAACCTTTTAATCTTGCCGCCATTGCTTGTCACAAGACCATGCCAAACGGTTTCGGTCGCTGAAACATTTATTGCACCGACAAGTACCATCAGCATCGGACCATGTTTTGTTTCAAATTCGCAAACCACGCGCTCATTACGTGCAAACAGTCGAGGAATGGCTTTTACCGTGTATGCTGCCACGCTGAACAGACGTCCTGGTATATACGTCATGTTTTTCAGTTCAGCATCGACCGGCATATGAATGCGGTGATAGTCACGCGGTGAGAGATAAAGCGTTGCAAATTTTCCGTTAGTGAAAAGCCCGGCCTGTGCTGCATCATCGCCCAGCAGTTCCAGCAAAGAGTAATCACGTCCCTTGGCCTGAAATATACGCCCGTTATCAATAGCCCCTGCCTGGCTTACCGAGCCATCAACAGGGCATACCCAGTTGTTGCTGTCATGGTCCAATTGACGAGACCCGGCTTTAAGTGCGCGGGTAAAAAATGCGTTCAGACTTTCATAGCGGTACTTGTCTGAAATTACAGCTTCATCGAGATTCACAGTATGCAGCATTGTGTATATGCGAATGGCGAGATTTTTAAACGGCTTCCAGCGAATTCTCGCAAGCTTGAATATGCACCATGAGATTGCATGGTGAGGCAATATATAAAACGGCAGCGAACGTAGCCGCTCACTCAGCGTGGCTTTCATATTTTAGTGGTGATGATGCGAATGGTCTTCGACGGAAGATTTTCTGATATCAAGATCAAAGTTAATTGTCGTGTCATCATCGAATTTCATGCTGCAGCCGGTGTTGTCACCTGCCAGTAAACGACGCGCAGGATTAAACAACATAATGTGGTAACCGCCTGGCTCAAGTTCCAGTTCGGAATTGGCGGGTATGTTTAAAACCTGTAGATGTTCCATGCGCGCCATGCCGTCTTTTTCGATGGTGCGATGGAATTCTGCACGTTTAAATTCCTCGCATTGCATCGAGATCGCCTGACGATCCTGTCGGGTTTCATTCTCTATTTCCATGTAAGCGGCCAGGACCTTGCTTACCGGTGGTGCTTCGGCAATCCAGGCGTCGTCGATTTCAAGTTTGTCGTCTGCAATAGCATATTGACTGGTAAGGGTAGCAACAATAATTAATGGGAATGTTCGGGCTAATAACTTCATATGGGATACAACATGCCTATAAAATGGCGAATTATAACTGAGAATGCAATATGCGGGTAAATCCCGCTAAAATCAACAAACTATGAATATTCGCGCGATAGCAGGTGAATTACATACCATCCGCGACCTGGTGCGGTGGGGAATGAGCCAGTTCAACCAGGCTGGGCTGTGTTTTGCCCATGGTATGCCAAATGCACTGGATGAGGCTGTGTATCTGTGCCTGGCGACATTGCATTTGCCGCCTGACCTGGGTGACGATTATTTTGACTGTCGCCTGACACATGAGGAGAAACGTGCCGTACTGGAAAATTACAAGCTGCGGCTGAATAAACGTAAACCTGCTGCTTACATCACCCGGGAGGCATGGTTTGCAGGTTTGAGTTTTTATGTTGATGAGCGCGTATTGATCCCGCGTTCGCCGATGGCTGAATTGATTCAGCAGCAATTCTCTCCATGGATTGATTATGCCAAAGTCGAGCGGGTACTCGACCTGTGTACTGGCAGTGGCTGTATTGCAGTTGCCTGTGCCTACGCATTCGAGCAGGCAAATATTGTTGCCAGTGATATATCCAAAGATGCACTGGATGTTGCAGCTATTAATCGCAGCAATCATGGGCTTGAACATCGTTTAGAGTTGATCGAGTCGGATGTGTTCACAAATATACCTGAGCAAAAATTCGATATCATCGTCTCCAACCCGCCTTATGTTTCTGAGCAGGAAATGTCCGGGCTGGACAAGGAGTTCAGTTTTGAGCCGGGTAGTGGCCTGGCTGCGGGTAAAGCCGGTATGGATATCGTTGTGCCCATACTGCAGCGAGCCGCCAGCTATCTGTCAGATCACGGCATTCTCGTGGTAGAAGTCGGCTATTCAATGCCGGCACTGGTAGAACTGCTGCCTGAAGTGCCGTTTACCTGGCTGGAGTTTGCACATGGCGGTGAAGGTATATTTCTGCTGACTGTGGAACAGCTGCGTGCCTGTCAGCCGATGTTCGATGCATTGTGATTTGATGTTAACATCGCCTGCATAAACTACCTTTCACAACAAAAGATTCGAATTCATCATGTCCGGCAATTCCATAGGCAGGTTATTTACAGTTACTACAAGCGGCGAGTCACATGGGCCAGCCTTGCTCGGCATCGTCGATGGCTGTCCACCAGGGCTGTCCCTGTCAGAGGGCGACCTGCAGGGTGACCTCGATCGACGTAAACCGGGTACTTCGCGTCATACAACACAACGGCGCGAACCGGACCAGGTGAAAATTTTATCGGGTGTGTTTGAAGGCAAGACAACCGGCACCAGCATCGGCCTGATGATTGAGAACGTGGATCAGCGTTCGAAAGACTACAGCAATATCATGAACACATTTCGTCCCGGTCATGCTGATTACACCTACCAACAGAAATATGGTTTCAGGGACTACCGGGGAGGCGGGCGTTCCTCTGCACGTGAAACTGCCATGCGTGTTGCAGCCGGTGCCATCGCGAAGAAATACCTGGCAGACAGGTATGGAATTAAAATATTCGGATACCTGTCACAGCTCGGCCCCATCAAGGCTGAAAAAATTGATCCTGGTGAAGTCGAAAATAATCCTTTCTTCTGTCCTGATGTCGACAAGGTCGCGGAGATGGAGGCGTATATGGATGCGCTGCGCAAGGAAGGCGATTCTGTCGGTGCCAATATTACAGCCGTAGCTGAAGGCGTCCCACCTGGCCTGGGTGAACCTGTGTTTGATCGCCTGGATGCTAATATTGCACAGGCTATGATAGCTATCAATGCGGCCAAGGGTGTCGAAATTGGCGATGGTTTTGCCTGCGTTGCAGCCAAGGGTACGGCTTTCAGGGATGAAATCACACCTGAGGGCTTCCTCAGTAACCACGCTGGCGGTATTCTCGGCGGTATCTCTTCCGGCCAGAACATAGTTGTACATACCGCATTCAAGCCGACATCCAGCTTGCGTTTGCCAGGTCGCACAATAGATATCGATGGTAATGCAGCCGAAGTTGTTACCACGGGACGTCATGATCCCTGTGTCGGTATTCGGGCAACACCGATCTGTGAGGCCATGCTGGCAATTGTCATCATGGATCATATGCTGCGTTATCGCGCGCAATGTGCGGACGTAGAATCTCCAACGCCCATCATTCCGGCGGGTGCAGATTAATTCTGTCTGAATGATTCACCCGCATAGTACACATAGGCGGATGCAATATGCGGGTTAGTGCTTCAACGCCTTACTGGCGCCTGTCCAGCTTCTACTTTTTCTATTTCGCATCGCTGGGTGCGTTGATACCGTACTGGAGCCTGTACCTCAAGTCACTTGATTACAGTGCGCAGTCAATCGGCATCCTTATGGCGATCATTCCGGCAACCAAGATATTCGCTCCTTACCTGTGGGGATGGCTGGCCGACCATACCAGGCATCCAATCACAATTATTCGACTCGCAAATCTACTCGCCGTTGCAGCGTTTGCCGGCGTGTTTTTCGATACCGGTTTTATATGGCTGGCACTGGTTTTACTCGCCTTCAGTTTTTTCTGGAATTCATCTTTACCGTTGTTTGAAGCTATGACGCTGAATCATCTCGGTGATGATGAGCACAAGTACAGTGTTGTAAGACTATGGGGTTCGCTAGGTTTTATTATGATGGTTGTGTTGCTGGGCGAATATTTCGATATGACGAGTATCGACCGTGCACCAATTGTTATTTTGGTGCTGCTTGCTGGCATTTTTCTGGTCAGCATGATCGTGCCTGAACGCTTGAGCACGCATCGTGAAGGCCAGGTGCATATCATGCGTGTTATACGTCAGCCTGTCGTGCTGGCGTTTCTACTGGTTTGTTTTCTGATGCTGATGAGCCACGGGCCGTATTACACCTTCTACAGCATCTATCTTGAAAATCATGGTTACAGCCGGGGTATGATTGGATTGCTGTGGGCAATCGGTGTTATGGCTGAAGTGATTGTGTTTTTGATGATGCATCGCCTGTTGCATACGGTTGGTGCGCGAAAATTATTGCTGGTAAGCTTTGTGTTAACTGCCCTGCGCTGGGTGTTGATTGGTTTTTTTGTTGACAACCTTTCCGTCCTGTTCTTTGCGCAATTGTTTCATGCTTTCAGCTTTGGTGTTTTTCATGCGGTCAGTATTTCACTTGTGCATCGGTTTTTTACTGGCAGCCACCAGGGTAGAGGCCAGGCTTTATACGCGAGCTTGAGTTTTGGCGCCGGAGGAGCAGCAGGCAGCTTGCTCAGTGGATTATTGTGGGACCAGATCAATCATGCATACCTGTTCAGCCTTGCCGCTGTTGTTGCCTTAATTGCCTTTGTGATTGTTTGGCGTTTTATACATATTACGGCTGATCAGAATATTTCATTAACAGGTTGATCATGGCATTAGCTGCGTTCGATTTTGTTCTCATGCCATGAACAACGATGCCTAATTGACGAGTGGTACTTACCTGTTTGATATCAAGCACGGTCAGGCTTTTATCAAGCATTGATATTGGCAGCATGCTCCAGCCAAGTCCTGCCTGTACCATCGCTTTTATAGTTTCCAGGTAATGGGTTTCAAGCAGGGTATTGATTGACGCATCAAAGCCCAGGGCGTCATCAATTAATTTTCGAGTATATGTACCCTTTGATGGCAAGATGGCCGCATGTTGCTGTAGTCGTTTAATGGTGCCCCTGTTTTGAGCAGCTAAAGCATGAGTCTTTGATACAGTTATACATAATTGATCATGCCAGACAGGCCTCAATTCAAGCCGGTCATTGGCTTCATCGGGCAGGGTGACGATCGCCAGTTCAATATCACCGTTGATGATTTGTTGGCAGGCCTTCTCGGAATCCATGAAGCTCAGTTTGAGCTCGACATCGGGATAGCTGCTGGAGAATTCACGCAGAACTGGCGGCAGCCTGTGCAGACCAATGTGATGACTGGTGGCCAGGCTTAATATTCCGCTGGTCGTCTTGCGCAGGTTGCTGATAATGCGCTGACTCTCGGCGATCTCGTCAATGATGCGCCTGCAACTGGGGAGCAGGGCATGGCCGGCTTCGGTCAAGCGCACGCTTTTACCGATGCGATCGAACAGCGCAATACCCAGTGCCTGTTCAAGCACCTTTATTCGCTTGCTGATTGCGGGCTGGGTCAGGAACAGGGCATCAGCCGCACGGGAAAATGAACCCGTTTCGCTGACCGTAAGAAATGCATGTATGCTTTGAATGTCCATGCTGTAGAATACCAGTTGATCTATAACAATTAGTTATAGTTTATATGAAAATAATGAATTTGTATTATGTGATATTCTGCATTAGTCTTGTCATTATCACTTTAAAAAGCTGACGGATACCTGATTGCATGGCTGCTAGAACGCTTTATGACAAACTCTGGGACGAGCATGTGGTGCGTACTGAAAAAGATGGCACCGCATTGATATATATCGACCGCCATCTTGTGCACGAGGTCACCTCACCCCAGGCATTTGAAGGTTTACGCCTGGCCGGCCGCAAACCCTGGCGAACCAGCTCAATCCTGGCTGTGCCTGATCACAATGTGCCTACAACTGACCGCAGTGTTGGTATAGAAGACCCGGTATCGCGCCTGCAGGTTGAAACACTCGACAACAACTGCCGTGAGTTTGGCCTGACGGAGTTTGATATGTCAGATGTAAGGCAGGGCATTGTGCACGTAATCGGTCCTGAGCAGGGTGCCACATTACCGGGCATGACCGTTGTCTGTGGTGACTCGCATACATCCACACATGGTGCATTTGGTGCACTGGCATTTGGTATTGGTACTTCAGAGGTCGAGCACGTGCTTGCAACTCAGTGTCTGCTGCAGAAGAAAAGCAAAAATATGCTGGTGTCAGTCGATGGACATGTCAGTCAGGGCGTAACGGCCAAAGATATTGTACTGGCGATTATCGGTGAGATTGGTACTGCGGGCGGTACCGGGTATGCCATTGAATTTGGCGGTGATGCAATACGCGCACTCAGTATGGAAGGCCGCATGACGGTATGTAATATGGCAATCGAGGCGGGTGCACGTGCCGGCATGGTGGCGGTTGATGCCGCGACTATCGACTATGTAAAAAACAGACCGTATGCGCCACAAGGTGAAATGCTTGATCGTGCCATAGAAAACTGGCAGCAACTGCACACAGATAATGATGCTGATTTCGACAAACTTGTACATATCGATGCTGCTGCTATCAGGCCGCAAGTGACCTGGGGTACGTCGCCTGAGATGGTTGTGGCGGTGGATTCAACGGTTCCGGATCCAGACGCCGTGAAAGACCACGTCAAGGCAGATGGCATGCGCAAAGCACTTGTCTATATGGGGCTCGATGCTGGCATGCCAGTCAAAGAAATTTCAGTGGACAAGGTTTTTATCGGCTCGTGTACAAATTCGCGCATTGAAGATTTACGCGCGGCTGCAATGGTGGCACAGGGCAGAAAAGTGGCCGACAACATCAAGCTTGCCATGGTGGTGCCAGGTTCGGGGCTGATTAAGCAGCAGGCTGAAGCAGAAGGGCTCGACAAGGTATTCATGGAAGCGGGATTCGAATGGCGTGAACCGGGCTGCTCCATGTGCCTGGCGATGAATGCGGACAGGCTTGAGCCTGGCGAACGCTGTGCATCGACTTCGAACAGAAATTTCGAAGGCCGCCAGGGACAGGGTGGTCGTACACACCTGGTGAGCCCGGCAATGGCAGCAGCGGCAGCCGTGGCTGGCCATTTTATTGATGTTAATGACTTGATGTCACAGAGCTAGGAGACCGGTTATGCAGGCATTTACTCAACATAAAGGAATCGTTGCGCCGCTTGACCGGCCCAACGTTGATACTGATGCAATCATTCCTAAACAGTACCTGAAGTCGATCAAACGCAGCGGTTTCGGTCCGAATGCATTTGACGACTGGCGCTACCTGGATGAAGGTGCGCCGGATATCGATAATTCAATGCGCCGCGTTAATACTGATTTTATTCTCAACCAGCAGCCCTATGACAAGGCGACGATTCTGCTTGGCCGGGAAAATTTTGGTTGTGGTTCATCGCGTGAACATGCGGTCTGGGCACTGACCGATTTTGGTTTCCGTGCAGTTATTGCACCCAGTTTTGCCGATATTTTTTTCAACAACAGTTACAAGAATGGCTTGTTGCCGATTATTCTGGACAGCGCTATTGTTGATGGTCTTTTTGATAAGGTAATGAGCCAGAAAGGCATCGAATTTGCAGTCGATCTCGCATTGCAGACAGTCACGGCTGGTGAGGATGTTTACACGTTTGAAATTGATGAATTCAGAAAATATTGTATGCTGAACGGGCTCGATGATATTGACCTGACTTTACAACATGCGGATATCATCAAGGCCTATGAGCAAGACAGAATGCAGCAGGCGCCGTGGCTGTTCTGATTCTGCTGATTAAATACAATACAACCCGGAGAATAAATGAATTACTCAATGTCGTTGCAGAGGCTCGTATTGTTGTTTGCAGTGTTGTTCATGACTGCATGCTCGAATAAAGAATCAACTTTCGTTGCCGCACCGCAGGATGCTGACAAGGGCTCTGTTGTCTATATTTACCGTCCATCTTCATCTACGAATTTCATGATGTCACCAAAGGTGGTGATAGATGATAATGAAAAATTCAAGATCGGGAGTGGTGACTACAGATACGTATATCTGCAAACTGGTGAGCATAGATTAGGCCTGAATCCAACGGATCAATATATTACAGACGATGCAGTAACAATCAATGTTGAGGCCGGTGAAAGTTACTACTTGCGCGTAAACACTTCATTAAAGTTTGAGCCGGAGAAGATGAATACACGAAAATTCTGGTTTGATGTTGTTGCCGAAAAAGAAGCGCTAACTGAGATAGCTAATACCGAGTATTCCGGGCCTGAGATCGGACAGTCATCCTCTGCTGAAGCGGAAGGACATGAGGTCAATGAAGGGTTTTCAGTTGAGAAAACACAGGACCCGTTTTCCGGTAAATACTAGTATGGCGGTGCAGCTCACCAGCGCAGACAGTTCTGAATATAAATAGCGTATAATCCCGCCTCCCGTTTTCTGCGGGGATTCACATAAATCATTTGGTACAGGTATGAGTAAAAAGATCGCAGTTTTGCCGGGCGATGGCATCGGCATCGAGATTGTTGCCGAGGCAGTCAAGGTGCTGGACTATCTGAAGAGTAATGGCCTCGATATAGAAATGGTCGAGGCGCCTGTCGGCGGTGCCGGTTATGATGCTGCCGGCAAACCATTGCCTGATGAAACACTTGCACTGGTAAAAGATTCTGCTGCGATACTGCTGGGTGCGGTTGGCGGACCGCAATATGAGGACCTGTCACGCGAGCTGCGTCCGGAGAGAGGCTTGCTTGGTCTGCGTTCCGAACTGGGCCTGTTCGCCAACTTGCGTCCGGCAATCCTTTATCCGCAGCTCGCAGAAGCATCATCACTCAAGGCAGACGTTGTCGCCGGCCTGGATATCATGATTGTGCGTGAGCTCACCGGTGGTATTTATTTTGGAGAGCCACGTGGCATTCGCGAAAAAGAAAACGGTGAACGTGAAGGATTCAATACCCTGGTTTACAGTGAGTCGGAAGTTGATCGTATTGCCAGGGTCGCATTTGATATCGCCATGAAGCGTGGCAAGCGCTTATGTTCGGTCGACAAGGCCAATGTGCTGGAAGTGTCCGAATTATGGCGTGAAGTGGTAATCAGGGCTGGTAACGATTACCCGGCAGTTGAACTAAGCCATATGTACGTTGATAATGCCGCCATGCAGCTGGTGAAATGGCCCAGGCAGTTTGATGTTATGGTAACAAAGAACATGTTTGGTGATATCCTTTCAGATGCTGCTGCCATGCTTACCGGATCAATTGGCATGTTGCCTTCGGCTTCGCTTGATGCGAACAGCAAAGGCATGTATGAGCCGATTCACGGCTCAGCACCCGATATCGCGGGTAAAGGTGTGGCAAACCCGCTGGCAACAATTCTGTCTGTAGCAATGATGCTGCGTTACAGCCTCGATCAGGCGATTCTGGCTGAGAATATCGAGAATGCAGTTGGCAGGGTTCTGGACAAAGGTTTGCGGACGCCCGATATCATGGCCGAGGATTGCAGGGAAGTGGGCACAGTTGAAATGGGTGAAGCAGTTTTGGCAGAGCTGCGCGCCTGAATTAGTCTTGAGTAACAATAGAATATGAGTAAAACGTTTGATGTAGCTGTTGTAGGTGCTACCGGTGCAGTGGGTGAAGCCATGTTGTCGATTCTGGCTGAGCGCAAGTTTCCAGTGGGTGAAGTTCACGCGCTGGCAAGCAGCCGTTCCGTCGGAAAAAAAGTCGAGTTCGGTGACAAGCTGCTGACCGTGCAGGATTTGGCCGATTTTGATTTTTCCAAAGTGCAGATTGGTTTGTTTTCCGCAGGTGCTTCTATTTCAGCAGTGTATGCACCCAAAGCTGCGGCTGCAGGTTGTGTGGTAATCGATAATACCTCACAGTTTCGTTATGACGATGATATCCCACTGGTTGTGCCTGAAGTGAATCCACATGCCATCGCTGATTACAAGACGCGTGGTATTATTGCAAATCCCAACTGTTCAACAATACAGATGCTGGTTGCACTCAAACCGATCAGGGATGCAGCTGGGATCAAGCGCATTAATGTTGCTACCTATCAGGCGGTTTCGGGTACAGGCAAAGAAGCTGTCGAGGAACTGGCGGGTCAAACGGCTCACCTGCTCAATGCCCAGCCAATTAAAACCGAAGTGTATCCGAAACAGATTGCATTCAATGTGCTGCCGCAAATCGATGTGTTTCTCGACAATGGCTATACCAGGGAAGAAATGAAAATGGTGTGGGAAACCCGCAAGATTTTCGAGGATGATACCATCATGGTGAATCCGACAGCCGTTCGTGTGCCGGTCTTTTATGGACACTCGGAAGCGGTGCATATTGAAACAAGTGAGAAGATCACTGCTGAGAAAGCACGTGAGTTGCTGTCAAAGGCGGATGGTGTTGCAGTGCTGGATGATCGCAACGACGGTGGTTACCCGACTGCGGTTACAGAGGGTGCTAACAATGATCCAGTCTATGTCAGCCGTATTCGCGAAGATATTTCCCACGAAAAAGGGCTGGATCTGTGGGTCGTGGCCGATAACGTGCGTAAAGGGGCGGCACTAAATAGTGTGCAAATTGCGGAAATTTTGATAAAAGAGTATTTATAACCTATATTTAATCGTAGATATTTAAAGTATATTATCAAGGAGTCCCCGAAGGGATCGGGGACTTATTACAACAATAACAAAAACAGGGGACTGCAACAGGGCTCAACACCTTGTCTCGACAGTATGAGAGGGGAAACCAGTGCGTAAAATCATCTTTGCCTTGGCGTTTGGGGCGCTGCTACTGCCTGATTACGGATTCACCCTGGGCTTGGGTGAAATCGAAGTCACGACAGCGTTAAATCAGGAACTGAATGCGGAAATCGAACTGCTTTCGGCGGTACCGGAAGATGTAGAAACACTTATTATAAAGCTCGCTTCACGCGATGAATTCATCCGTGCCGGTATCGATCGTCCCTACCTGCTGAACAGCCTGAAATTCAGCGCCGAGTTGCGGGATGGCGTACCCTTCATCAGGGTGACTTCTGACAAACCGATACGTGAACCTTTCCTGAATTTCCTGATTGAAATCGATTGGCCCAAAGGCCATATGTTGCGTGAATACACTATCTTGCTTGATCCGCCTGTATTCATGGAACAGAAGGCGCCGCCTGCACAACAGGATCAGATGAGGCCGGCAGCGATGGAATCATCCCGGCCGGCTGCTGCCGGGGCAGTGCCCGAGCCGCAGAGCAGCAGCGGATTCAGGCCGGCCGTAATGGCTACGACAGCGACTGGCCCGACAACAATGGCACTACCGGTTCCGTCGCCAGGCGTACAGACAACACAAGCCCAGGCAGAACCCTACCGGGCTGTGCCTACATATACTCAAACCAGCTATCAACGACCGGACGGGTACCGAATACAACAGGGCGACACGCTCTGGAGTCTGGCAGACTCAATGCGGCCAGACCAGTCGGTCACAATAGAACAAATGATGTTAGCCATGCTCCGGAGTAATCCGGAGGCTTTCATTAACGAGAACGTAAATGGTCTCAAGCGGGGCTACATTCTTCGAATTCCAGACCGCGATGACATCATCACGCTAAACCAGGCTGAAGCTGTCGCCATTGTTCGGGAACAAAATGCATTATGGCGTGAATACCAGCAGGCTGTTACTGGTGGAGAGCCGACTTCAGCGTTGAATCTGGAAGCTGATGACGGTGAAGGCGCGGGCCTGGATGAAAGCGGCGAGGCACGCCTTGAGATCGTGGCAGCCGGTAGCGGCATTTCAGCCTCAGGTATGAAAGATCCGACTCAAATGTCTTCGAGCGAGTTGCGATCGGAACTGGCCATTGCCAGGGAATCGCTGGAAACAGAGCGTGTTGAAAAGGAGGAATTACAACAACGGGTTGATTCACTCGAGGGACAGGTTGACAGAATGAAGTCCCTGCTGACGCTTGAAGATGATGATCTGGCGGAAATGCAACAGGTGGCTACTCCTGAAGAAGCTGAGGCGATGCCTGTAATCGATGTCACTGAAGAGATCGTGGTCGAGGAACAGGCCGAAGTGACGTTTGAAGAATTGGAAATAGAAGATGATGCTTTAGTTGAAGACGTCACCGTCACTGAAGAAATTGTTATCGAAGAAGGTGCAGTCGAAGAAGTTGCAGTCGAAGAAGATGCAGAGCAGATCTTCGTTGACGAGGAGCAGGATGAAGAGGTTGTTGAGCAACTGGCTGCCCCGGCAGAAGAATTTGCTGTCGAGCCATATACCGAGCCGGCATCTGTGCAACAGCAGGGTCCGCTGGCAGCGTTGCTGAATAATCCTCTGCTTCTGGCTGCGGCGGGCGGTGGCCTGTTGCTGGTGCTGTTGTTGATTGCACTTGTTATGAAGCGTCGCAAGTCTGGTGGCGAAGAAGAGCCGGCTGTTGCCAGCAATCTTGAAGATATTGCTGAACAGTATGAAGACAGTGATGCCATCAGAGAGGTTGAGGTTGAGCAGGTAGAGCAGGAACTGGCAGCGGTTGAAACCGAAGCCGAGGCCGAAACCGATACAATTGCAGAAGAACTCGATACAGATTTGGCTGCAGTAGAGCCTGCTGATGAAGATGCTGTGGTTACACCGCCTGAAGCGGCGGCAGATGGGGAGCCGCGTGACGACATCATTGCAGAGGCAGATGTCTACCTTGCTTATGGTATTTATCAGCAGGCTGAAGAACTGCTGCAAAATGCTCTGAAAGACAACCCGGATAAAGATAGCTATCGTGTGAAGCTGGCAGAAACATATTCTGCCGGTAAAAATTCTGATGCATTTGTGGAACTGGCAACAGAAATGAACCAGCGCAGGGCTGGCAAAAATACGCCTGCATGGCAGAAGATTGTTGCAATCGGCCAACAGATTGTGCCGGATCATGCCTTGTTTGCAGGGGCGTCAGTTGGCGATTTAAGCATGGACGACCTGGCAACAAGTTCGCCTGAGCCAAAGGATATTGAACTGGGTTCTGAAGAAGACCAGGAAGCTATAGCTCCCGATCTTGGCCTGGCTTTTGATGAATCTGAAGCGGAACTCGTTGAACAAACAACCGAAGAATCATTTGAGCCGGCTGAAAGTGTTGCATTCGATCTGTCTGAAGCCGGTGCTGAAACCACGATAGAGGCTGAAGAAGAAGGCGTAGAATTTGGCCTCGATGAAACGCAGGCTTTTGAAGCAGCGCAGACTACAGGAGATTTCTCTCTCGATATCGAAGCCTCCGAACTGGGCATCGAGGATGATGCGACTACGGAAGAAAGCACTGATGGAGAATTTGAACTTGATCTGAGTGCCGAGGCAGAAGAAGTACTTGCTGCCGGTGGTGAAACTGAAGACACCGGGCTTTCGCTGGACGGTGTTGATGATGCCAGCCTTGAGATTGATGCCGCAAAAGAACAACCGGCAGCTGCAGCGCCCACGTCGATGGATGAAGATCTTGATCTGTCAGATCTGGATGATGTTGACGAAGTCAGCACCAAGCTTGATTTGGCCAAGGCCTACCTGGATATGGGTGATGCTGATGGTACTCGAAGCATCCTTGATGAAGTGATGTCAGAAGGTGATGACCATCAGAAGAAGGAAGCTGAAGAACTACTCCAGCAGCTTGGATAATTAACTCGGTAGTTACGAAACCATATCTAGCAATTAACAACGGCATCAGGGAAACCTGGTGCCGTTGTTGTTTAAGCATTTTTCGCATTTCCGATCATTTTATTTCGCCTTGATGGCGAGTTACTTTTCTTTGCATGCCCAAAGAAAAGTAACCAAAAGAAAAGGCACCCCGGGCAGTTTGCCCTTGCGGGTCCCCGAGGCATTCATCTTTGCCTACGGGCCGTCCTGACTCGCCGTCCAGGCTCGACATGACTAAATTCGACGTCCCTGTCGAATTTTCCCTACCAAAGACGAATGCCTCGGCAAACTTCAAGGGGAGATAATTCACCCCCCTTAAGCTCGCCGAAGACAGCTTCACTGGTAGGGTCGATTGACCAGGGAAGGTCAATCGAGTCTTGTCGAGCCCGGATGGCGAGTCAAGACGACCCGTTGGCAGTGAAGCTGGCTGAGGGCATGCGAAGCACGAGCGATTTGGGGCGCATTTTTTGGGTTACGTTTTTTGGGCGAGCAAAAAAGGTAACTCGCTCCAGCAGGAGCGAAACTAATGCTTAGTTACACGTGATAATAAAAATATAAAATAATGTGGCCGCAATCAATACAAAAAAACTATTAACCACGATCAATCCATGTTCGCGACTAAAGTCTCTCCTACGAAACAACAAAAAACCCTGTGTACTCTGTGACCTCTGTGGCTAATCAAATATCAATTCCGGGAACCCGGCATTACCTTGTATACCACCCGTATGTACAGCAACTATGCGTGTGCCTCTTTTAAACGCGCCCTTGCTGATGAGGTCAAACAGGCCGAAAAACATTTTGCCTGTATAGACGGCATCCAGCTCAATACCAAAATCTGATTTAAACTTTCTTATAAATGCAAACAGCTCGGGTGAGGTTTTTGCGTATCCGCCAAAATGATAACTGTGCTCTATGTGCCAGTGATGTGCTGGCTGGTATCCGCTTTCAGCGAGCATTTTTGTAACATCCTTGCTGAGGAAGTCTGCGCTCTTGAGTACAGCAAAACCAATAGCGTGCTGCTCGGTTTTTAATGCAGTTGCGATGCCGGCAAGCGTTGCCCCGGTTCCGCAAGCGACTGTGATGGCATCAAACGGAGCATAGATATCTGTAACAATTTCTGCGCAGCCTGGTAAAGCCAGTTGATTACTGCCGCCTTCCGGCAGTAGATAAAAATCACCAAAGCGTTCATGCAATTGATCCAGGAAACCGGTCGAGGTTTTGTTGCGATAAGTTTTACGGTCTATATACACAAGCTGCATGCCACAGTCTTGCGCAAATTGAAGGGTGGGATTTAATTTGTCGTGCGCTTCACCCCTGATAATGCCTATCGTGTTGAAACCGAAGCGTTTTCCAGCGGCAGCAGTGGCATAGATATGGTTTGACCAGGCGCCGCCAAAAGTGAGCAGGGTGTGATTGTTTAATTTTCTGGCCTGTATCAGGTTGTACTTGAGCTTGCGCCACTTGTTGCCGCCAATATTGCTATCCGCAAGATCTTCGCGCTTAACATCTAAACGAACGCCTGCTGTTTCGAGCAGGCGTGATTCAAGCTTCTGGAGAGGTGTGTCTTTTAAAGATAACGCGATTGAGCTCAGCGTTTTTCTACCACGTGAATAACCCTGGAATATTCAAAAAATACAACGCGGTCTGGATATGTCCAGCTGGTGATTGGCGGTTCACCAACAGACGGTGAGATATCAACAGGACGGCCCAGTTCATTCTGCACCTTGTCCATCGACATGCCGCGCCGTGGAAAATCGAGTGGGTTGATGATGATTTCACCTGGCTGCATCTGGAGCACATCACCGGTAATCTGCTCAACCACTACTTCTTCAACCACGTCTTCTTCAACTACGACTTCTTCGACGATAACTTCTGCCTGTTGCGGCTGATCAATCGCCATCGGTTGCGCCAGATCAGGCTCATCATAACGTTCTGACATGGCAGGACGCTCGGCCATTGCCATGGCAGGTATTATCAGCCCGGATAGAATAATTATTGTTTTATACATAACTCCCTCTTCGCAATATTTGCGCAGTGCTAACCAGAGTGTAGCACCTGCAAGGGAAATTTGCGGTGTAAGCGACCCACGCAGCCTGTGAGAATGCGGCTTATACCGTGTATTCAGCCGTTGTATTTTTGCAGTACCAGGCAGGCGTTAGTGCCACCAAAACCGAAGTTGTTTGACATCACCGTGTTCAATTCAACATTGTCTTTTCTTTCGGTAACGATAGGCATGTCCTTGGCGGCTTCATCAAGCTTATCGATATTCGCTGACGCCTGGATGAAATTGTTTTCGGCCATCAGCAGGCTGTAAATCGTCTCCTGAACGCCTGAGGCGCCAAGCGAATGCCCAGCGAGAGACTTGCTCGAGCTGATCGGGGGGATTTTGTCGCCAAATGTTTCGCGGATTGCCTCCAGCTCCTTGGTATCACCGACAGGGGTGCTGGTGCCGTGCGTGTTGATATAATCGAGCGGCTGGTCAAGATGTTCGGTCGCCATTCTCATGCAACGGACAGCGCCTTCACCAGATGGGGCAACCATATCTGCACCATCCGAGGTGGCGCCATAGCCGACAATTTCTGCAATGATATTGGCACCCCGGTTCAGCGCATGTTCGAGTTCTTCAACAACCATGGCACCGCCACCGCCGGCTATGACAAAACCATCGCGGTCAGCATCGTAGGTTCGGGATGCTTTTTCCGGGGTTTCATTGTACCTGGTTGACAAGGCACCCATGGCATCGAACATCATGCTCAGTGACCAGTGCTCCTCTTCGCCGCCACCGGCAAAGACAATGTCCTGCTTGCCCATCTGGATCAGCTCATAGGCATTGCCGACACAGTGT
>CAZRKQ010000027.1:0-27508 GCA_964600755.1 uncultured Thiotrichaceae bacterium
GCAATTTGCGGCGCTGGTTTACCATACGTAATAGTCCACGACGCGAATGGTGGTCGTGTTTGTGTGTTTGAAAATGGTCTGTCAACTGGGTAATTCTTGCTGTCAGCAGTGCAACCTGCACTTCTGGTGAACCCGTATCTCCTTGTTCACGCTGATATTTTTCAACAATTCCAGCTTTATTTGTGGTCGTTAACGACATACTGTCTCCGAAATCTGTACTTACACTCAAAAAAAAGGTGTGCGATTTTATCACGTAATCGCAAGGGCGCAAAAGCAAATCTTTTCATTTTTTTCAGGCACTTGCCTGTATCATCCTGCGCGGCGCCACCCTGCCATCATCCTGTATTTCGCCCACGCCCAGAAATTGCGATTTATCGTAGATGCGCACCCAGCCCCGGGTAGGCGCATGCGCTACCAGGATAGGCTGCCCCTGTCTCATATAAAAGGCCGCATCGGGATCCAGATGCACATCCGGCCAGTGCGCGATACCGCTGTCGATTGGCAGCAGGTATTTATCCAGCGCTGTGAAGCCTTCAGCTTCACTGCAATCAGCAACGGCTCTGAGTTCATCGATTGTCACCATATCACCATCAAATGGCCCCACACTCAACCGGCGCAGCTGAACAACATGCGCGCCACAACCCAGTGCTTCTCCCAGGTCTTCAACCAGGGTGCGAATATATGTACCTTTTGAGCAGGCAACCTCGAGCTCTAGCATGCCTGCGTCCAGGGAATACAAAAGCAACTCGTAGATCTGTACTGTACGTGGCTTGCGCTCAACCTCGATGCCTTCACGCGCAAGTTTATACAATCTTTGTCCCTGGTGTTTAACTGCTGAATACATCGGCGGGACCTGTGAAATGGTACCGCTGAAGTCGGGAACCAGCTTTTCGATATCCTTCATCGAAATGCGTGAGCAATCCCTCGATTGCACAACTTCACCATCAGCGTCACCCGTGGTTGTGGTTTCACCAAGGCGACAACTAACACGGTAACGCTTGTCGGCATCGAGTAAAAAAGCTGATATCTTTGTGGCCTCACCCAGGCAAATCGGCAGCATGCCGGTTGCGAGCGGGTCCAGGCTGCCGGTATGTCCCGCCTTGGCAGCTTGAAACAGGTGTTTTATTTCCTGCAAGGCCTTATTGGAAGTAATGCCTGCCGGCTTATCCAGCAACAGTACACCGCTAACCGCACGTCCTTTTCTTTTACGCCTGGACATTATGAAGAACTCTCATTATCGTCATGGTGCAGCCTGTCAGACTTGATTGCTTTACTTATCAGCTCTTCCATGGCCTCTCCACGCTCAACACTGTCATCATTAACAAACTTCAATACAGGCACCGTGCGCGCACGAATGCGCGAAGCTATCTGGCTGCGAATAAAACCGGTGGCATGGTTGAGTGTTTCCAGGGTATCGTCACGAAGCACTTCATCAAGCACGGTACAGTATACAACGGCGTGACTCAGATCGCGGCTGAGTTTTACCGCGGTAAAGGAACAAAGACCCATGCGCGGGTCCTTGAGTTCATTTCGAACAATTTCAGCCAGTTCACGGCGGATCTGTTCCGCCATACGCTGGCTGCGGGAGAATTCTCTAGGCATTTATCTAAGTAACTAAAAAGTTAATTCTTAATGCAGCTTTAACTGTTGAGAAATGATTTCAGTGTTTCCAGGCAAGGCAATAATCATTGAGGAAGCGGAGTGTACAAAAAGTACATGAGCATTCCGAAATGATTTTTAACGCCGCCTGGGAGCACTGAAATCATTTCACGCTACAAAGTGCGTTCTTGCTCGACGCGTTCGAATACTTCGATCTGATCGCCAACCTTAACATCGTTGTAGTTCTTCACTGCAATACCGCACTCGGTACCACTCTTGACTTCCTGTACGTCATCCTTGAATCGTCTTAGTGACTCCAGTTCGCCTTCATATATAACAACATTGTCACGCAATACACGAATCGGGGCATTGCGCTTGATGACACCTTCAGTAACGATTGAGCCGGCAACAGCACCAAGCTGTTGCGACCTGAACACATCCTTTACTTCTGCCATACCAATTATCTGTTCACGGAATTGTGGCGCCAGCATACCCACCAGTGCGCTCTTAACTTCATCGATGAGCTCATAGATAATACTGTAGTAATTCAGATCAACGCCGCGCTCCGAAGCCGCACGCCGTGCGGATGCATCAGCACGCACATTAAATCCTATAACGATTGCATTGGATGCAGCTGCGAGACTTATATCGGTTTCGTTGATACCGCCAACACCAGAACCTACGATATTGACATTCACTTCTTCGTTATCGGCAGCCAGCTTGACCAGGGCATCACGAATTGCTTCAAGCGTGCCTTGCACATCAGCCTTGAGCAGTACATTTAATGTACTCACCGCACCGGACTTCATTTGATCAAACAACGAATCCAGCTTGGCCTGTTGTTGGCTGGCAAGACGTTTATCCCGTTTCTTGTTACGACGTTGCTGGGCAACATCTCGCGCTGCACGTTCATCTTCAACAACCAGCACTTCATCACCTGCACTCGGGGTACTCGAAAGACCTATTACAGCAACAGGGATAGAAGGCCCGGCTTGCTCAGCAGGTTTACCATTTTCATCAAACATTGCACGCACGCGGCCGAATTCTTCACCAGCCAGAATAATATCGCCCTTGTTCAATGTACCTTCCTGAACCATAACGGTGGTTGTTACACCACGCCCCTTGTCCAGTGAAGATTCTAGCACCACACCCCTGGCCATGCCTTCCGTTGCAGCCTTCAATTCTAACAGCTCAGCTTGCAATAATATTGCATCAAGCAATGCGTCGATACCCTCGCCGTTAATGGCAGAAACACTCACAAACATGTTTTCGCCACCCCATTCTTCCGGAATAACTTCATGATTACCCAGTTCGGTTTTAACACGATCCGGATCTGCATCTTCCTTGTCTATTTTGTTAACTGCAACAATGATGGGCACACCAGCAGCCTTCGAATGCTGAATGGCCTCAATGGTCTGTGGCATAACACCATCATCTGCAGCAACAACCAGAATTACAATATCTGTTGCCATCGCGCCGCGTTCTCGCATACTGGTAAATGCGGCATGGCCCGGGGTGTCGACAAAAGTAACCACACCCTTGTCAGTCTCAACATGATAGGCGCCGATATGCTGGGTGATGCCGCCTGCTTCACCAGAAGTAATTTTTGAACGGCGAATGTAGTCCAGTAAAGATGTTTTACCGTGGTCAACATGCCCCATAATAGTAACAACTGGAGGACGTGATTTTCTCTCGTATCCCTCTTCTTCTCTCGACAGTAAAGTTTTCTCAAGATCATCTGCGCCCACTGCCACTGGATTATGACCCAATTCTTCAACAACCAGGGTAGCGGTATCCTGATCAATCACCTGGTTGATGGTTGCCATTACTCCCATCTTCATCAATTCCTTGATGAGCTCTGCTGCCTTCATGGTCATACGCCTGGCCAGCTCATCAACCGTAATGGTATCTGGAATAGTTACATCATGGACAATGGGCGCAACCGGCTTTTCAAAACCATGTTTTGCTTCAGTGACCACATGTGTATCTCTTCTAACTTTGCCTTTCTTGCGCTTGCCACTTTTTTCAGTGGCGACATGCAGTTCCTTGCGGCCAAACAAGGTTTCTTCAGCTTCCGGTTTGTGCTTGCCGTGCTTGGTGCGCTTGCCGCCAGTTTTATCGGCACGCGCTTCGGCCAGTTCAATTTCTTCTCTTGATGCCGGTTTATCTTTTGCTGGAGCTTTACCCTGTTTTTGCTTGAGAGTCTCTTTTTCGGCCTGTTTTTTTGCCAGTACAGCTTCTTTACGTTCTTCTTCCTGTTTGCGTTCCAGTTCTCTTTGTTGCGCCCGCTCCTGCCGCTGTAGCTGTTCACGTTCGCGTTCGAGTTCACGTTGCTGCTGATCTGCGCGCAGCTTTTCCAGTTGTTCAAGGGCTTCAGGTTTCTGGTCTTCAGACCTCTGCTCTTCAACTGCTTGCGGCCTGCCAAGACTGCGTTTCTTTCTTACCTCAATAGCAACAGTCTTGCCCCTGCCGCTGGCACTGGCACTACCTCTAACCTTGAGTTCGCTAACCGACCTGCGCTTGAGTGTGATTTTCCCAGCTGTTTTCTCAGATGATGTAACGCTGGATTTACGCTTGCCGTGCTGAGTGCGCAAGTAACTCAGCAACTGCATTTTGTCTTCATCAGATATAGGCGCGTCAGCATTATCTGCAGCAAGACCAGCATCCTTGATCTGCTCGAGCAAACGCTCAACGGGCGTGCCGACAACGTCGGCTAATTGTTTTACAGTAACATCTGTCATTATTCTTTACTCTTTCCCGCCTTATTGTTCCTCAGCCGCAAACCAGGGCTCACGTGCCTTCATGATGAGTTCTGATGCGTGCTTTTCATCCATACCGTCAACTACCATCAGCTCATCAACCGATTGTTCAGCCAGCTCCTCCATGGTGCATATGCCTTTAGCAGCCAGATGTAAAGCTGTGCCTTCATCCATGCCTTCCATTTGCAACAGATCTTCTGCTGGCTGCCTGTCTTCAAGTACTTCTTCCTGCATGATTGCCTGGGTCAGCAGGTAATCACGTGCGCGGTTGCGCAATTCGTTTACCATGTCTGCGTCAAATTCTTCAATAGAATTCAGCTCGGCTTCAGGCACATAGGCAACTTCTTCAATAGTAGAGAAGCCTTCAGCAACAAGAATACCGGCAACTTCTTCGTCGACGTCAAGTTTCTCCTTGAATTCAGCCAACAGCTTTTGATTTTCTTCGTCACTGCGTTCTTCGGCTTCTTTCTCGGTCATTACGTTCAGCTCCCACCCTGTAAGTTCTGATGCAAGTCGAACATTTTGTCCACCTCGACCGATAGCCATTGCAAGTTTGTCTTCTTCAACCGCGATATTCATGGTGTGTGTATCTTCATCAACAACGATTGATGTAACCTCTGCTGGCGACATCGCATTGATAACAAACTGGGCGGGATTCTCGTCCCACAGAATTATGTCAACACGCTCACCAGCGAGCTCATTTGATACTGACTGAACACGTGAACCACGCATACCCACGCAGGCTCCGACCGGATCAAGACGTGAATCAAGAGACTCCACAGAAATTTTTGCCCGCGATCCAGCATCGCGTGCACCACCGATAATATTCAACAGACCCTGATCGACTTCAGGTACCTCAAGTTTGAACAGTTCAACCAGAAACTCTGGCGCAGTTCGACTAACGAACAGTTGAGGACCACGGGTTTCTGCACGAATTTCTTTCAGGTAGCCTCGAAGTCTGTCACCGGTGCGCACAGCTTCCCTGGGGATCATATCTTCGCGTGGTATAAATGCTTCAACGTTATCACCAAGATCAAGATACACGTTGCCACGTTCAACACGTTTGACCGTGCCCATTACCAGCTCGCCTTCACGGCCCTGATAAGCCTCAATTACGCGAGCCCTTTCGGCCTCACGTACCTTTTGCACAATAACCTGTTTAGCCGTTTGTGCTGCAATACGGCCAAAATCAACTGATTCAATCTGCTCTTCTACGTATTCGCCGAGCTGAATTTCGGGTTCATCAATTCCAGCAGCTTCCAGTGTTATTTCTGCCAGTGGATTTTCCAGGCCTTCACCGCTATCTTCGACAACCAGCCAGCGACGAAATGTTTCGTAATCACCGGTTTCACGGTTGATATCGACACGCACTTCGATGTCCTTATTGTTCTTCTTGCGCGTCGCAGTAGCCAAAGCAGCTTCGATAGCCTCGAAGATAATCTCTTTATCAACGCCTTTTTCATTCGATACAGCGTCAGCTACATAGAGAATATCTTTGTTCATTGTACAGTTACTCCTGTTATTTTCGATGCAACTGTGTGCCAAATTCAGGCACAAGTCGCGCTTTTTCTATTGCTGCCAGCGGTAATAAAAACTGCTGGCCATCACATTCAATATTTATCTCGTCACCTTCGACACCACACAGACGGCCCTTGAAGTTGCGCCGACCATCGATTGCCATAGCGGTCTTGATTTTGACGATTTCTCCTGTAAATCGTTCGTAATCTTTAATGCCGCGCAATGGCCGGTCCATCCCGGGTGAAGACACTTCCAGGTTATAGTGCCCCGAAATCGGATCTTCGACATCGAGCAAGGCGCTGACCTGATGACTGACATCGGTACAATCATCCAGCTGAATACCGTCTTCATGGTCGATATAAATCCTCAACAGGCCGTGCCTGGTGCTGGGGTTGTACTCGATCTCAACCAGCTCATATCCCATACCAGCCACAACCGGCTCAAGCAGGTCCCACAACTGGGTCTGGTTCCGCTGCATCAAAGTTCAACCTAAAGTCACGGCCCTGAAGTCATGGCCAAATATTTATCGCCGCTAATAAAAAGGCCCCGTAAACGGAGCCTTGAAATAAATTCCTCGTTTAAGCCCGGCACTGTCTCGGTGTATTCACATAGTCAGTACACTAGGCAGCGGAGAGTAGCAAAATCAACCAAAACGCTACAGCTCACATCTTGGTGGCAAATAATAGTGAAATTTGCCGAAAATATCAATCAATTAATCGATCAAAATACCTGAATCAGGGCTGTTATGCTGCAGAAAACAACGAATTCAACGCAAAGACGCTAAGTCGCAAAGGACGCAGAGGAAATACAGGTTTCGTGCTGCGTAGAACACCACATTCGGATCATCACACCGCAACATGGAGGGTTTGCTGCTTACGCCATTAAATATATTAAATTGCGGCAGTCCTAGTGTGGATTAGGCGCAGCCGTAATCCACCATTGAAGTCATTCGCGGTGCAATACGCTGCGTTATTGCACCCTACATACAAAATAATTTCTTTGCGGCCTCTGCGTCTTAGCGTCTTTGCGTTGAAAAAATCTATGCTGACCCCTAGAACGGAATATCGTCATCAAAGCCGTCTTCAACCATGGCGGCAGCCGGCTCGGGCTTGCTGGCAGCTGGAGCCTGTGCGGGTGTATAACTGTCGCCAGAAGGTCGTCCGCCAAGCATCTGCATTTCATTGGCAACGATTTCCGTGGTGTAGCGATCATTGCCGCTTTTATCCTGCCATTTGTTGGTACGCAGACTGCCTTCAATATAGACTTGCGAACCCTTGCGCAGGTACTCCCCGGCGATTTCACCAAGACGGCCGAAAAACACGACATTGTGCCATTCAGTACGATCTTTCTGTTCCCCGCTTTGCTTGTCTTTCCAGCTGTCTGAGGTGGCAATCGAAATTTTGGTGACTGCTCCACCGCTAGGCATATACCGGGTTTCCGGGTCCTTGCCACAATTTCCAACCAGGATTACTTTGTTAACGCCACGTGCCATTATGTTTTCTCCATCGTTCGCAGATCAGTTTTCATCAGCCATGAAAGATAACAGCTTTTTGTCATCAAGGACATGCTTTTCAACCTTGAGATAGGCAACACCCTCGCCTGCAATCACGGAAGCTTCGACGACGCCTGCAACAGCAGCAAGATCGCGAGTCAAACCTGCAATCTCAGACTCATTCCGCACCCCCACATTGAGCAGGTAGGTGCTCAGATAACGTGGTTGCCGCATGCTGGAAGCCAATAGCAGCCATAGCAACAGTACCGCAAGCACCATAATATAGAGGCCATCAATCCCCCAATGCCCATGGACTGCACCACCGACCAGGCCACCGGTGAATGTCCCCATGAACTGGCTGCTGGAATACACACCCATGGCCGTGCCTTTCTGGGTCGCCCTGGCCGTTTTTGAGATCAGCGACGGCAGCGAGGCTTCGAGCAGATTGAAGCCGGCAAGAAACAATACCAGCGATAAGGCCAGTGTTATCAGATCAGTACTGTAGATAAATCCGACGACTGCTAACGCCAGTGTTGCAATTGCACCGAGAAACACCTGTTTCATCCTGCGATAGCGCTCGGCAATAATCACAAACGGCAGCATGATGACCAGAGACAGGGCGAACACGGGCAAATACAGTTTCGAGTGATCGGCAGCGTCAAGATTAGCCGTATCACGCAATTCTAGAGGCATCACCAGGAACATACACATCAGCGAAAAATGTAGAACGAATATGCCGGCATCCAGCCTCAGCAGCTGGTTATCCTTGAGCACATCCACCAAGGCGCCTGACTGGACCTCTGCATCGCAGTGAAAATGCGTGTGCAGCGGATCCGGAACGGCCAGATAGAGCACAGCAATGCCGATCAAGGCGAGCACAGCGGTGCTGGCAAAAATTCCGGAAATACCGATCCATTGATTGATCAAGGGGCCAAGCACCATGGCAACAGCGAATGCCGCGCCGATGCTGGCACCGATCAGGGCCATCATCTTGGTACGGTGCTCTTCCCGGGAAAGATCTGCGGCCAAAGCCATCAACGCGGCTGCAATTGCCCCGGAGCCCTGCAGCGCGCGGCCGATAATGATGCCATAGATGCTGTCTGCCTGGGCCGCCACCAGGCTGCCCAGCGCAAAAATAACCAGGCCGGCAAAAATCACCGGTTTACGCCCAATACGGTCTGACAACATGCCGAAAGGTATCTGCAGCAGTGCCTGGGTCAGTCCGTAGATACCCAGTGCCAGACCCATGAGAAATGGCGTCGCTCCTGGCATCTGCTCCTCATACAAGGCGAATACCGGCATGATCATGAACAGGCCAAGCATGCGAAAGGCGTAAATCAGGGCGAGCGAAACTCCAGCACGACGCTCAGTCTTTCCCAGATTTTCCTGAAATACGGACACAACACTTGACCCGGCTAATGAAAGCACGGCATTCTAGCAGATTGGCTTTACACCCTGATATGCAGTTATGGATACAATCCAGATCCGCGGCGCTCGCACCCACAATCTGAAAAATATTGATGTTGATATCCCGCGTGACAGGCTCATCGTAATCACCGGCCTGTCCGGATCTGGCAAGTCCTCATTGGCTTTTGACACCATTTTTGCTGAAGGCCAGCGTCGCTATGTCGAGTCGTTGTCCGCTTATGCACGCCAGTTCCTGTCGATGATGGAAAAGCCCGATGTCGACCACATCGAAGGCCTGTCACCCGCTATTTCAATTGAGCAAAAAACAACGTCGCATAATCCACGCTCCACGGTCGGAACCGTCACCGAGATCTATGATTACCTGAGGCTGTTGTTTGCCCGCGCAGGCACACCACGCTGTCCGACACATGGCACCACACTGGAGGCACAAACTGTCAGCCAGATGGTCGATCAGGTACTGGCATTGCCGGCGGACACCCGGTTGATGTTGCTGGCGCCTGTAATCCGTGAACGCAAAGGCGAATACCACGCACTGATCGCCGATTTAAAGCAGCAGGGATTTCTACGCGCGCGCGTTGACGGCACCGTGTATGAACTTGATGATGTACCCGAACTTGAATCCAACAAGAAGCACACCATCGAGGTTGTGGTCGACCGCTTCAAGGTACGTCCTGATATCAAGCTGAGGCTGGCCGAATCTTTAGAAACCACATTGCACCTGGCCGATGACATTGCCACGGTTGCCTGGATGGACGACACAGAACAGGCTGAGCTGATATTTTCGGCACGTTTTGCCTGCCCAAGTTGCGGCTACAGCCTGCAGGAACTGGAACCGCGGATATTCTCATTCAACAACCCGGCTGGTGCCTGCCCCGAATGTGACGGCATCGGTAACAAGCATTTCTTCGATCCGGAGCGTGTAGTCTCAAATCCACATCTGAGCCTGGCCGGCGGTGCCATACGCGGCTGGGACAGGCGCAATGCCTATTATTTCAGCATTATTACCGCACTGGCTGATCATTTTGACTTTGATATTGAGGTGCCCTTCGAAGATCTCGACGACAGCATAAAAGACACCCTGCTGCATGGCAGTGGCAAGGAAAAAATCGAATTCCATTACCCCGGTCATCGTGGCCGGCGCGGCAAAAAACGCACCCATGCCTTTGAGGGTGTGCTGCACAATATGGAACGCCGCTATCGCGAAACAGAATCCAATGTGGTACGCGAGGAGCTGGCAAAATACCTGTCGCAGCAGGCCTGCCCAGCCTGCCACGGCAGCCGTCTTAACCAGGCGGCCCGGCATGTATTCATCGATGATAAAACCCTGCCGGAAATTACCGCAATGCCAATCGTCAAAGCACATGATTTCTTTTCTGATCTCAGTCTCGCTGGCAAGCGCGGTGAAATTGCCGCAAAAATAAATAACGAAATATCAGCCCGCCTGCAGTTCCTGGTTAACGTTGGCCTGGACTATCTGACCCTGGAACGGAGCTCGGATACCTTGTCCGGCGGCGAGTCCCAGCGTATTCGACTGGCCAGCCAGATCGGTGCCGGCCTGGTCGGAGTCATGTATATCCTCGATGAACCTTCGATAGGCCTGCACCAGCGTGACAATGACCGCCTGCTCAGCACCCTGACGCATTTACGTGATATCGGCAACACCGTCATCGTGGTCGAACATGATGAAGATGCCATCCTCAGTGCGGACCACGTCATCGACATCGGCCCGGGCGCAGGTGTACATGGTGGTGAAATTATCGCTGAAGGCACACCGCGAGAAATAATGGCGAACAAACATTCGATTACGGGGCAATACCTTGCCGGTGTTAAACAAATCAATATACCCGCCAGGCGCACAGCAGTCAGCTCCAGTGTGTTTTCCATCAGAGGCGCCAGCGGCAATAACCTGCAGCATCTGGATGTCGATTTTCCGGTCGGATTATTTACCTGCGTTACAGGTGTTTCGGGCTCCGGGAAATCCACCCTGGTCAATGACACCCTGTATGCCATCCTTGCACGTGAAATTAACAACAATTCCATGTCGGTTGCAGCGCATGAATCGCATCAAGGTATTGAGCATTTCGATAAAGTCGTTGAAATCAACCAGGCGCCAATCGGTAGAACACCCCGCTCTAATCCGGCTACCTATACCGGCCTGTTTACACCAATCCGTGAACTGTTCTCGGCAACACAGGAAGCGCGTTCACGTGGTTACAAGCCGGGACGTTTCAGTTTCAATGTAAAAGGCGGTCGCTGTGAAGCTTGCCAGGGCGACGGTGTGATCAAGGTCGAAATGCATTTTCTACCTGATGTCTATGTTCCCTGCGATGTTTGCCAGAGCAAGCGCTACAATCGCGAAACACTGGAAATCAACTACAAGGGCAAGAACATCCATGAAGTGCTGGAAATGACAGTCGAAGATGCCCTCGTATTCTTTGACGCCATTCCGGTCATCAAGCGGAAATTGCAAACCTTGATGGATGTCGGCCTTTCCTATCTTACCCTCGGTCAAAGAGCGACTACGCTTTCAGGTGGTGAGGCACAACGCATCAAACTCTCACGTGAATTATCTAAACGCGATACTGGCCGTACCGTTTACATTCTGGACGAACCGACAACCGGCCTGCATTTTCATGATGTACAACAGCTGCTGGATGTTTTAAACCGCTTGCGCGATCACGGTAACACGGTAATCGTCATCGAGCACAATATGGACATAATAAAAACTGCCGACTGGATTATCGATCTTGGCCCGGAAGGCGGCTATAAAGGCGGGCAGCTGATTGCAGCCGGCTCACCCGAGCAAGTTGCTGATAATCCACATTCTTTTACCGGCCACTACCTGAAACGGATCTTCAAACCGGCACAGAAGAAAAAAGCCGCAAGTTGATTAAGATTTAGCTCTTGGGTCTGGATACGACCTGGGTGTATGATAAATATATAGTCAGGAGGTATGATATGTTTCTCAAGAAAATAAGCGATGGTCACTTAGTAGAAGTATTGAGCTTGAAAGACCTGTTTGATCCTTTTAATGATGCGGTAGTAGGTCGCCTTCATTTCGGAGAAGAATTGCAGGATCCTGATACCTTCAAAAAAGATGACTTACAGTTTCTATCAGGTGAGGCCCTGCCAACATGCTGGACGGATTCGCATTACCGTGACAACGAACTCAAACGTACCGGTTAGTGACCTGTAGGTATTTATTTTCTCGCAGAGGCGCAGAGCGCGCAGAGGTTTTTTGATGTGTACAAATCTCTAACCGGGTAGCCAGCAATAAACACCTTGGCGTTCTTTGCGCCATGGCGAGAAACAGGTTCAAACACAGCTCCAGCCCCTCGCTTTATTAATACGGATGATTCGTTGATTCCGGAAAAAGCTGCACGCAAAATAACAAACAAGGCCAAACTTTCTTATTAATTATCCCTCGCTGAGGCGCAGAGCGCGCAGTGGATTGCGGGATGGAATACCATAAAAAGCCTCTGCGTTCTCTGCGCCTCTGCGAGAAAAAAGCAGTTAAAACGAAAAAAGCCGGCATGTAGCCGGCTTTTCTGTCTGTATCTGGATACTGGTACTAATCTTCAGCAGAACCGCTCTCTGGGCGGTCGACAAGCTCGATGTATGCCATTGGTGCTGCATCACCGGGACGGTATCCGCATTTCATTATACGCGTATAACCACCTGCGCGTTCTTTGTAGCGCGGGCCAAGCTCATTGAACAGTTTTCCAACCGCTGCATTGTCACGCAGTCGGGCAAAAGCAAGACGACGCTTGGCAACAGAATCTTCCTTTGCCATGGTAATCAGTGGTTCAGCTACACGGCGCAATTCCTTCGCTTTTGGCAAAGTTGTCTTGATAATTTCGTGCTGGAACAGCGAGTTCGTCATATTGCTGAACATCGCCTTGCGATGACTGCTGTTTCTATTCAGATGACGACCTGATTTACGATGACGCATGATATTTACCTGATACGTTTTTTAACTGGCTTCCTTTTCCCTGATAGAAGCAGGCGGCCAGTTTTCAAGTTGAATTCCAAGTGACAGACCGTGTGATGCCAGAACGTCCTTGATTTCTGTCAGAGACTTTTTACCAAGGTTAGGTGTTCTGAGCAGCTCAACTTCAGTGCGCTGAATCAGGTCGCCAATATAATAAATGTTTTCTGCTTTCAAGCAGTTTGCAGAACGAACAGTGAGTTCGAGTTCGTCAACCGGGCGTAGCAGAATCGGATCAATATCTGCTTCCACATCGGCTTCAGTTTCGTCTTCCATACTCTGCAGGTTGACGAAGGATGACAGCTGGTTCTGCAAAATTGTAGCCGCAGTGCGAATCGCAGCTTCAGGATCAACGGTGCCATTGGTTTGCAGATCAATTATCAGCTTATCCAGATTTGTACTCTGGGCAACACGTGCATTCTCGACGTTATAAGCTACCCTTCGAATCGGACTGTACGATGCATCCAGTTTCAGATTGCCGATTACTGAGCCTTCAGCCTCATCTTTGCGACGTGTTACAGGCTGATAACCACGGCCCTTGGTAACCTTGAGCGTCATACTGAGCTTGCCTTCCTTGTTAAGGCTGGCAATAACATGGCCAGGATTGACGATTTCGACATCATGACCTGTTTCAATATCACCTGCTGTTACAACACCAGCACCTTCTTTTCTAAGCGTAATCGTCGCTTCGGTATTGCTATGCATAAGAAGCGCTACGCCTTTCAAGTTCAGTAATATTTCAAGGACGTCTTCCTGCACGCCATCGATGGTGCTGTATTCATGAACAACACCTTCAATTTCCACTTCGGTAATTGCACTGCCCTCAATCGAGGAGAGCAAAATACGACGCAGGGCATTGCCAAGTGTATGGCCAAAACCTCTTTCCAGCGGTTCAAGCGCAACTTTTGCATGAGTCTCGCTATAAGCCTGAACGTTGATTGTACGCGGTGTAAGTAATTCTTCTGACATGCCCTATATTATCCTCTAATTGGATGCTGCCTTATTTGGAGTAAAGTTCCACAACGAGCTGTTCGTTGATATCTGGTGGAAGATCGGTGCGTTCCGGTACATTATTAAACGTGGCTTCCAGCTTGTTTTCATCAAGTGAAATCCAGTCAGCAATACCTCTGGCTTTTGCAAGATTCATCGAATCAGCGATACGTGTCTGTTTCTTCGCTTTCTCACGAACGGTGATCACATCATTAGGCCTGACCTGGTATGAAGGTATGTTTACAACATTGTTGTTAACCATAATTGCTTTGTGATTTACCAGCTGGCGCGCTTCAGCACGTGTTGCACCAAAACCACTGCGATAAACCACGTTGTCCAGCCTGGTTTCAAGCAATGAAAGCAGGTTCTCACCTGTTGAGCCTTTCTGACTTGCAGCAGCCTTATAGTAATTGCGGAACTGTTTTTCCAGAACGCCATAAATACGACGCAATTTCTGCTTCTCGCGCAACTGCAATGCATAGTCAGACAGGCGAGCGCGTCGTGCACCATGCTGGCCTGGAACCTGGTCAGCCTTACATTTGCTGTCCAGTGGTCGCAGCGCAGATTTCAACTCAAGATCAACACCTTCGCGACGACTGAGTTTACATTTTGGTCCGATATATTTAGCCACTTAAATTATCTCCGGTCTTACACGCGGCGCCTTTTAGGCGGGCGGCAACCATTATGTGGGATTGGTGTTACGTCGGTAATATTCATAATTTTAAAACCGACATTATTCAGTGAGCGAACTGCAGATTCTCGACCAGGTCCTGGTCCACGTACCATAACGTCAAGGTTTTTCATACCAAAATCCAGCGCACGTGTACCAGCGCGTTCTGCAGCAACCTGAGCAGCAAACGGCGTGCTCTTACGAGAGCCTCGGAAGCCAGAGCCTCCTGCAGTTGCCCATGCCAGTGTATTACCCTGGCGGTCTGTGATTGTTATGATGGTGTTGTTAAACGAAGCATAAATATGGGCAATCCCATCAGTTACTGAACGTTTAACTTTTTTTCGTGTTTCAGCTTTAGCCATTACTTTTATTCCTAAAATCAGGCGATTTATTTAGCAATTTATTTAGAAATCGGTCTACGTGGTCCCTTGCGGGTACGAGCATTGGTGCGTGTCCTCTGACCACGCAGCGGCAAACCGCGACGATGACGAATACCACGGTAGCAGCCGAGATCCATCAAACGCTTGATGCTCATCGAGACTTCACGGCGAAGGTCACCTTCGATGGTGTAATTACCAACCTCGGTTCTGAGCTTTTCCAGCACGTCTTCAGAGAGATCTCCAATTTTCTGGGTCTGTTCAATACCGGTGGACGCACAGATCTGCTGCGCGCGCGTACGGCCAATGCCATAGATGTAAGTCAGACCTATGACAGTATGTTTGTTCGGTGGAATATTAATTCCTGCTATTCGAGCCATTCTTGTTCCCGTTTCAGCGCGGCAAAGCGCGCAATTTTAGCTATTAAATTGTGTCGAATCAACCAGTTCAGAAGACCTAGCCCTGGCGCTGTTTGTGGCGCGGATCAGTACAAATCACGCGGACAACACCATGACGCTTGATAATTTTGCAGTTGCGACACATCTTTTTGACTGATGCACGTACTTTCATCTCAATACTCCGGTAAAAACCGATTCACTAACGTTTGAAATTTTGCAGGTTTGCCTTTTTCATGAGGCCTTCATATTGATGAGACATCATGTGCGACTGAACCTGTGCCATGAAGTCCATTACGACCACGACAATAATCAACAGGGATGTACCACCAAAGTAAAACGGCACATTCCAGTACAAAATCAAAAATTCGGGCAGCAAGCACACCAGTGTTATATAGATAGCACCGACAAATGTCAGGCGCGTCATTACTGTATCAATGTAGTTCGCTGTCTGCTCACCCGGGCGTATACCGGGAATAAACGCACCTGATTTCTTCAGGTTATCTGCAGTTTCACGCGCGTTAAACACCAGCGCCGTGTAGAAAAAGCAGAAAAATATGATTGCCAGTGCGTACAGTAGTACGTAAACCGGCTGTCCTGGCGCCAGCGTTCCTGCAATATTCTGCAGCCACTCCATGCCTTCAGACTGCCCAAACCAGCTGCCCATGGTGGCCGGGAACAGAATAATGCTGGAAGCAAAAATCGGTGGAATAACACCGGCCATATTCAGCTTCAACGGCAAAAAGCTGCTTTGTGCAGCATACATACGCCTGCCCTGCTGGCGCTTGGCATAATTTACCGTAATGCGCCGCTGGCCTCGCTCTACGAAGACTACGAAACCCGTGACAGCTACCGCCATTACAAACAGGAAGATTGCTGTCAGTGTGTGCAGCTCGCCGGTTCGCACCAGCTCCAGCGTACCGCCAATGGCGCTTGGCAGGCCCGCAACAATGCCTGCAAAAATTATCATTGATATGCCATTACCAATGCCACGCTCGGTTACCTGCTCGCCCAGCCACATCAGGAACATCGTACCCGTAACCAGCGTCACCGCTGCAGTAAAGACAAAGCCGAATCCCGGGTTTGGTACCAGCGGATTCACACCAAGCGACTGAGCCTGCAATGCGGTAGAGATACCGATTGACTGAAAACTTGCCAGCACCAGGGTGAAATAACGGGTATAGGCCGCAATCTTGCGACGACCTGACTCACCTTCTTTCTTGATCTGCTCCAGCGCTGGTACGGTAACTGCCAGCAGCTGCATGATAATCGATGCCGAAATATAGGGCATAATACCAAGCGCAAATATCGACATACGTCCCAGCGCACCACCTGAAAACAGGTTAAACACACCGAGAATACTGCCTTTCTGCTGATCAAACAGGGTAGACAGCACTGTTGGATCTATACCCGGAACAGGTATATATGCGCCTACTCGAAATACGATCAGCGCGCCAACTACAAACAGTAAACGCTGTTTTAGTTCCTTCAAATGTCCAAAGCCCAAGCCTGCCATAATTAATCAGAACCGAATCAGTCCAGGATCTTTCCGCCAGCAGCTTCTATCGCCTTGCGTGCGCCAGGGGTAACAGCGATACCTTTCAGCTGGACGCCTTTGCTGATTTCACCGGATGCAATCACTTTTGCCTTCTCGGTATTAGCAGGCACAATACCAGCCGCAATCAATGCCAGCAGATCGATTTCGTCTGCTGCTACTTTTTCCAGCTCATGCAAACGCACCTCGGCGCGAGTAGATGCCATACTTGAATTAAACCCAACCTTGGGCAGACGACGCTGCAAGGGCATCTGACCACCTTCAAATCCAACTTTATGGAAACCGCCTGAGCGCGACTTCTGACCTTTGTGGCCGCGTGCACAGGTTTTACCCCAACCGCTGCCAATACCACGTCCGACGCGTTTGCTGTTTTTCTTGCTGCCTTCGGCAGGATGCAGACTATTTAATTGCATACCATATCCTCTTGTTAAGCCTCTTCAACAGAGAGCATATATGACACCTTGTTAATCATGCCGCGATTTTCAGGCGTGTCTTTAACCAGTACACAATGATTAGTACGGCGCAAACCCAGTCCACGCACACAGGCCTGGTGTTTCTTCAGCCTGCCTACTGCACTCTTGATTAATGTTACCTTGAGTTCTTTATCAGCCATGTCATTAACCCAGAACTTCTTCTACAGTTTTGCCACGTTTGGCCGCTACGTATGAGGGTGATGCCATACCAGTAAGACCATTGATAGTTGCACGAACAACGTTAACAGGATTACGTGTTCCGTTGATCTTGGCCAGTACATTTCTCACACCTACAGCCTCGAAAACAGCACGCATTGCACCACCGGCAATAATACCGGTACCTTCTGATGCGGGCTGCATATAAACATTAGCAGCACCATGCTCGCCATATGTAGCGTGCTGCAGTGTTCCAGCAATAAGGTCTACTTTCTTCATGTTCTTGCGTGCACGATCCATTGCCTTTTGTATGGCTAAAGGCACTTCTTTTGCCTTGCCATAACCAAAACCGATCTGACCTTTGCCGTCACCAACAACAGTCAGTGCAGTAAAACCAAATTGACGTCCGCCTTTTACCACTTTGGCAACACGATTAACTGCTACCAGTTTCTCAATCAGATCGTCTTTAGATGCGGGTGCTTCTACGTTAGCCATTATTAAATCCTGTTGTTACGGTCTACAATTTCAAACCGTTTTCACGCGCAGCATCGGCCAAAGCCTTGATTCTGCCATGATACTTAAAACCTGAGCGGTCAAATGCAACCTGATCCACTCCAGCCGATTTCGATTTTTCAGCAATGGCCTTGCCCACTGCAGCCGCAGCTTCGGCATTACCAGTTGACTTCAAGCCGCCACGCACATCTTTTTGCACAGTTGATGCACTGGCTACCACCTTATTGCCAGCAGGATCAATCACCTGGGCATAGATATGTTTAGGTGTACGGTGCACACTAAGACGATGAGCGCCAAGTTCACTGATTTTTGCACGTGTTCTTTTTGCTCTGCGAATTCTGCTTTCTTTTTTCGATTTCATCGCGATTGCCTGCTTACTATATTCGCTTAATTATTTCTTCTTGGCTTCTTTACGTATCACGCGCTCATCAGAGTAGCGAACACCTTTGCCCTTGTACGGCTCAGGTGGGCGGTACGCGCGTATATCTGCGGAAACCTGTCCAACTTTCTGTTTGTCTGCGCCTTTTACAATAATCTCGGTCTGGCTCGGAGTTTCTATGCTAATACCTTCAGGTACGTCATATACGACCGGATGCGAAAAGCCCAGGGTCAAATTCAGTTTGTTACCCTGTGCCTGAGCACGATAACCAACACCAATCAGTTCAAGCTTTTTCTCAAAACCCTGGCTAACACCAACGACCATATTGTTCGCTAAAGAACGCATGGTTCCCGCCATGGCTACAGAACCATCAACACCGTCATTACCACTGAAATTGAGTACATTGTCTTCTTGCTTGACCTGTACTTTTTCGTTCACTTGCATCGACAGGTTGCCGTTTTTGCCCTTCACAGACACTGACTGCCCACTGAGGCTGACTTCAACACCTGATGGAATTTCTACCGGTTTGTTCGCTATACGTGACATTTCAGAACTCTTATATTAGTTATGATCAAACGATGTCATTACGAAATCGTGCAGATCACCTCGCCGCCACGGCCTTCAGACCTGGCCTTTTTATCGGTCATTACGCCAGCGGAGGTCGAAATTATTGCAACACCAAGACCATTGAGAACTTTTGGTAACTCGTCCTTGTTTTTATAAATACGCAGACCCGGACGACTAACACGCTTCATCTCATCAATGACCGGGTTACCCTGATAATATTTCAATGTAACCGTCATATTTGGTTTGGCATCACTGCTGACACTAAAATCAGCTACATAGCCTTCCTCTTTCATTACACCAGCGATCGCCAGTTTGGCTTTAGATGAAGGCATGGTTACATCGGCTTTACCGGCAGATTGCGCATTTCTAATACGTGTAAGCATGTCAGCAATTGGATCTGTCATCATGATGTGTACCTACCCGCTTACCAGCTAGCCTTGACCAGGCCCGGAATATCTCCACGCATAGCAGTTTCTCTTAATTTGTTGCGGCAAAGTCCAAACTTGCGGAAATAGCCATGGGGACGACCAGTTACACGGCAACGGTTGCGCTGTCTTACCGGACTGGAATCACGCGGCAGCATTTGTAACTGCTTTTGCGCATCCATTTTTTCTTCAATACTTGCGTCAATACTTTTAAGTACAGCACGCAACGCTTCACGTTTTTCTGCATATTTCTTCACAAGGCGTGTGCGCTTTTGCTCACGTTGTACCATTGAAACTTTTGCCATATCCGCGTTCTCTATCTCTTACTCAGTTTTTAAATGGGAAGTTAAAAGCAGCCAGCAATGCACGAGCATCTTCGTCATTTGTAGCTGATGTAGTTATGTTTATATCCATTCCGCGTATTGCATCAATTTTCTCATACTCAATTTCCGGGAAAATGATCTGCTCCTTAACACCCATGTTGTAATTGCCACGACCATCAAATGCCTTGGGGCTCATACCACGAAAATCACGTATGCGGGGTATAGCCACACTAATCAGGCGATCCAGAAACTCATACATGCGATCTTTACGCAAAGTCACCTTGCAGCCAATCGGATAGCCATCACGCACCTTGAATGATGCAACTGACTTACGGGCAAGCGTTGTAACCGGCTTTTGGCCTGATATTTTTTTCATATCAGCAAGCGCGTTCTCAATAACTTTCTTGTCGCCAATAGCTTCACCAACACCCATATTGATAGTGACCTTTTCAATCCGTGGTACCTGCATAATATTTTTGTAACCACGTTCGTCCATCAACTTCTTGACGACGGTATCTTTATAAAATTGCTGTAATCTCGCCATAATCAAAACCTAAACGTCAACAACTTCGCCATTAGACTTGAAGTAACGCACCTTGCGGCCGTCTTCCAAAACCTTAAAGCCCACACGATCACCCTTGTTTGTCACAGGGTTAAATAACATTACATTTGAAGCATGAAGCGGCATTTCTTTCTCAACAATACCGCCTTCAACGCCCTGCATCGGATTCGGTTTGGTGTGCTTCTTGACCATATTGATTGATTCAACCAGAACACGGTCATCTGCCATTACATTCAAGACCGTACCGTGACGACCTTTATCTTTACCACTGATGACGATAATCTCGTCACCTTTACGCAAACGTTTCATGCCGATACCTCCTACAACACTTCCGGCGCAAGCGAGATGATCTTCATGAACCTTTCAGTCCTGAGCTCACGCGTTACCGGGCCAAATATGCGCGTACCAATTGGTTGCAAAGCGCTATTCAACAAAACGGCCGCATTCGTATCAAAACGGATCAAAGAACCATCCGGCCTGCGAACACCTTTTGTGGTACGTACAACAACGGCGTTATAAACCTCACCCTTCTTGACTTTACCGCGAGGAATAGCATCCTTGACGCTCACTTTAATAACATCACCAACTGAGGCATAACGACGATGAGAACCACCAAGCACCTTTATGCATTGCACTTTACGCGCACCGCTATTATCAGCAGCATTTAAAACTGTTTGCATCTGTATCATGAGTGCTTCCCGTAACCGATTTCTTCTTGGATTCTCTTGGTTAAAACCAAACTTTTATCAGGCTTCGCCTGCTTTTTCGACAACTTCAACCAGGCGCCATGATTTTGTTTTAGACATTGGACGACATTGCTCAATAACAACAACATCACCCTTGTTACATTCATTGTTTTCATCATGTACATGCAGCTTTGAAGAACGCCTGATGTACTTGCCATAAACAGGATGCTTGATACGGCGCTCTATGGTCACCGTAATGCTTTTATCCATAGCATCGCTTGTAACAGAGCCCGTTAATGTGCGCTGTACTTTTTCTGCCTGGTCTGTAGATTCAGCCGGCGTTGATTCAGCCGCCGTTGATTCAGTAATCGCCATTATCAGCTACCTGTCTCGATTTTTTCATTCATTACGGTTTTAATACGTGCAATATCTTTACGCACAGCACCGAAACGGTGAACTTTAGGCATATTGCCCGCACCCTGCTGCATGCGTAAGTTAAACTGTTCGCGACGCAAGTCGACCAATTCTTTATTCAGGTCCTCAACGGACATATTTCTGTATTCTGTCGCAGTAGCCATTACATCACCGTACGCTGTACAAAAGTTGTTTTAATAGGCAGCTTGTTTGCAGCAAGACGAAATGCCTCGCGCGCCAGCTCCTCATCAACACCTTCCATTTCATATAAAACCGTGCCCGGCTGTATCTTCGCTACCCAGTGGTCAACATTACCCTTGCCTTTACCCATGCGTACTTCCAGTGGCTTACTGGAAATAGGCACATCAGGGAATATACGAATCCAGATCTTGCCACCACGCTTGATATGGCGTGTCATAGCACGACGAGCCGCCTCAATCTGACGCGCCGTAACCCTGCCACGTTCAGTTGCTTTCAGACCAAACTCACCGAAACTTACCCTGTTTCCAGCCTGTGCAAAGCCGCGGTTTTTACCCTTGAACTGCTTGCGAAATTTTGTGCGTTTTGGTTGTAACACTGTGTATTCCTCTAGTTCGCACTGGCTGCTTTAGTTGCTTCAGTTTCCGGCTGCTTATAAAGATCGAAGATCTCGCCTTTATAGATCCATACCTTGACACCAAGAATTCCATAGGTAGTAAGCGCTTCAGCGAAACCGTAATCAATGTCTGCGCGCAATGTATGCAAAGGAACTCGACCTTCTGCATAACACTCGCTGCGCGCAATTTCTGCGCCGTTCAAACGACCACCAACCATGATCTTGACGCCTTCCGCACCCATACGCATGGTATTTTGTATCGAACGCTTCATTGCGCGACGAAACATGACGCGACGCTCCAATTGTTGCGCAATGCTTTCAGCAACCAGTTGGGCATCAAGCTCAGGCTTACGAATTTCTTCGATGTTGATTTTCACGCTGTTAATGTGAAGACCAATGAGTTTTGCGACCTCTTCACGCAGCTTTTCAATATCAGCACCTTTCTTGCCGATAACCACACCTGGGCGAGCTGTATGGATCGTGATTACAGCAGCACGTGTTGGGCGCTCAATCTGTATTTTGCTGACGTTGGCGTTTTCAAGTTTTTTCTTGAGGTATGCACGTACTTTGAGATCAGCATTCAACAGATCCGGAAAATCTGAAGATGATGCATACCACTTGGAATTCCAGTCTGCTGAAATTCCAAGGCGAATACCTACAGGATGTACTTTCTGTCCCATTACAATCTCTCTTATTTGTCAGCCACTGACACAGTAATGTGACTGGTGCGCTTAATTATTCTGTTACCACGGCCTTTGGCACGCGCTTCGAGTCGTTTCATCACAGGGCCCGCATCGACAAATACACGCGACACCTTTAATTCATCAATATCAGCACCTTCGTTGTGTTCAGCATTCGCAATTGCTGACTCCAGCACTTTTTTCATGATAGTTGCTGACTTTGTAGTGCCAAATGCCAACGAGTTCAAAGCATCTTCTACTGGCAGACCACGAATCTGATCTGCTATTAAGCGGACCTTTTGCGGAGAGATGCGTGCAAATCTGTGTTTAGCTGTAACTTCCATAATCAATTACTTCGCTTTCCTGTCCGCCATGTGGCCTCTGTATGTTCGCGTAAGTGCAAACTCGCCCAGCTTGTGACCAACCATGTTCTCGTTGACCAGTACCGGCACATGCTGTTTACCGTTATGTACCGCAATGGTCAAACCCACCATTTCCGGGAAAACTGTTGAGCGGCGCGACCAGGTCTTGATCGGTTTACGGTCATTGGTTTCCACTGCCTGATTTACCTTGTTCATCAGGTGATGATCAATAAATGGACCTTTTTTTAGTGAGCGTGGCACTTATTTACTCCCAATCTCGTGTCTGTTTTGCCTGACTCAATACGAATCAGCGCTTGTAGCGACGGCGAACAATCATGCCATCAGTACGCTTGTTACTGCGTGTTCTGTATCCCTTGGTTGGCATTCCCCAGGGAGAAACAGGATGACGACCACCGGATGTTCTACCCTCACCACCACCGTGCGGATGATCTACCGGGTTCATTACGACGCCTCGAACAGTTGGACGAACACCACGCCAACGCGATGCACCGGCTTTTCCAAGTGAACGTAGACCATGCTCGGCATTGCCGACCTCGCCAATCGTTGCCCGGCAATTCACGTGGATCCTGCGCATTTCACCAGAACGTAAACGCAAGGTTGCATATACACCTTCACGCGCCAGCAACTGCGCGGTAGCACCCGCGCCCCTGGCGATTTGTGCACCCTTGCCAGGCTTCATCTCAATACAATGAACCTGTGTACCAACAGGAATATTTGCCAACGGCAGACAGTTTCCCGGCTTGATGGCAGCGTCAGTTCCTGACAACAAAACATCACCTGCAGTTACACCCTTTGGAGCAACGATATAACGACGTTCGCCATCCTGGTAAACCAGCAATGCTAAATGCGCACTTCTATTCGGGTCATAATCGAGTCTTTCTACACGTGCGGGAATACCGTCTTTGTCGCGTTTGAAGTCGACCATCCGATATGACTGCTTGTGACCACCACCAACATGACGTGTAGTTATACGACCCTTGTTGTTGCGTCCGCCACTCTTGCTCTTGCTTTCAGTTAACGAACGAACCGGAGCACCCTTGTGCAGGTCATTGTTTACCACCTTGACGACAAATCTGCGTCCTGGAGAAGTCGGCTTTGTTTTTACCAGTGCCATTTCTTCGTGCCCCTAATCTTTATTCCTAGTGCGTGCCGGCAAAATCGATGTCATGATCCGAACTCAGCGTTACATATGCCTTACGCATATCAGAACGCTTGCCCAGACGACCGCCAAAACGTTTGCTCTTACCCTTGACATTAAGGATGCGAACCTTATTAACCTTAACTTTGAACAGCTCTTCTACAGCCTGCTTAACTTCACTTCTGGTAGCATCAGCAGCCACCTTGAAAACATGCTGATGATTTTCTTCTGCCAGCACAGTACTCTTTTCAGATACATGCGGTACTAGCAGGATTTGATACATACGTTCCTGATTCATGACAACCACTCTTCAATAGCGCGAACTGCACCAACAGTTACAACAACATGTTCATAACGAACCAGGTTAACCGGATTCAACCCGGCTACATCGCTTACTTCCACGTTCGGCAGATTGCGCGCAGACAGGTACAGTTTTTCATCGCCGGTTTCTGTAACGATCAATGTCTTGCTAATACCCAGGTCTGCAAGCTTGCCGATTAATTGTTTGGTTTTTGGAGCATCAACAGTGATGTCTTCGACAATAACCAGTCTGTCCTGGCGAGCCAGTTCAGATAAAATCGAGCAAATCCCGCTTCTGTACATCTTGCGATTGACTTTCTGTGTGTAATCGCGCGGTTGCGCAGCAAAAGTGACCCCACCACTGCGCCATATCGGGCTGCGAATTGTTCCGGCACGAGCACGGCCGGTACCTTTCTGGCGCCATGGTTTAGCACCACCGCCACTGACTGCTGCACGGTTCTTCTGTGCTTTCGTACCGGCGCGGCCCGCAGCCATATATGCAGTTACCAGCTGATGAACCAGACTTTCTTTATAGTCAGCGTCGAATACTGCATCAGATACAGTGATTTTTTTCTTACTGTTGTGTAACTGCAGGTCCATCGTTGTCTCTAATATCTACCTGTTAATTAATTGCGACTGACTCAGGCCTTTACCGCAGGCTTGACGATAACATCGCCGCCTTTAGCACCCGGAATCGATCCCTTGATCAACAGCAAGCCGCGCTCCTGATCAACGCGTACCAACTCCAAAGATTGCGTCGTTGTTTTTACATCACCCATGTGGCCTGACATTTTCTTGCCCTTGAGTACACGACCCGGTGTCTGACACATGCCGATTGAACCGTTTGAGCGGTGTGAAATCGAGTTACCATGCGACATATCCTGGGTTGAAAAATTGTGGCGCTTGATACCGCCCTGGAATCCTTTACCAATACTGCGGCCAGTGACATCAATTTTCTGGCCGTCCTCGAAAATGCTGAGATTAACTTCAGCGCCAACTTCCATTTCAGTTACCTCATCACCACTGATGCGGAATTCCCATAAGCCACGTCCTGACTCGACACCCGCCTTGGAAAAGTGCCCGGCCATTGGCCTGGTAACACGAGACGCACGTCTTGTGCCTGTTGTCACCTGTATAGCCTGGTAACCGTCGGTCTCGTCGGTCTTGATTTGCGTGATGCGGTTTGGCAACACCTCAACAACGCTGACAGGGATTGAGGCACCATCTTCAGTAAAGATACGTGTCATACCTGCTTTTCTACCCACTACACCAATTGTCATGATGATTCCCGCTCAATAAAAAACTGGTTCCCAAATTTTGAGGAAAACCAGCCACTTAACCATGCCCATGTATACATTCATGGCGACCACGATTAACAGATTAAATTCATACTCTCGAGATTCGCTGCACTCTACCGCAGCCACTCTACTTTGAGTTTTCGCAGTATCCCTGACCACCCAGACAGGCTTTATTATCAAGGACTTACGATAAATAGAAACTTTGCGCCGAAACTTGAATAATGAGGGCCGTGAGTGCCCTATCATTTTCCCAGCAACAAAGCCCGCGTATTATACAGGATTTATCTCCTGCCTAACAAGCCTGGCTGTGAACAAATTTCAGCCAGCTCCTGCTGAAAAACTAATTCAGCTTAATTTGCACATCCACACCGGCAGACAGGTCGAGCTTCATCAGCGCATCGACAGTCTTGTCGGTAGGATCAATGATATCCAGCAGGCGCTTGTGCGTGCGGATTTCGTATTGATCACGTGCATCTTTGTTGACATGCGGAGAAATCAGCACCGTGTAGCGCTCGATCTTGGTCGGCAATGGAATCGGGCCACGCACGTGTGCACCGGTTCTTTTTGCTGTTTCGACGATTTCACTTGCAGACTTGTCGATCAAATGATGATCGAATGCTTTCAGTCTGATACGTATCTGTTGGTTAGCAGCCATAATATTTACTCAATAATCTTACTTACAACGCCGGCACCTACGGTGCGGCCACCTTCACGGATCGCAAAACGCAAGCCTTCTTCCATCGCAATCGGCGCGATCAGGCTTACTACCATCTTCACGTTATCACCCGGCATCACCATCTCCACCCCTTCCGGCAGATCACAGGCCCCGGTCACGTCCGTGGTACGGAAGTAGAACTGCGGACGGTAGTTGTTGAAGAACGGCGTATGACGGCCGCCTTCATCCTTCGACAGCACGTACACTTCGCACTCGAACTTGGTGTGCGGGGTCACTGATTTCGGCTTGCAGCAGACCTGGCCACGCTCGACGTCTTCGCGCTTGGTACCGCGCAGCAACAGACCAACATTGTCACCGGCCTGGCCTTCGTCCAGCAGCTTGCGGAACATCTCCACGCCCGTTACCGTGGTCACCTGGGTGTCGCGAATACCGACAATCTCGATTTCTTCACCGACCTTGACGATGCCGCGCTCAACACGACCGGTCACTACCGTACCGCGACCCGAGATCGAGAACACGTCTTCTACCGGCATCAGGAACGGCTGATCAACCGCACGCTCCGGCTCCGGAATGTACGCGTCCATCGCTTCCACCAGCTTGAGGATCGACGGTGCGCCAATATCCGAGGTGTCGCCTTCCAGCGCCTTCAGTGCTGAACCGGTGATGATCGGGGTGTCGTCACCCGGGAACTCGTAGGCATCCAGCAGTTCGCGGACTTCCATTTCAACCAGTTCCAGCAGCTCCTCATCATCCACCATGTCGGCCTTGTTCAGGTAGACCACGATGTAAGGTACACCCACCTGGCGTGACAGCAGAATGTGCTCACGCGTCTGTGGCATCGGGCCATCCGCGGCTGAACACACCAGGATCGCGCCGTCCATCTGCGCCGCACCGGTAATCATGTTCTTCACATAGTCAGCGTGGCCCGGGCAGTCGACGTGCGCGTAGTGGCGGTTCGGGCTCTCGTACTCCACGTGCGAGGTCGCAATCGTGATACCACGTGCCTTCTCTTCCGGGGCGTTATCAATCTGGTCAAACGCTTTGACGTCACCACCCTGGGCTTCCGCCATGACCTTCGTCAGCGCCGCCGTCAGCGTCGTCTTGCCATGGTCAACGTGACCAATTGTGCCCACGTTTACGTGGGGTTTGGTTCTCTCAAATTTTTCCTT
>CAZRKQ010000028.1:0-9933 GCA_964600755.1 uncultured Thiotrichaceae bacterium
AGTTCCCTTTCTCAAGGAAATTAATGACAGCTATCTGCTACGAGCGCACAGCTTGAATGATATCCCGGGAAAAGAACAATGTGAGCAGCGTCTTTTTCCAGCCGAGCAATGGTTTGATGAGTTTCCTCTAAGGGTGGCGGATTTACTGCCGCAGAAGATCATAGAAAAAGAGCTGCGGCGTGTGATAGAGAAAAGAGAGGATTTCGAAGTGCAATGTGAGAACGTGGGGCTTTCTACTCGCAGGGCCTATGCCGCTGCGTTGCAATGGCAACGGTTGTTTTTGCACAATAAAGGTGAGTTCAGCTGGTTTTTCAGGCGCATGCGCCTTGCCATGCGACGGGGATCTTTCCTCTTCATTCACGCCGGGCTGGACAACAACGTAGCACATTTGATTAATCAGAAAGGTGTAAAGCAACTCAACCGGGAATTTAAAACACAGATGCAGGGAAATCCAATGCGGTTTTACTATGGTCCACTGGCTAACGCGATACGCACAAAGTATCGTCCTGGCGACAAGCAGTTAACGAGCAAAGGTGCGCAGCAAGTTCATGACAATGATGTGCACGTCATCATTCATGGACACAAGAGCATGCTTAATGGGCAGCGTATCTCGATTCGCAAGACCATGGTCAACTTCGAATGTGATGTGACGCTCGATCGTCACTCGCGTAGTAAAGAAGGACTTAAAGGCCACGGTGCAGGTGTTACCATTATCAGGCCGGATCAAAAAATAATCGGCATCAGTACAGATCATCCCTACGTGAAAGTATTTGATCCGGGTGATTTGCTTGAGAGCGGAGTTTGATATGAAGAATGACAACAATGAATTCTGTCATGAATCTTTACAGGACAGGGAGACGATCGTTGACTTGCTGTCGACCCTGCAGCAGGGATTGAATAAAGGCACATTGAAGTTCAGCGATGAAAATAACGAAATTACGCTGAAGCCGTCAGGCTTGTTAAGCCTGACAATAAAAGCTTCAAGCAGCAGCGAGCTCAACGTGCTTGATGTACGCATATCCTGGCAAACTAACAAGCCAAACAAGTTAATCAAGGAGCTCAAGATTTCGGCGGGCTGAATCGGGTGCTCTTATCGGCTGAAGGATTTAAATAGAAAAATTAATTGCGTTGTGTTGTTACTGTTATGATGTTAACTATTTCAGGCAAAACGTAATAACAGGAATATGTATTCAATTCGGATCAATGTTGGTGAACAAAAGCTCTATCTGCAGAATGAGCAGGGTGCTGTTGAATGTGAGTACCCTGTGTCCACATCAAAGTATGGCGTCGGCAATGAAAACGACAGTGAAAAAACACCGCTTGGCTTACACCGTATCAAGGACAAGATAGGCGGATCGATGCCCATCAACATGGTTATGGTTGGTCGCGAACCCAAAGGTCTGTTGGAGGATTGCATCAAGGACGGTATTGAGCTGCCGGAAGACGTCATTACCAGCAGGATCATGTGGCTGGAAGGCATGGAGCCTGGCAGGAATCAGGGCGGATATGTAGACACGTACAACCGTTACAAATACATTAATGGTACCAGTGAAGAAAACAAGATCGGCACACCGGCCTCGATAGGATGTATACGAATGTTGAACAAGGATGTTGTAGAGCTGTACAGATTAGTTGATATCGGCACAGAAGTTCTGATAGAAGAGTAAAAATCATCTTTTTATCCAATATCTTCGTTGCGATGCCTTCTGCGATACTCATGTATTATCATATACACTGCGTTTCTCGAAGACATCGCGCCTCGATCTTGAACAAAAATCTTGATTTTTAAATAACGTGTAATGATATGGCAGACTCAAAAAAAATAAATCCGGAAGAATATGGCTTCGCTACGCGGGCAGTTCGTGCCGGGCAGGAACGCACCAACGAAGGTGAAAACAGCGAACCTATCTTTCCGACATCCAGTTACGTGTTCGCATCAGCAGCCGAAGCTGCGGCACGTTTTTCAGGCGAACAGCCGGGCAATATATATTCCCGTTTCACCAACCCGACGGTACGTACTTTTGAAGAAAGGCTGGCAGCCATGGAAGGTGCCGAGTGTTGTGTTGCGACTGCCTCGGGTATGTCTGCGATTACGGCTACCTGTATCGGCCTGCTCAAGACCGGCGATCACATTGTTTCTTCGCGCAGTATTTTTGGCACAACAACCGTGTTGTTTGAGAACTTCCTGGGCAAACTGGGTATTGCTACAAGCTTCGTGGAATTGTCAGATTTGAATGCATGGCAACAGGCGATAAAGCCGGAAACAAAACTGCTGTTCCTGGAAACGCCATCAAACCCGTTGACTGAACTGGTCGATATCGCTGCGCTCGCACAAATTGCACACGAGCATGACTGCTTGCTGGTGGTTGATAACTGTTTCTGTACGCCGGCATTACAGCAGCCGATTGCATTGGGCGCGGATATCATCATCCATTCTGCAACCAAGTATATTGACGGTCAGGGCCGCTGCATGGGTGGCGCTGTATGCGGCACACGGGATATTGTCGGTGACGCGGTTTTCGGCTTCCTGCGCACGGCAGGCCCGACCATGAGTGCATTCAATGCATGGGTTTTTCTCAAGGGCCTGGAAACGCTGCAGCTGCGTATGCAGGCACACAGCACTCATGCGCTGGCATTGGCGCAATGGCTGGAACAGCAGTCAGTGGTAGAGAGGGTGTATTACCCGGGGCTTGAAAGCCACCCTCAACATGCACTGGCGAAACAGCAACAAAGTGGATTTGGTGGCATTGTCTCGTTTGAGCTCAAGGGCGGCAAGCCGGCGGGCTGGAACCTGGTTGATGCCACACGCATGATTTCGATCACGGCCAACCTGGGTGATGCCAAAACCACGATTACACATCCGGCTACAACCACGCACGGTCGCTTAACACCTGAGCAGCGTCAGGATGCCGGTATCTCCGATGGTTTGATTCGTGTTGCTGTTGGGCTGGAAGATATAGAAGATATTAAAAACGATCTTGCGCGTGGTATGTGAACGAACCTTTAGACAATTTATTTTTTCAACGCAAAGGCGCAAAGGCGCAATGAGCGCAAAGATTATTGATGTAAGGCATTACACTCGATGCTTCATCCAGGTTACGTTACTCTATAGATATTCGTAGTTTGTGTAGCCCGGATGGAGTGAAACGTAATCCGGGGATACTTCCTGTAGCCAATTTATTTTTTCAACGCAAAGATCGCAAAGGCGCAGAGGTCGCAAAGGTTTTTTAGGTAATACTTTATACCCGAATACATTGCTGGCATTGTTACTTGTTATGAATGTATTCAGAATGTATATAATAATTATTTATCCGCGTTCTCAGCGCCTCTGCGAGAGACAAGATATTAAACATGCAATTCGCGGCTAATGTCGCTCCTGCAATATAACTGTTAATGACTGAACTCACTGCAAGAGAACTGCTTTTGCACCTGTACGAAACGGCTATTGATGCAGTCGATGGTCGTCGCCTGGTGCAACAGTGGTGCCGCGAAAATTCATCTGCAAAATTCACTTACTGTATAGCAATTGGCAAGGCCGCTTCCGCAATGCTCCAGGGTGCGCTTGATAGCCAGCATACAATCAATAGCGCCTTACTCATCACGACGAGAAGTTATGTAACACGTGAACTTAAACGTAACAGCAAGATAAATATCGTTGAATCCGCGCATCCCGTGCCCGACCAGTCTTCTCTCGACGCGGGTAATGCACTGTTAAAGTACCTGCATGAAATTCCTCAACAAGCACCTTTGCTGGTGCTTATCTCAGGTGGCGCTTCGAGTATGGTTGAGGTTCCAGTCGATGGTATTTCTCTTGCTCAGCTGCAACAAATCAACCAGCACCTGCTCGCAACAGGCAGGGATATTCGTGCAATGAATGCCTGGCGCAAGAGGTTTTCAAAAATCAAAGGCGGTGGCTTGCTGCGCTATGTACAGCAGTTGCAATGCACGCAATTGATCATATCCGATGTGCAGGATAACGATCCTGCAGTTATAGGTTCGGGTTTGCTGGTGCAATCAAATGATAACGAACGTGACTGCGATGACTGGCTCGAGTCACTGCTGCTGCAGGCAGTGCGGCCTGATGAACAATGCATCCCAATCGCTACCCATATAATCGGAACAAATGAAATGGCAATACGTGCAGCAGTGGATGAAGCCGACCAGCATGGACTTGATCATTACCTGCATGAAGAATTTATCAATGGTGATGCCATCGAACAGGGCAGGGTGCTCGGCGAATACTTGCGCGGCGCTGCAGCCGGCGTCCATGTCTGGGGTGGAGAAACCACGGTAGAACTGCCGGAAAATCCGGGCCTGGGCGGCCGTAACCAGAGCATGGCATTATCGCTGGCGGCAACCATAGAAGGTGTTGATGATCTAGCGGTGCTGGTGGCTGGTACTGATGGTATTGATGGCAACACACCCTGCGCCGGTGCAATAGTTACCGGCGAGAGTAAGCGCAAATCAAATCAAATGGGATTTGATGTTGATGACGAACTCGGTAAAGCCAATGCCGGGGTAGTACTGATGGCGACCGATGAGCTGTTAAAAACCGGGCCAACCAACACCAACGTGATGGACATCGTTATTGCCTATAAAAGGTGCTGAGCGTTAGTTTAATATTCTTTCAACGCAAAGACGCAGAGGCGCAAAGGGCGCTAAGGTATTAAAGTTTTCTGGTTGGCTGGGTGGGTATTGCCTATCGCGATTCTGGATGGTGGGCAAAGCCCACCCTACAAATGTGTCTCTCTTTGCGTTCTCCGCGCCTTTGCGCCTCTGCGTTGAAAATATGACCATCCCTGAAAGCCAAACGATTGGCGCATTCTGTCAACTTTATCCGGGTACGTGCGTTTATGATGTTCTAACACACATATTCACCGGAGAACGGTATGTTTCGAGCCATCGTAGCTTTATTGTTCATCGTCCTGATTTTGCCATCAGCGGCGCTTGTCGCGTCCCTCATCATGAACGCACTGGGCGTGAGCGGTGTGCTGGGATTCATTGTCGGTTTCCCGGTTTTCGTCGCTATTCTCACGGCATCAGTAGTGATACTGGCAGCGATTAATGACCATATCAATAACACGGAACGATATGGGAAAAACCATAATAGAACGCACACCAATGGTGTGCATTAAGTATCACTGTCATTCCAGGGGTGAGATATCAATATTAGTTCATCTGGTTTATGATGTTCGCTACCGGGTGATATCCTTCCATCCACCAGAGATGGATTGGTTCCAGCTCGAGAATTGATACATACCCGAAGCTTACTCGCCAATTTTGGCAATTAATCCCAAAAATTGATAATTATCAATGTCTATGTCCTTACTTTTACTTAGGATATCCCTATAAGGCAAGATTGAGAGAAATTTTGCAATTGTTAAAACAAAAAGCGATTCAACATAGGACAAAACCAGTGACACACACAAATGCAAATACGGGGAGTCAACCCCAACATAGGAAATGGCTACTTCCGATAGGTGTCGCCGCGATTGCAGTAAGTTCTGCGATAGTGGTGAGCTGCTTTCATGACGATGATAGCCCAACGCTAGTTTCCTCAACGGATACATTCTTACCTGATGAACCAGCACCGCTAAATGTGCAGGGTTCCAGTCTGTACTGTGATGCAGTGGCTCCGACGGTGGATATAGCCTCAGGCCTGTACCCGGTGGCGCCTAATTCCATCGCCAAGAGCAATATCTCCTTTGACAAAAACACGGGAGATGCTAGCAATCCGGACAGCTGGAACAACCACAACGCGGGCAACAACGTCAAGCGCATGAGTGCGATTGTAACCGGACAGCTGCCTGATGGAACTGAAGCTACAGATGATGAAGGCAATCCGATTGGCGACGTCCATCCGGTTGTCGTCAGCTACGGCGAACAGGTCATCGGCGCCTATGAAGGCGGTGACGGCAGTGCCGATATCGGTGATCCTGACAATGTCGATGACATCTTCGTCTCGCTGTCGCTGGACAATATGAAATCCTGGAAGAAGGTTAAGGTTGGCGATACTGCGAAAAACGAATCTACCATCGTGACCTGGAACGGCACTCGGATGGCCTATCCCGGCCATTCCCACAAGCCGACCATGGCTATCGAGGGCAATAACGTTCTGGTCGCATGGAACGACAAGTACTGTCCCACCGGCGATCCGTTTGACCTTATCGATGACGAGGGTAATCTCATAGATCCGGATCAACCGGACTATTTCAAGGTCAATGGTTCTCAGGGCACTGTTGATTACGGTGGTGAAGTTTTTGAGCCCAACGGCAAGATCATTTACGAAGTGCCCTACAGCTGTGTATGGACAGCACGCGGTGTACTCGTTGAGGACCCTGATCCTGTTGACGGTGCTGAGACCACAATGTATACAATCCAGTGGCGCCAGGCCCAGCAGATGACCTCCGGTACCCGCGACTCCAACAAGATCTGGATCGCACCGGCCAAAGAGATTGGCTTTGCGATCAGCTGGCAGGAAGACCCCGACGGTCTGCGACCCGGCAAGGGTGAAGGCCCTGGTGATGGCTGGAGTGGTGCCACCACCAACCATGGCGCCGACATCTGGTACACCTATATCAGAAGCGAAGAGTTTGATGATGTTTGTGCACAAGCTACAGCGGATGATCCTGACTGCGCAACCACGTTGACGGATCCGACGCCCACGGATATCTTGGCCTTAGGTGAAAAGCCGAAAGCGGCTGTCAACTTCACCTATCCGGTGCGTATCACCAATAACGAGGTCTGCAGTGACACCGATGCCAATCCGGATACCACTACCAAGCTCTGGTGCGTGGATAACTGCGACGCTACAGTCTCTGTGACGTCCCAGTCCGGCAGCACCACAAACCGCTGCGTGCAGAATGACCTGGACTACATGGTCCCGGATTCGACCATTGCACCGCAGGCTGCGGTACTCGATGGCGACACCGGTGCTTCACGTCCGGCGCTGAAACTTCTGCGGACCAATGCCGATGTAAATCCGCCTGAAGTCGTAGCCATACTGGCCTATGAGGAAACCAAGGGTCTGGCCGAGTCGAGCCCGCAGGACCAGGGTGACACCGATACCGACATCGCGCTGGAAGGCAAGGGCGTCTACCTCGAAAGCTTCTTCTGGGATCAGCCGGTTTCAGTCAGTGCTGGACGTGTCGTGAACGCGTTTGTTCCGGAAGTGGTTATCAACTCGGAAACAGTTGGCGATTACACACCAACCGGGCTTGATATCTACGAGAACGCACGTCGCGTGGTCATCATCCCACAGGTCGATCCCTGTGAGCAGGGCGAAGGCGATCCGGTCTTTGCACTGCTGTACAAGCAGGGTTACGACACCCAGGGTGGACCGTCCGACATGTTCGTACGTGCCAACTACGGTTTCACCTATGACACGTTCGGCCCGCTTCCCGGCAACGATCGCGAAGTCACCAATGTAAGCTCGCATACCAATGAAGATATCGCTCAAGGCAAAGGTCAAGTGATCTGGGATCAGACCTGGCTGGATACGCAGTCGTACGAGAATTCGGTAGACAACACCTTCTCACCGCGCGGCTGGCTGCGTGGCGGTGAAGTCTACACTGGCTTCGAGTACAGCCCGCTGTGGCGTGCGACCCAGGTTGGTACGATTCCGAACAACTTCTGGATGCACAGCTATACCGACTCGGTATGGCAGGGTCCGAAGCAGCTCAGCATCGTGTCCGGTGGAAAGGTCTCGACGCTTGACCCGAGGTTCATTCCCACGCCGAAAGGTAAGCAGACAACCATCGCGTCAGACGCGAGCGATCCTAAAGTGATGTTCCTCGGTTACGGCACCTTCAACATGGATTCCGGTGAAGAGCTCGACCTGCTCTACATGCGCTCCACTGACAAGGGTGTCAATTGGGAATACCTCGATGATGCCGGAAACATCGTACTGGTGGATTCCAATCCGGCTACCAGCGACGGTATCCCGGGTACGGCTGACGATCCAACAACAAAGAGCGCTTCCAAACTGGCCGCCTTTGGTGGTGATCCGGCTGCAGTACATGAGATGGAGCTCCAGGGACTGGCCTCACCTGACGGCACCCTGTACTTCGGTGTCTGGAATGAGGAAACCTTCCCGGGTCCTGTTGCGGAAGGCGATGCTCACAACTATGGACTGGAAAGCCGCGCCGGACTGGTCGAGTACGATGACCCGGACCCCGCAGCTCCTCCAGCTGAATAACATGGGACAGCACCGGACACAGGACGTGTCCGGTTGAAACCAACAAACAGGAAATGAAAAAGACCGGACACTGTCCGGTTTTTTTTCGCCTGCATGGTTTCTTTCAAACCAATATCTTTTTATTCTGTCTGACCGATGTTAATCATATATGCTCTCGCCAAGGCGCCAAGTACGCAAAGGGAGACTAATTATTTAATATTTTATTTATGGAATGACTACACATAATATCTTTGCGTTCTTGGCGCCTTGGCGAGATAAACAAGTTTCAATATCTAATAGTAAGATGATTTCATCAATTTGAAATCTGTCAATAACTGTCAGATCAAATCTTAATTACAACATCATATTTTTTATTAAGCTTGAATGTCCCCATTAGTGCGATTAGAACAGATCAACGCAAAGAAGCAGGTATAATCCGGTCATGCACGATCAGGCCTTACATATACTCAATACAACTTTTGGCTATGCTGAATTCCGCGGTTCCCAGGCGGCAATCATTCAGCAGTTGATCGATGGCAATGATGCCGTGGTATTGATGCCGACCGGTGGCGGCAAGTCATTGTGCTACTAGATACCCGCGATGGTGCGTAATGGCACCGGCATAGTAATCTCGCCATTGATCGCGCTGATGCAGGACCAGGTCAGTTCATTGCAGCAGTTAGGCGTAAACGCGGCCTACCTGAATTCAACCCTCGATGCCGCAGAAGCCACTGATATAGAAAACCGTTTGCTTGCCGGCCAGCTGGACCTGCTCTACGTGGCTCCCGAACGCATGATGACGCCGGGCTTCCTGGGTCTTATGGAACAGGCAGAGATCGCGCTGTTTGCGATCGACGAGGCGCACTGTGTATCACAATGGGGCCATGATTTTCGCCCGGAATATATCCAGTTATCCATTCTGCACGAGCGCTACCCGCATATTCCCCGCATTGCACTGACCGCTACCGCAGATGAGCCGACACGTAACGAGATTATCGATCGACTGGATCTGTCTGCTGCACAGCAGTTTGTCGCCAGCTTCGACCGCCCCAATATCTGCTACCGCATTACGCAGAACCAGGGTAATGCCCGCGATGCGCTGCTGCGCTTTATCCTCAATGAACACGAAAACGATGCCGGCATCGTTTATTGTCTGTCGCGCAACAAGGTCGAACAGACCGCTGAGTGGCTCTGTACGAAAGGACTGACAGCGCTGCCATACCATGCCGGTCTGCCGGCAAAAACGCGGCACAAGCACCAGCAGCGCTTCCTGATGGAAGATAAAGTGATCATTGTCGCTACCATTGCTTTCGGCATGGGCATCGACAAGCCTGACGTGCGCTTTGTCGCGCATTTGAACATGCCGAAGAGCATCGAGGCCTATTACCAGGAGACGGGCAGGGCGGGGCGAGATGGACTCCCTGCCGATGCCTGGATGATGTACGGGCTGCAGGACGTGATCAAGCTCAAACAGATGATGGACAGTTCGGAGGCGGATGAAAAACACAAACGCAGCGAGCAGCATAAACTGCAGTCGATGCTGGGCTTCTGCGAACTGACCAGCTGCCGGCGGCAGGGCTTGCTGCGCTATTTTGGTGAACAACTGGAGCAGCCCTGCGGTAACTGCGATACCTGTCTGTCACCGGTGGAAACCTGGGATGCGACCGTGGTGGCACAAAAGGCATTATCTGCCGTGCATCGTACCGGGCAGCGCTTCGGTGTGACTTACCTGGTCGATGTATTGCAGGGCAAGGACA
>CAZRKQ010000029.1:0-2283 GCA_964600755.1 uncultured Thiotrichaceae bacterium
GTTCACGACGTAGGAGCGATGGATTCGCAGGAATTCGGTTTGTGGCAGCTGCTGCAGCATAAAATCCAGCGTCGCGTCGCTTATAAGCGTATCCGTTTTTTGCTGCGCCTGGCCGAGGGCATTCAAATGGACACGGCAATAACCGGTAATGGTATCAAGATATCCTATTTGGCCCGAGTCAACAATCAGGGTGGCCGCGCCTCGGCGTATCGCAATTTGAGTCTGTGGTGTGTCGGGATAGAGCTCATGTTGCATTTGTTGCAATTGCTCAGGTCGCACGACGGCATGTAGGTGATCAATTTTCTTGAGGCTCTGTGTCAGGCGTTGTTGCTTAATGGGTTTGAGCAGGTAATCAATGGCATGGGTTTCGAAGGCGGAAATTGCGTACTGATCAAAGGCGGTGACAAAAATAAGTTGATAGGGTATGTGCCGGGTAGCCATGGCCACTTGTAGGCCGTCTAGTTCTGGAATCTGGATATCCAGAAAAACAATGTCAGGGTTTAGTGTTTCGATGCATTGTATGGCGCTCAAGCCGTCATCGGCTTCGCCCACGATCTCAATATTTTCATGTTCTGCGAGTAGTCGCCGCAGTTTTCGTCGGGCGGCAGGTTCATCATCCACAATGAGCGCGCGCTTTTTTGTCAATGTTTGTGGGGGCATAGTTTTTTGATTATGGCTTCTGGCTAAAGTTAGTGTTCATCTAATCCAAACTTAGCGTAGCGGAAGCCTCAGCTCTACGACGGTGCCTGAAGGATTATGTAAACCGGCTTGTTTTGAATCAATCTTTATTAGGGCGTCATCGCCATAGAGCAGCGCAAGCGTATCTTTGACAATAGAAATGCCACGACCCACGTTAAGCGTTCTGGTATCAAAACCTTCACCATCATCCACAACACGGATGCATAATTGTTTGTCAGCCGCGGTGGCGGTGATATGGATATGGCCTGTATCTTTACGTTTAGAGAACCCATGTACGATGCTGTTTTCAACTAAGGGTTGTAGCAATAAGGGAGGTACCGAGATCAGCATCAAATTTTCCTGCACGTCAATGGCATATTCCAGTCGGCCTTCAAAACGCTGCTTTTGCAACTCCAGGTAATGTCGCGTGAGTTCAACTTCCTGCTTGAGAGACGATTGCAGTCGGTTTGATGCCTGCAATACTGCCCGCAATAGGTCCGCCAGCTGATCCACAACGACACCGGCCTTTTTCGGATTTTCTTCAATTTCTGCTGAAATCAGGTTGAGAGTGTTAAACAGAAAGTGGGGGTTGAGTTGTGCCTTGAGCGCGGCGAATTGTGCGGTCTTGTAGTTATTGAGCAACTCCAGGTGTTCGGTTTTTTGGCGAATAATAAAACCCAGAGCACCAAATAACAGGGTTTCCAGTGAAATCAGAAATATCGGGGCAACAATCCCAAAAGAGTATGTTCGCAACCTGAACTCAATATTCATCGTGCGGTTGAGGGTGACAAATAATACCAGGCAAAACATCACGGCAATTAAATTGCGAATAGAAATGGCAACCAGACCCCTTGTAACTTTTCCGGAATAATATCGCTCAAAGGACTCCAGACATTTGATAAAGCAAAAACAGAGTGCACAGAAAATCCACACGAATCCAAACGCAAGCAGGGGTCTCACTGCGAGCCCAACACTGTACTGTAGTTGGCAAATAAAGAGGGAATTGATTAACGGTATATACAACAGCAGAGTAAACGGCAAAGACAGAAGGTTGATGCTGTTAAGGCTTTTCATCGCTGATGGCTGACCTGCTTACACTAAAAGACTGTTGTTCAGGTTTAGACTAAATGAATGAACGCACAATGCAATACTGCACACCTTCAATGGTACATATTTGCCCGTGATCGGCACGCCCACACGCTGATACGGATCTGCAGGAACAAGAGTGCACCATTGGCAGGGCAAAAGGTACCAACGAGCTTACCTAGGCTGGCCAGGCACTTGTGGCTAACGTAAAACGGGTCGTGTAGGACATAGTAAATTTATTGTACATGCTTATTGAAGGCGCTCTGTCAGCGCCCTTCAATCGCCGCTTTGAATTGATAAACATTTTACACTATTGCGGCAGTGATGGTTCTGTCATGTGCATCTATGGTTCTGGCCCCTTAATCAATATTTGGAGATGTCTATGCTAGTTAAATATGCCCTCAGGTTGGTATTGATTGTCGCAATTTTCGGCGCTAATTCGGTATGGTCTGAGCAGGGAGCGAAGGCAGCAGAGAAACTAGAAGAGACCAAGGTAAGGTTGAATCTGACCGATGATCA
>CAZRKQ010000030.1:0-2532 GCA_964600755.1 uncultured Thiotrichaceae bacterium
CATCCAGGAGGCCAATGCGATCGGAACACTGTCGCTGCGCGCGGTGCTCCTTGAGGAGCCGCTGCGCGGCCAGCTCCAGGAGGCGATGCGAGCGTATACCGAAGCGCGAGTCGTACTGGGCGGGTCTCGCGACCAGCCCGACGTGCTGGGCAAGGCCCTGAACGATAGCGAGGACCTGCACGTCGTGATCTGGTCGGTTGTCGAACGCGCGAACCAGCCGAACACGTCCAACGCGGTTCTGTCATCGCAGATCAACTCGGCCAACCAGGTGATCGACCTCCACGAGTTGAGACTCTCGTCACTCCAGAACCACCTGCCTGCCACGTTGTTCTACATGCTTGTGTCCCTGGGAGCGGTGTCGGTTGGCTTCATTGCCTGGGGCTTCGGCGCCGCGTCGTCGCATCGCGGACGTGCTCCACCCATACTGCTTGCGATCCTGATTGCTGCAGTGCTGCTGCTGATCATGGACGTGAACCGCCCGCAGCGGGGAATCATCGAGGTGGGTGTCGCACCGCTGGAACGAACGGCTGAGAGCATTGACGAGCTCGGGAAATAAGGGGACAGTATAGAATGGCACTAACTTAAGCCGCTTCTGCACGATATTTGCTCCGGTGTTGAATCTCCTTCATTTCATGTCTGGGTTTGTTTAATAATTGATAGTTTTTCGGTCTTCGTTTAACAGCCCTTGGCTCACTACGACCTGAGCGTAACGGGACAATTTTATCTGCAATACAACTTTTAAGTTCAGACATTAATCGATTACTTTCTAGCCGTGAATCTTTACCCGGAATCCAACAGGCAATCCACTGCCTCAGTGCCTGTAAACAAGCTTTGAAACTAACCCGATAATGGCTGACATCATACTGTATTGCTGATTCCATAATTAAACGCCGAATACAGTTATAAACGATAAAGTACATCAGGATTTCCTTGTGGATCATGTCCGGTGATTTACAACGCAGGATGTCCATGCCCATGCTCGTCTTGATATCTCGAAAGAACAACTCAACTTGCCAGCGTTGGTAATACAAGTCGGCTAATGCATCGGCGCTATAAGATCTGGCATCCAGTAAGGTTGTGATGATATGAAAGGACGTGGTTCTGAACCCCGGCTCGTTAACTGTAACTTTGATTTGCCGTAGCCGTAAACACTCTGGCAGCGCCTGCCAATCCACCTTGGAATAGCTGTGATTCTTATTCCATTTGGGTTTTTTCCATTCGATGATTAAATCATTCTCACCTAATATCTCAATCGCATCAGATGCCTTAACTGGCTTACGGCGTGCCAGGGTGATCACCGAGTCTATCTTGTTTTCACGCATTATGGACTGGTCGTAATAGCTGCAAAAGCCTTTGTCTCCAAGGAAAATATCATCTTCTTTGAACGTATCAGACTGCTGACGTAGCATCGGCAATTCAGCACTTTTTTTGTTGCCCAATTCATGACTGAGCGCAATACCTGTATGCAGGTTGAAGCAAACACATAAGGCTGCCTGCGGGAAGCCACAGCCAGGTTTCTGGTTTGCTTGTTGTGGCCATTTTGACTGGTTTTCTTCGGTATCGGGCATACTGATTCCACTACCATCGACCACAATGACACGACGGCCATTGAGATGTCCGGATGAGGCTTGTTCAGATAAATACTGTGACGTGTGTTGATAAATGGTTTGCAGGTTTTCCAATTGTAATTTAGCGCGTGCCTTGCAATAGGCCGCCGTGGATGATGATGGCTGTGGCAGGGATTTACGGCAAGCATGAGCCTGAATTTTTCGCACCGCCTCCTGGCAGCCACCATCGGCATCAAGAACTTGGGAAAAGAACATCCAAAAGGTGTTCTCAAAGCTGAATATTCGACGGCGACTCATGGTTCCGTTGTTGCTCTGCTTTAACATCGTTGAGGGGATGTATTGACGAAAACACTCGCCCAGTTGGCTCAACGATTTTCGCTTGATTTTCTTTAGCTGATCAATTAGTTTCTGCTGTGCTGATCGAGGTTTTTTGCGAAGGGTGGAGAGTTGTAATCCAGGCAAATATTGGGGTGTCATATGCAGTGCTGACCTATCGGTTTTTCAATTGATGATAGGTCTATTTTCTCATGGTGAACCGGCTTAAGTTAGTGCCATTCGGGACAGTATACTTATTAACCTGGAATGTCGACTTAGTCAGCGTTTAAGAATAAATGTTGATATGGGCTCTGGCCCATGATGCCAGCATACTCCCAATTTAGTATGATTGAGGAGCTCTAGATCTGAACGGACAGCGTTACCCATGATTAAACTCAAGTCCCGCACCAAGTACATCATTATTATTGTGCTGCTATTGTTAGCACTTGTAGGCACGTGGTTCTACCAGGCGCTATACGGTTCTACAGCTGAAGCCCTCAGACGAGCCGAAAATTTCATCTTTACTCGCATGACGGTAACACAACTTGGTGAACAGGGAAGTATGCGTTATTTCTTCGTCACCAATCGACAAAAGACCAATGACGATGAAGTACTGGAAAACCGCTTTGGCAATGAACGCGGTACTGAA
>CAZRKQ010000031.1:0-2377 GCA_964600755.1 uncultured Thiotrichaceae bacterium
TGGTATTTCCACGCTCTGCGCTAAAGCCAATACTGGCTATCCACCTGATTGAGAGTGGTGCTAGTGACCAATATGCCCTGGGCGATGCAGAATTATCACTCGCCTGTTCATCTCACCAGGGTGAGCAAATGCATCAAAGTCTGGTGGAATCCTGGCTGAACCGACTTGGGCTAACTGAGGATCATTTAGCCTGTGGTGCTGTGCTGCCTGAACATACTGAGAGTGCCCACCAGCTGCTAGCATCCGGGCAGCATGGCTGTCGAATTCATCATAATTGCTCAGGCAAGCACACCGGATTTTTAACCACGGCGCTGCATCTGAATATGCCATTGGATAACTACCATCTGGTCGATCATCCATTACAACAATTATCATTGGCTATACTTTCCGACCTGGCTGATATCGATCTTAAACAGTACCCAATGGGGATCGATGGTTGTGGATTACCTGCACCCACGATGCCTTTGCTGCAGCTTGCGCACGCAATGGCCCGCTTCGCTAAGCCAGTGAGGTTGTCAGATGAACGCGCGCAAGCAATTTACCGTCTTCACAAAGCCATTACCAATGAGCCTCTATATATTGCCGGACAAGGAACTGTAGTGAGTGAATTGAACGAAGTCACCAAAGGTGCCGTGTTAGCTAAAACCGGCGCAGAGGGTATTCTCACGGCGGCCTTACCTGAGCGAGGCCTGGGAATTGCAGTAAAAATTACTGATGGCAGTGCCCGCGCACGCTCAGTTGCATTACTGGCGATTCTTGATCATCTAGACGTTCTTTCTGATGAAGAGAAACACAAACTTCAGGCTCATACCTTGCCAACGTTAGTAAACTCAACAGGCCTTGCCGTAGGTGAAATTCGCCCGGCTGCATCCTGGTTGCGGGATTCGACGGTTATTGAGTTGAATGAAAACAGAAGGAATTTAAACCGTAAAGGATTTCAGAAAATCCACTTGAAAAAGAGTAGCTAGCTTTCCAAAAAGATTGATCAAGGGGTCGGACACTTGAAAATGGACCTTGAGCATGAACAGGCGATATAGCGATCGAATAACATGCGAAATTCAGGGCCAGAGAGCATCATTCTGGAATATTGAAAACAATTATTCTCTGTCCCTGTTTATTCAAGGAGTCTGAAGCACCCCACTTATTATCAATACAGGCAAGCGGATACTGTAAAGAAAGAAGACTGTAAATACATAGGAAAGTAAATGGGGTCAGATCACAGGTTTTACTAATATTAGTAAAAAGTGTGCTCTGACCCCATAGATTTTAAACCGCCAGTTTATTGATAGGCGACTTTAGGCAGCTCGCTGGAAAGAATATCGAGATTTGGGAGCATAACGATTTCAATGCGGCGGTTAAGCTTCCTGCCTTCATCAGTATCATTGTCTGCTCTAGGGCGGAACTCACCGAAACCGGCTGCAGAGAGGTTATCAGGTGTAACTCCCATATCGGTCAGCAGGTGTACAACCGCAAGTGCACGGGTAGTGGAGAGCTCCCAGTTGCTGGGGAAGCGTGCGCTTTTAATGGGTACATTGTCAGAATGACCCTCTACCTGGAAACGTCTGTCCGAAAAGTTTTTGAGCACACCACCGATTTGCGCCATGGCTTCCTGGCCCTCGGAATTCAAGCTTGCGCTGCCACTATTGAACAGGACGTTGTTGGGCAGGTTGATCACAATGCGGCCGGCATCGATGCTGACTGTCAACTGGCCTCCGTCGATCATGGACTGCAGGCGATTGACGAACTGTGCATATATTTCATTTCGGCGCTTGGTTTCGGCCTCGATCTGGCTGAGCGTGGCGATTTCAGCTTTTGAATCTGACAGTTCTTCCTGGGTAATACCCAGGGATTCGCGCAGTCTATCCCGTTCAGCTTGTGATACAGATAATTCTTCCTCAGCGCTACCCAGGGAGTTACGCATTTTATCTATTTCAGCTTCTGATGCAGACAGTTCTTCCTGGGTAACATTCAGGGAATTACGCATTTTGTCGGTTTCTGCGACCGCTTCTTCGTATTTACCACTCGACACACATGCTGATAACAGGACTAAAAATAAAGAGATGACGATGTATTTATATGTTTTCATAATGTCTCATAATTATTGTTGTTAAACGTAGAGATTGATACCCGGATGGGTATTAAGTTCAGGTGATTTTTGTGCAATTGAGGTGCCTCATAAACGAAGCTATAAGGCGAGGTGCTATTCTAAATCTATTGAAGCATAAGGTAAAATCCGAACGATGACCGGGTCAAGGGTCGATGACCGGGGATGACCGGGTCGGACCAGCACAAGCCATTGTAAAATCAGATTATAACTATAAAAAACAGGTGCAATTCGTTCTTAAAACATCATTTTTGATATAGAAATCGTGTGTCT
>CAZRKQ010000032.1:0-3320 GCA_964600755.1 uncultured Thiotrichaceae bacterium
ACTGTGACCTGGGCATCGGAATTCACAGCGATGTCGAGTTGTCAAAACTTAGCCGTGAACGAGTCGCAGTGTCTGATTTTAACGAAACAAAATCATCCTGAAGGGCATTAAAATAAGCCCACAGATGAACGCAGATAAACACGGATATAAAACATGTTATTTGTCCGCGACAAAAATTTCTGGAAAATTTTTGAACGCACAAAGTGCGGCCCGAAGGGTGAAGGGCAGGAGGCCCGGAATAACGACGCAAAGGACGCAAAGGACGCAAAGGACGCAAAGGACGCAAAAATGCTAAATATTTTTTCACCTTATTCGCGTTTTTTGCGTTTTTCGCGGACCATTGTTTTTTGTTCGATTTGTACCCAAAAGCACTGGTCTCCTGCCTGCGCAGAACTGACATGAAAATTATTTGCGTTTATTTGCGGACCATAAATCATCTGTGTTTATCTGCGCTCATCCGGGGACTAAAGTTTTTATTTTCATGGTGCCGTGTTTTTATAAGAGCACCCATGATTCCCTAACGATTTACCCGAAACTTCTTTTCAGGCCTGTCAAACACATCTCTTAGTTCGTTTTTTGCCAGCTCGAGCACTTTACGGCGATTCAACGGTAGTTTCCTGCCAGCACGGTTGATGTAAAAGTTCAGCATCGACATTGCAGAGCGGAATGGGTCAACACGGCGACGTTTACTGCGCAGCGCAGAGCGCTTTAAGGAAAGCGCGATTTCCCTTGGATCTTCAAGCGTGAAAACACCAGGCTCCAGGTCGAGGGCATTACTGTTGGTGGTGACGCGCCGTGACCAGTTGTTTTTAGCATCTTTGACCATTTCAGCCCTGAGTTGCGAGATTCAAAGCATTATTGCACTGATTTAAAAAACTTTCATAGCAAATGACCGGTAGATTACAGCTAGCCCGCATTTCTCACCAGGCGGTGTGGAATGCTGATAACTCATTGGCCCTCTGGAGTAAAGCCAGTTGATAAAAAAATGCAATGTGTTATTCAAGCAGGCCTATCACGGTTCAGGCTGGTCTTCGCGTCCGTAAGCTTGCTCTTCACTCAAACCGTAGCTATTGCTACGCTTTTCGCTCCAGAGCGGCGCCTACGAACACTGGCCATCCTGTCTCATCAGGGGGCGAGATGATCACGCCGAGATTTGGATCCACAAAGGATTTTACGAAGAAGTGGAATAACAGTGTATATTCCCGACTGAGTAAAATCCTTTGTGGATTCAAAGATCAAGTGAGGGCTCGTCCATCTGGTGAGACAGGCGGGCTTACTCCTGCGCCTGCTCCCGTGATCCTGGTGAGAAATGCGGCCTAGCGTGATTTCTTCGCTTTTTCGATCATGTCATGAATGATCGGCGTCAGAATTAATTCCATAGCCATTCCCATTTTTCCGCCGGGTACAACAATGGTGTTGCGACGTGACATGAACGAGTTAGGAATCATATTCAACAAATAAGGGAAGTCAGTGTTGAACTTCTTCGGATCCCTGAAGCGGATGACGATGAAGCTTTCATCCGGTGTAGGAATATCGCGTGCTATAAACGGATTCGAGGTGTCTACTGTAGCGATACGCTGGAAGTTGATGTCAGTACGGGAGAACTGCGAAGTAATGTAATACACATAGTCATGCATGCGACGCAGAATGGTGTCGACGATGACATCTGCGGAATAACCACGCTCGGCATTGTCACGGTGAATTTTCTGGATCCACTCCAGGTTTACACTGGGTACCACGCCGACCAGCAGGTCAACCTGTGCGGCAACATCGACCTCATCTGTGGCTATACCGCCGTGCAGGCCTTCATAGAACATCAGGTCGGTGCCAGTAGGTATATCTTCCCAGGGCGTGAATTCACCTGGGCTCAGGCCTTCATAGGGCTCTGCCTCTTCATCACTGTGCAGGTAAAGGCGTTTTTGACCGGTACCGGTTTGGCCATAACTTTTGAATAGCTCTTCCAGTTTGTCGAATACGTTGGCTTCAGGACCGAAGTGACTGAAGTTGTCGTTGCCATCAGCTTCAGCCTGGGCCATGGCCTCTTTCATTGCTGCACGGTCATAACGGTGAAAACTATCACCTTCGATGATGATCGGTGTAATGTTTTCACGAATAAAAATCGCCTCGAAAGCGTGTTTTACGGTTGAAGTTCCTGCTCCAGATGAGCCGGTGACAGCAACGATAGGGTGTTTGTGAGACATAGGGTTCTCCTCAAGATTCAAGCTTGTTACAGCTTATATGCCGGTTTTCGTCAGAGCGCCGCTTCAAAAAAGGCGCTATTGTAATTGGTTTCACCTTTTTATGCAGCCTCATTTCTATCCGCCAGCAACAGCATATAAACCAGGGCGCCGCGAAGCAGGACGGCGAAAATCTAATAAAAAATAGCATCGTACATTACAGCTATGGGGCTGGCGCCGGAGGCAGACGCCACCGGCTGTGGTAGTCAGGCCGGCATAAAAGTCGCCACGGATGTTATTGATATGATTACCGATATTCGGTCGCATGACGAAAGCGTTGTAAGTCTGAAAAACGAGCACGAATACTAACACACCTGCCCTGGTTGAACTTGATCTGGAGCAGGTTTCAAGCTTCTGAATGGGAATCTACTTTAGATTATGGTAATATACGCCCTCGGTTTTTCAGGGCAGTTTCATCGCCAATACTCCAAAGACAGGTTTGATATGTACGATTTCAAGGCATTGCTGGCTAATCCGTGGCGCTTTCTCCCATTTTTATCCTGGATCGGTAAATGCAAGGATCCATCTGTTCTGACAGCTGATGTTATTGCCGGTATTACTGTTGCCCTGGTACTGGTGCCGCAATCAATGGCCTATGCGTCGCTAGCAGGCCTGCCCCCGTACTACGGACTGTACGCTTCATTCCTGCCCGGCATTATTGCCGCCCTGTTCGGTTCATCACGCCAGCTGGCTACCGGTCCGGTTGCCGTGGTTTCATTGATGACAGCCGCTGCGCTGGAGCCGCTTGCACTAGCACCGGATATGTATGTCGCCTATGCGATCGCGCTGGCGCTGATGGTGGGCATTTTCCAGCTGATGCTGGGTGTGCTGCGTCTCGGTGTGCTGGTTGACTTCCTCTCACATCCGGTTGTTATCGGTTTTACCAATGCGGCGGCCATCATTATTGCCACCTCACAGTTGAGCAAGATCTTCGGTGTCGTCGTTGAAAAAGGCGAACATCATTACGACACCATCTGGCGAGTCATTGTCGCAGCTACTTCAGAGACGCATATGTTGACGCTGGCTATGGGACTGCTCGCGATCGCTATTATGGCGCTGATGAAAAAATTCACCCCCAAATTG
>CAZRKQ010000033.1:0-14313 GCA_964600755.1 uncultured Thiotrichaceae bacterium
AAAAAACATTGATTATCGCGTTACATACTATGACGGCGATGAGTGGATAGTTTGGCAGGAAGAAGACACAGATAAAGTCCATGCAATAATTGATTCTGTTGCCGAGGCAGCTCTAGATGCAAAACTTAGCAAATAAGCGTATAACAACTCACTCGTGTGTGACGCTTCGGCCTATCGGCCTCAGCGCCCCACAGTTCAATCGTTATGTGCTGAAAAATGATTACCGCATTTCAGCTTTGAAGTGTATTGTAGTTAAAGTGTTCTGTAAAATAGTCAGAATACGTCAGTTCAATTTACATTAATTTAACGAGGAATAATTCGGTATGAGTACAGGTACAGTAAAGTGGTTCGACGCAAGCAAGGGTTTTGGCTTTATCACTCCAGATGATGGAGGTAAGGACCTGTTCGTGCATCATTCTGAAATCCAGAGCAATGGAGGCTATGCAACGCTCAATGACGGACAGAAAGTAGAATACGAGGTGGGGCAAGGTCAGAAGGGGCCGTGTGCAAACAAAGTTGTACCGCTCTGATTGTAATACTGATATTTATACGCTTACGCAAAACACATAACAACTGCTTCAACACCGACAGGCGCATAAAACGCGCCTGTCGGTTAAGCAAGCGTTAGGCTTAGTAAGTGCTTCGAAAGGGGTAACCTTAGATAGTTAAGCTGACTATGTGACAAGGAGATTACAATGCAAGAAATACACAATTCCATTGCGGAGAATTTGGACGTATTTATCCCGATTCTGGTCGCTCTGATCATATTATTAGTTGTCTACTTGGTATTCATGGTGCGCGCAATAATCGATATGTTGCGATACGATGTACACGGCGTGCTTCTAACATTCGCTTTCCTTGCGCTGATACCCTTCCCTTTGATCCTGATTATGGGAATCATGATTCTGATCATCTGGCATTTCCACAAGAAGGATATCTTGGCGGGAAAGAGGCAATCGCGTTGACGCGTCAAAGACGTAGAGATTCAAATCATTTGCTACGCTTACTCTATGAATCCGTATCGCCTAACAAGTAGCTCAACCGGACATTTGACCGCGCGACGTCTTTGCTGCCACAAAGCCACCACGCCCTCAAATGCCGGATAGCAAGTCGTTAGGCATACGAGTTAGCCATGAAGATCAGACACTTCCTATACAATTCATTCCTAATAGAAATTGGCAAGAACAAAATTGCTATCGACCCGGGGCAATATTTCTGGATTTTTAATTTTAGTAGTCTAATTCCAAAAACAGAATGGAAAAGTATCACGCATATCTTAATAACCCATGGTGACCCTGACCATCACTGGCAATCTGATCGGGTAGCGGAAGCTAGCAATGCGCCAGTTATATGTGGAAAAGATTTAGCTAAAGTCGAAGATGGCAAAACACTACTAGTCGATCCTCGCGGTAAAGAATTGACGTCCTGGGTCCCGTTTAAAAATGTACACCCATTAGATATTGGAGAGTCCGTCATTTTAGGTGATGTAGAAATTGAAGCAGTTAAGTCCGTACATGGCCCTATCATTGTGCCAATCCTGTGGTTCAAAATAAAAAAGCAACCTGGGCCAGGAGAGCGAGTTGGTATTGGTTCTGTAGGCTTCAAAATCACACTAGGTGGTAAAATTATATTGAATCTGGGAGATTCGATTTTACTAAAGGAATGGATAGGATTAAAACCGGATGTACTGATGCTTCCTATTGGTGGAATGGGTGATAATACGTGGACAATGGATGTAGCCGATGCACTTGAAGCAGTGAAACTCATAGCACCAAAAATGGTTATTCCGTGCCATTATAACATTCCATTTTTGTGGATAAAGAATATCGCCCCAGCAGACGATCAATTGTTCAGGAGTGAAGTGGAGAAGCTAGGTATCGAATGCATCATCATGCAGCAAGGTGATGAGATCGAAATATAATGCCTAACAAATCATTCAAGTTCGCCCGCAAAATGCACGGGCTGGGTCCTCGCTAATCGCTCGGCCCCTTAATTCAAACGTTAGGGGTGTTTCACAATTGATCATAGTGACCACCAATTGCAAATATGTAAATGTAGTCTTTGTCGTATTTGTAAATAACTCGATCTTTTTGGCTTATACGGCGAGACCACAAGCCAGATAGGTTATGTTTTAATGGTTCAGGTTTTCCTGTACCTGTGCTCGGATCACCACGGTGCATTTCTTTTAATACTCGGCAAAGCGCCTTATGCATTTTTTTGTCTTTTTGCCTAAGTTCTTCGTAGGCCACCCATGTATTACCTTCAAATACCAGTGATCTCATCCATTTCCCCAGCCGTAGGTTTATATCCTTTCTTCTTTTTATTGGTAGCTAAAGAGTCAGCAATTTGTTTCATCAAATCCGTATTTTGCAGCACATATAAGGTTTCTTGCTCACGCTCCCAGTCATCCGCACTCATGACCACAAAATCTTCTCCAGACCGGCGCGTCACCTTGAGTGGCATATGTTTCGTAATCACTTGTTCTACAAAGCTTTTCAGGTTGTCTCTAAATTTATTTACACTAATACTGTCCATCACAGTCACCATTATCACGTACGGGTTATCCGTACATGTTAGTAGTAAACCCCTAACAAGTCAATCAAGTAGACGTAAAATACACGCTGCTTATCTCAAACGTTATGCAGATATAAAGCGATAGGGGGGAGAAGTGAAATTTTACAATGATCCAGTAAAAGTTGATGAATATGAAAGTATGTGTGAAGAATATGATGGTTCAGAACTATATGAAGTGTTAGATAAACATCTTACGGGAAATTCAACTTTGTTAGAGCTAGGTAGCGGACCCGGAAACGATATAAATTATTTAAAAAAGAAATATTCAGTTGCTGGTTCGGATTTATCAGATGAATTTCTCATTAGGTCTAAGAAAAGACATGCAAACGTTCCTTTTATAAAGTTAGATGCAGTTTCAATCAAGATAGAAAAATTATTTGATTGTATATTTTCGAACAAGGTCTTGCACCATTTAACTCTTGAAGAGTTGGAAAAGTCATTAAAGCGGCAACAAGAAGTCATCGTGCCAAATGGATTATTTGCACATACGTTTTGGCTAGGAGACAAAGAATTCACTATGGAAGGAATGTTGTTTATTTTTCACAATCGAGAACATTTAGAAAAGCTGGTCTCTAAATATTATTCAATAATTGAATTGTATGGATATAAAGAATTCGAAGACGGTGATTCAATATTCATTTTGGCTAAAAATGACAAAAACGCATAACAAAGCACTCAAGCCGACGCCAAAAAGCGGCGCGACTGAGTTTAAACGTTAGCCAGTCATTCAATAGGAATCATATTTTACATGGAAGCACTAATTCGTTTTATGCAGAAACACTCAACGGGCAAGGTCATTAGTGTTTTATTTCTTTTCACTATGACCGTATATATTGCAATGTTGCTCTACTCTATTCCTGCTGTTTCTGCATTTGCTCCTGAATTAGCGATATTTGATTTGTCTCCATCGGGTTACTCATTCAGCTATGCCAATGAATTACTTAATTCAATGGGGGCAGAAGGTCGAAATCTGTATTTATCTGCTCAGTTACCATTAGACTTCATTTATCCTGGTTTGTTTTCTATTACTTATTCACTATTGCTGATTTGGCTTTTTAGCAAAACATTTAATGTAAGCTCTAAAATTTACTATTTTTCATTGGTACCATTTTTAGCTGGTATTTTTGATTATATTGAGAATTTATTCATTATAAAAATGATAATCTCATTCCCTGATTTACAAATAACTACAGTTAAAATTGCAAGTTTTTTTACTATACTGAAAAGTAGTTTTACTATATTTTTCTTTATCTTATTAATTGCGGGTTTTGCTTTGTTGTGTAAGAAGAAAATGTCGAATGTTCGTAACAGGCATGGCTAACAATGCATTTAGGTCGGACTAAAAATTGTGATCTCACTCGCTTCGCTCGATTTTAACCCACAATTTTTAGCCGCTTAATGCGGCGTTATGCGGATTGACACTGTTGCGCAACATGCTACACTTGGCAAATGACCAAGCCCTTCAAGCACAAAGGTCTAGAAAATTTCTATTCCTCAGGCAGCACAAAAGGCATTCAGACTAAACACGCTAAAAAGCTCCGTATGCAGCTAGCCGCCCTGGACACGGCCCATCACATTGAAGATCTTGATATCCCTGGCTATCGGCTACATCAGCTCAAGGGCAGCCTGAAGGGTTTATGGTCAATTACCGTAAATGCAAATTGGCGCATCACATTTGAATTTACCGATGGTAATGTTTATATCGTCAACTACGAGGATTATCACTAATGGCAATGCACAACCCTCCGCATCCCGGTGAGTTTATACAGGCAACCTATATGGAGCCTTTTGATTTAAGTTGCCGCTATTTAGCTGCAAAGCTCAATGTAGCTGCCTCTACCCTCAACAGGGTACTAAAAATGCAAAGTGGTATTAGCCCTGAAATGGCGCTACGTCTTTCCAAGTCTCTAGGCCGCAGCCCTGAAAGTTGGCTGGCTATGCAAGATGCTTATGATCTTTGGCAGGCTAAAAAACGTGTCAAGCTTGGTAGCGTACAAAAAGTTAATATAAGCGCCGCCTAACAAATCATTTAAGCATGCCCGCAAAAAAACGCGGGCTGAACGCTGCGCATAAAACGCGCAGCGCCCCTTAACTCAACCGTCAGGCTTCACAGGGGATGATTTGAAGCATCGCGGTCTATATTAAATACCTGGAACTCTACATGTCACTTACTGATCTCATCACTACGTTGCAGCTGTCGATTGGCCCGGTCATCCTCATTTCAGGGGTGGGCCTCATCCTCTTGAGCATGACTAATCGTTTAGGGCGCGTCATCGACCGGTCTCGTCTTCTCTCGCGGAATCTCAACGGCACATTAGATACCGATCGCGTACGTATACTCGCAGAGCTCAGAGTCCTCTCAAGCCGGGCAAATCTCGCCAGAGCAAGCATCGCACTGGCAGTCCTAAGCGTCCTCCTGGCATCTCTACTAATCATTAGTCTGTTCCTGGGTGCTCTATTGAAGATGAGCATCGCCGCGTTCATCGTGACACTGTTCATTCTCTGCATGCTCAGCCTGGTCTCCTCACTAATTCTGTTCTTGGTCGACATCAACCTTTCTCTCAAGGCTCTCTGGCTTGATATTCCACCTGAAGGACGTAGCGATGCCTGACAATTGTATCAACCTGACCATTTTCTGCGCCGTTTCACATTGCTGCAAGGCATATAAAGTGATCGGTAATGCTGAGCGTTATCCTTTTAAAATAAGATGAAACTTATATACAAAGCAAGCGATATTAATGAAGCTAATATAGTTTCCGGTATGCTGCGAGCTAATGGTATAGAAGCTCATGTTGGCGGTTATTACCTACAGGGTGGAATTGGCGATTTGGCAGCAACGGACTTCGCTAATATTCATGTTGCTGACGAAGATGTTGAACTAGCTAGAACATTAATAGCAGAGTATGAAAGTGCATCTATAATCAATAATGTTAGTAAAGAAAAAAGAAGCAATACTAATTTCTTATTAAGTATTATTTTATTCGTAATAATAATAATTGCTATATTTTATTATTTTGTCAGTTAATCAGTGCTTAATAAGCAATACAACTCACTCAATTCGGACGCGCAAAAAACGCTCACCCAATATGCTCAATCTTTCAAATAAGCAGGAGAACAAATCCGATGTTTATCATACTGCTAAAGTTTTCTGATAATAAAGCTCAAGCCGGTCAATTCATGGAAGGTCATAACGAGTGGATCAAACGCGGTCTTGATGAAGATGTATTTTTAATAGTCGGTAGCCTCCAGCCTAAGTTGGGTGGTGGGATTGTAGCGCACAATACGTCGCTAGAAGAACTTCAAATCAGAGTCAATGATGATCCGTTTGTAACTGAAAATGTGTAAGCGCGGAAATTATTGAGATCACGCCGGCAAAAACTGATGAACGGTTACAGTTTCTACTTGATTAACCTGTTCCATAAATCACTGACTTCTCATGGCGTTAATAGACGATGCGTTATTTTTGTTAGTGATAGAAAGGGAAGACACATTAATTGGGGCAAGATATAATTTTACAATTACCAGGAATACAGCTTCTAACAGGTGCATCCAACTGACGCCATAATCGACCACTCTGATGCTTAACTTTATATTTTTTTATAAGTGCAGAACAAATTAACTCCCAACAAAGGAGTAACACAAATGTCTCAATACGTCATTGTTTATCTAGGTGGCAATCAGCCCTCTACCCCAGAAGAAGGTAAACAACATTTCGCCAGATATAAGCAATGGTTATCTTCATTGGGCGACTCAGCAGTTAGCCCTGCTAATCCGCTTAAGGATACGAACACAGTAAACTCTGACGGCAGTGTTACCAATGGGGGTGCGTCGACAATGTCTGGTTACACTATTATTGAGGCGGATTCCATGGAGGTGGCACTATCGATTGCCAGGGCTTGCCCTTTTCTTGATATCGGCGGCTCACTCGAGGTGTCAGAGTTAGTAGAGATGCCAGGCTAAAAAACAACTATCGCTTTCAGCCGGTCCGCAAAACAAGCCGCTCGTGACTCGCTTTGCTTGTCGTTTTGCTAATACAGGAAACAAATTATGACCCTATTGATAATACTATTCGGCGCACTGACCCTACTCGCCGGAATAGTAATTGTAATCAACCCGGAAGTTATATTTGGCTATTTGCGAACTAACCTGGACAAACTGTCATTACATATATTAGCAGTTGTAATAAGGCTGGTTATTGGTGCCCTGCTTATATCTCAGTCCAACGTGGCTAAATTTCCGTTTGTAATTGAAATTCTCGGCTGGCTATCTATTGCTGCCGCTCTAATCCTGGGCATAATGGGCAGGCGTAACTTCAATCGCCTGATGTCTTGGGCGTTGTCTTTATCAAAGCCTTTAGGACGTGCTAGCGGTGTTTTTGCAGCAGGTTTTGGCGCCTTTTTAATTTATGTTTTCGTCTAGTAGAATAAAGAAGCAACATAACAAGTCATCCCACCAGATGTATACTGTACTGAAATATATAATTCCGTGAACACGAGCGTTGTGAATCCAGATGAGAAATGACTATGTTTAAGCATTTGATATTAGTATCTATTTTAATCTTCTCAAATACTGCACTGGCAAATGACGTATGGGAGTATCAGGTTGTTTTTCTACCTGGCCCGGCTGCGGGCGCGCGCGTTGTTAAACAAGCTCACGGCGGTTTTCTGGATACCAAAAAAACAGACATACTTAATAAACTTGGTGCGCAAGGCTGGGAACTGGTTTCTGTGACAGCCAGCACTGGAGAGGATCATGCTGCTTATCTGCGCAGGCAGAAATAGCTAACTTCATATAATAATTCACTCATTAAAGGACACTCGCTCAATTACGCCGGGCGACAATTAACACAACCCTTAGGTCTCTCTAATCATTTTCCGAGCACTGCGAAATTCGATGAATAAGTTCAATAGAGCGGATACCCTGGCAGCCGGTCTTCTGGCCCTCATTTTTCTTAACACGTCAACAGCCGATAATGCAAAGATCCTTGCTGCGGATTTTCACAGCGTTGGCAACAACCAATGGTCGGTACGTGTAACCCTGCAACATGCTGACTCAGGCTGGGACCACTACGCGGACAACTGGCGGGTAGTTGATAGCGAAGGCAATATACTTGGGGACCGGGTGCTCTACCATCCCCATGTTGATGAACAGCCCTTTACCCGTGGCCTGGTTAGCGTAAAAATACCGGAAGCAATCACGACTGTTTACATTGAGGCCCACGACAAGGTGCATGGCTGGTCGCCGACTCGTTTAAAGGTGGATCTGGGTAAAGCCAATGACGGGAATTTGCGGGTGGAGGCTGAGTAGGTTCATTTAGCTTAAAAATGCACTTAAGGTGCGCGCACCACTCACCCTATTAGCCAGCCACGATTTGGTCAGCCAGCGCTTTACACTTCATTATATTCATTTGAGCCTCTAATTTTATAAACCGCCTTTGTAAATACTTTTTCTGATTTGCGCATTAGGTGCATCGTCTGTTAACGATATAGAATCGTTATATATATTATGCACTACTCCAAGTTCCAGCAATGTTGCAGTGTAATCCGGCATGGCATAGCTGTCTCTATAATCAATAAACATGGGCATAAACATATCCATGTCTGCAAGTTGATCGAGTTTTCCAGCAAGGGCTTCGGCTGACATTGATTGATTCTCGCAGCAGGTTTTAAGCTTCTTGAGCAAAGTATCCAGTGTTAATTTGTTTTGACTGTGCCGTCTGAGTTTCAAATCAGCAGTTAACCAGTAATGCACACCGCTCCAGTGAACGCGCATATAGTTGCCGTATCGATACATATTTTCACTGACTTCTGTCAGTGTAATGTTTGGCCATTGCTGCTGTTTGTGGCCACGATCAAATCCGCTGGCAATTTTATTCCATAAGTCTGGCTCACTGATGGCACCATTGCGTGCCTGGATGATGTTCTGGTAATAAGTCGCTAGTCCTTCTGAAAACCACAGATCGCCGTAACCTCTGTATGGAATCAGTAAATGGCTCAGCTCATGATAAGCAGTCCAGTCTTTGAGCAAAGTTTCAAAATCAAAAGCAGGATTTATAACCAATAAAACAGTAGTGGGATCACCCCGGTTGACCTCTCCCCAGGGGACCGGGCTGCCGCGGCTTGAACTTCGCTTGATGGTTATACCGAAGCTGTCATTTGGCCACTCGCCATACACTGTACGCAATGCATCAGTTACACGCTGCAACCAGTGGTGTGTTTGCTGGCGTGCTTCCTCATTAAGGCTTGAGGCATACTCAATATTAATAACCTGATCCGCATGCTTGAGCAGCGAATAGTCTGCCCTCGAGATAGCAGGAAATATCAATAATAAAGCAATGCCCCTAAAAATCATCTGTATCAATTTACTATCACTCATCATAGGTAAACCTGATAGTGTTGTTATACGGAAACAGTGTTAGAGAATATTTCTATCAGACACTCTTTGTTCCTGTTTTTGAGATAATGTTCGATCAAAACGAGTTTTTATCATAAGGTCTGCATGGGCCTTATTTCGTCCTGCTAGATGGGACAAATAACAGGCCAGACAAGTTGCGCCATCAGGGAGAAAACATATGGGCAGTGAATCGAAGATCGTGGTGTATTGTGCACACCTCGCTATAGAGAACTCGGTGATCAATCGTGCAATGAGAGACGCCGTGCTTGATCTTCCGTACGTCAACTTTCGAGACCTGTACGAGCTGTATCCCGATTTCTTCATCAACACCGCAACCGAGCAGGTGGTATTGCGTAACGCCGATTTGATCGTGTTTCAACACCCGATATACTGGTATGCAGCACCCGCCATCATCAAGCATTTCCAGGATACAGTGTTGCTGCAGGGCTTTGCATACGGACCGGGAGGCACCGCGCTTCAGGGCAAGGATTTCCTGCTGGCGGTCAGCACCGGGGCGCCGGCCGAGGAGTACAGGCCCGGCGGAATCCACCACTACCCGTTTGAAGAGCTGATCCGCCCTGTTGAACAAACCGCGCGTTTTTGCGGCATGCGCTTTATGCCGCCACTGGTGCTGCATGGTGGGCACAGCCTGCCAGCCGATGTTGTCGCCGCGCACGCAACGCGCTATCGTCGTATCCTCAAAGACTACCAGCCTGACAGCTAACCGGGAGTTAATGTGGACAATCACAGCCTGTTGTTCAATGCCTTCGTGTACCTTCTGGCTGCGGTACTCGCGGTTCCACTTTCTAAACGCATGGGTTTTGGTGCCGTGCTGGGTTACCTGCTGGCGGGGGTTGCAATAGGCCCCTGGGGGCTGGGCCTGATCCGCGAAGCCGAAGACATCCTGCATTTTGCCGAATTCGGTGTCGTCCTGCTGCTGTTCGCCATCGGTCTTGAACTCAATCCGGCTCGGCTGTGGGCAATGCGCAAACCGATCCTCGGCCTTGGCGCCGCCCAGGTCATGGTCACTGCAGCGATACTTGCGGGTATTGGCATGGCATTCGGGTTGAACAGTTCTGTCGCGGTGGTTGCCGCGATGGGACTTTCATTGTCTTCAACCGCGATGGCCTTGCAATTACTTAATGAAAGAAACCTGTTACCCACGCCGGCGGGGCACAGTGGTTTTTCAGTGTTGTTGTTCCAGGATATCGCCGTGATACCCATGCTCGCCGTGATTCCACTGCTGGGAGTCAGCACAGCGGATGAAGCAAGCAGCGGCTTTGACTGGCTGGCCTTGCTGCAGGCCATCGGCGTCATCGTATTGATCATCGTCGGCGGCCGTTATGCGCTGCGCCCCGTGTTGCGCCTGGTCGCCGCCACCGAGCTGCGCGAGGTATTTACGGCTTTTTCATTACTGCTTGTAATCGCCACCGCACTGCTAATGCAGGCAGCCGGCATGTCGATGGCCCTCGGGGCTTTTCTGGCAGGTGTACTGCTGGCTGAATCGGAATATCGCCACGCGCTGGAATCAGACATCGAACCCTTCAAGGGACTGCTGCTGGGCTTGTTTTTTATCGCCGTGGGCATGTCGATTGATTTCGGCATTCTGTTGCGCGACCCAATACTGATTGCCGCACTGGCACTGGGCCTGGTGTCGATGAAAGCAATCATTCTCTACACACTCGGTCGCATCTACGGCCTCCCGGCCCGCCAGTTGCCGTTGTTCGCGCTGGTATTATCCCAGGGTGGTGAGTTTGCATTTGTACTGTTCGGTGTTGCACAAACGTTTGGTGTATTTCCCGCTCCGATTACCGACACCCTGATTGTCACCGTCGCCCTGTCAATGCTCACCACACCACTGTTGATGGTCATCAACGACAGGTTGATTGCACCGCGCCTGGATCACACACTCGCACCACCCATGGATGAAATGGAAGACCAGGGGCACCCGGTCATTATCGCCGGCTTCGGCCGTTTCGGTCAGATCGTCGGTCGCCTGCTGCATGCAAACGGTATCGATGCCACCGTACTGGAGCATGATCCCGATCACATTGAAACCCTGCGGCGCTTCCGCTTCAAGGTATTCTATGGCGATGCCTGCCGTCTGGATTTGTTGCGTGCAGCCGGTGCTGATAGTGCGAAAGTGTTTGTCATCGCCATCGACGAGCGCGAAGGCATGTTACGGCTCGCCGAGCTGGTGCGCGAGAACTTTCCTCACCTGCAGATTATTTCCCGTGCGTGGGACCTCGCCCACGTATTCGAGTTACTCGAAGAAGGAGTCTGTGCGTTTGAACGCGAAACCTTTGAGGGTGCATTAAAACTTGGCGAAGAAACATTGAAACAGCTGGGCTTTACCGCCTGGCGCGCAAAGCAGGCAACACACCGCTTTCGTGCACACGACGAAGAAACACTGCGCGAAATTTATCAACACTATCACGAGGACTTTGATGTGCGCATACGCATTTCAGCAGACGCGCGTGAACGTTTGCGCGAGACCATGCAATCCGATGAAGATCATCTTTCGACCCAGGCCGACAAAGACTGGCAGCAGGCATCACAGGCTGTGATTGACAAAGCGGATACGCAATGAAACCCTGGGTAATGCAAACTAAAGCTGGAACCCTCGATTTTTCTAAAAAGGCCAATGTATGAAAAAAATACCTGTTTACGATTGGGATGCACTCGAACCGCTGGTACCGGCCTACGCATTAGCAGCAAATGTAGACCTGGTCATGATTCGCTGGCAAGAAGAAGATGAAGTTTCAGTGCTGTATGGCCGTTGCCTGCATCGCGGTGCGCTGCTGTCTGATGGCTGTGTTAAAGGTGAAAACCTGATATGCGGACTACATAACTGGGATTACAGTTTCAAGACCGGGGTGAGCTCGTATAACCCGGACGAACGCTTGCACCGTTTTTCGTCATGGCTGGATGATGGCAAGATCTGGGTTGACGAAGATGAAATCAAAGCCTGGGCTATCGACAACCCGCAGCCTTATAATCGTGATGCCTACCAGGGCCTGTACAAGGATATTCACGGCGCCCCCGAGGAACCCCACACCCAGTACATTCAACATCTCTCTCAATATGGTTTGTCTCAAGTTGGACATCACGGACGCATCAGCGCCATGGGCGTGCCACGTGATCAATTGCCCAGGTGGGAAGATATACAAATCCTCACCGCGCAATTGCATCAAGTTCCTTTGCTCGATGATGCGTCTGTCGGCACCGAGGTTGTCATTGGCTCCAATGCTAAAAAACCGCTACTACTGGAGAGACCCTTGTTCGTTTCCGACATGAGTTTCGGTGCGCTTTCTCAGGAAGCCAAGGTCGCACTGGCGTCGGGTGCCGAGCTAGCCGGTACCGGTATATGCTCTGGTGAAGGCGGCATGTTACCCGATGAGCAGGCTGCCAACTCCCGTTACTTGTACGAACTGGCTTCTGCGCGCTTTGGTTATTCAATGGATAAGGTTCGGCAATGCCAGGCATTTCATTTCAAGTGTGGCCAGGGTGCGAAAACGGGTACAGGCGGGCACTTGCCCGGCGAAAAAGTAAAAGGGGCGATCGCTGAAGTGCGTGGCCTGGCCGAGGGTGAAGCCGCGATCTCGCCGGCACGTTTTCCTGACTGGGAGCATGTCGCAGATTATCGCGATTTTGCCGAACAAGTACGCGAAGCCGCCGGCGGCATCCCCATCGGCGTGAAGCTTTCCGCCCAGCATATTGAACGTGATATTGAAGCGGCACTGCAGATTGGCGTGGATTATATAATCCTCGACGGGCGCGGTGGTGGCACCGGTGCGGCACCGTTATTGTTCAGGGATAATATTTCAGTCCCTACCATCCCGGCCCTGGCCCGTGCCCGCCTCTTTCTTGACCAGAGCGACCGAAAGGATGTCAGCCTGGTGATTACCGGCGGCTTGCGTCTACCTGCGGATTTTATTAAAGCCCTGGCACTGGGTGCAGATGCCATTGCGATATCCAATGCTGCGATCCAGGCGATTGGCTGCCTGGGCATGCGCGCCTGCCACACCAACAATTGCCCGGTCGGTATCGCCACGCAAAAGCCGCACCTGCGGCAACGTCTGAACATCGAAACGGGCGCGCAGCAATTGAACAATTTCTTTCGCGCCGCGACCGAATTAATGCAGGTGATGGCACGCGCATGTGGCCATGATCACCTGAATCAATTCTGTGTTGATGATTTGACCACGTGGCACCGGGAGATGGCGTACCTGACTGGTATTGATTATGGTGGTATTTCATCAGAATGATAAATCCAACAATGAATCGCAGGAGCATTTCACTATGACAAACCCAATTGTACAGTCATCGATAAAATATAAACGTGTTTTTATTGTTGTCTTGATATCGATTTTTACAGCAGGCTGTACCGGCCTGCCTGAAGATGTAACTCCCGTTGACGGTTTTGATGTCAACAGATACCTGGGCAAATGGTACGAGATCGCCCGGCTTGATCATTCCTTCGAGCGCGACCTCGATAAAGTAACTGCTGAATACGTTTTACGGGATGACGGCGGTGTAAAAGTGATTAACCGCGGCTTTGATACTGCAGATAACAAATGGCAGGACGTTGAAGGTAAAGCCTTGTTTGTAAACAGTGAATCCAGGGGGCATTTGAAAGTTTCCTTTTTTGGCCCTTTTTACAGCTCCTACGTGGTGTTCGAGCTTGATAAGGAAGAGTATCAATATGCATTTGTTGCGGGTTACAACAAATCCTATCTCTGGCTGCTGTCGAGAACACCGAGCGTCAATGATGAACTGGTTGCCCGTTTTGTTAAAACATCGAGGGAACTTGGTTTTGATACTGACAATCTGATATTTGTAAAACACGAATAGCCTGACAAGGTGGCCCACTACGCCAGCTTGTACTTATCCACTCCAGGTGGATGGGAGAACATCAGTCATGAGTCAACCTAATCGTTCAAGCAGTACCGACTGGCCTGATTTGCCCTTCGCGGAATGGTCGGATACTGCAGCGACCCTGCACATGTGGGCGCAAATCGTCGGTAAAATTAGATTGTCACAAACCCCCTGGACCAACCACTCATGGCACGTGCCCCTCTACGTAACGGCACGGGGACTGGGCACGTCACCGATTCCGTATGGCGGTACGGCCTTCGAAATCAATTTTGATTTCATTGACCACCAGCTGGTGATGGCAACGATTGACGGGGCACAACGGCGCATGCCGCTGAAACCGCGTTCTGTCTCCGATTTCTACGCTGAAATAATGGAGAACCTGCATGCACTCAAGCTCGATATGAGCATCTACACCACGCCGAGTGAAGTACCGGACGGAATCCCGTTCGAGCAGGATAACCTGCACCA
>CAZRKQ010000034.1:0-19905 GCA_964600755.1 uncultured Thiotrichaceae bacterium
GATCTGGTTGGATTGGTGGTCAAAACGCCCTGTGCTATCGGCTATAGCAGCTTCGCTTACGCCACGCCCGACGTTAATGCTGCCTGCCTTGCGGAAAAATCCGATGAACCTTGTGCGATACCCGCAATAAAAGGCGTTACTGAGCACACTTATCCCATTAGCCGTCCGCTTTATATGTATACCAATGAACCGGCAACCGGTGATGTGAAGAATTATCTGGAATGGATACTCGGCGATGAAGGTCAGTGTGTCCTCCTGAAGAACCAGTACGCCCCGGTCCGGGATGTAAAATGTGAAGGATAAGAAGAAGTGAGACTTATAGACAGCGGAGAAAAAAGGCAGCGCTAACCTTTGACTCTACCTGTTTTGACATTCCATGTAGATCATGGAGTCAGACTCGATAATTTTCTATATCAATTGTGTTGTTGTATTACCTCTCTTACCAAGTTAGATTTGACTGCCCACCCGGGAAGCTTCAATTTTAAAGTTAAAACTGACGGTGTCGCTGACAAGCAGTGGCAGTTCGTACATGCCAAAGTCTGAGCGCTGAATTTCTGCGTTGGCGCTCATGGTCATTTTAAAACTTTGTTCAATGTTATAATTTTCAGCTGTATTTATGGTTACATTAAATACGAGTGGTCGTGTTTTGCCGCGCAGAGTTAACTCACCATGTAAGCGTGTTGTTGTTTCATTAATCCATTCAAAGCCTGTGCTGACAAAAATGATATCAGGGTATTGTGCGGCATCGAAAAAACCGTGCTTTTGAGGTAATCATCCAGATCATTGTTACCGGTTGCCATGCTGTTGACCTTGATAAGAAATAAAATTTGTCTGGACTGGTCTGCTTCAACAGGTATGGCCAGGCCACCATCAAATTCATTGAAACTGCCTTTTACCGTGCTGAAAGGTAAATGATTAACCTGAAAAGCAACATTCGAGATGCGGGAATCGACGCGGTAAAAAATAACCTTTGTTAGCGGCCTCTAGCATGGCTTCAATGATGGCCGGGTTAATCTGGCTGTTTTCTGCCAGGTCACAGTGTAAATCCATTGCATTGGCCGGGTGTGCAAACAGTAGCCAAAAGCCCACCAGGTACAGCGCTGAAAGCTTTTTGACGTGTTTGTATATCAGGTACAACAAATTATTCGCTACCGGGGTCGGACCTGCCTGATCTTATGATTTGTTTGAAGATGGTTCGAAAAATAATTGATATAAGAGCTTAAATAAATGTATTTGGTCTCGAAATCTAATGTTTAAGCAAGGCTGGCTTTGGTGATAAATTAGATGTAAGGGTTTAGCAAATCAATGGGGTCGGTGACAAATCTATATTAGACTCATTTGGCGCAAGCGAATAGTAGGTATCAGACTGGTATTTACTTAGCATGATATGCATTCCGCTGAAATAATATTAGTCTGAACCCTGATAATTCCTAAATATGATCAGTACATTTCAGTTATGATGCATGTTGTTGTTGAAAATTCTGTAGAAAAAGTCAGAATACAGCAGTTTAATTTATATTAGTTTAACGAGGAAAAACACGACATGAGTACAGGTACAGTAAAGTGGTTTAATGCAGACAAAGGTTTCGGTTTCATCACTCCAGAGGATGGAGGAAAAGATCTGTTCGTTCATCATTCTGAAATCAAGAGCTCGGGCGGCTATGCAACGCTCAGTGATGGCCAGAAAGTTGAATACGAAGAAGGACAGGGTCAGAAGGGGCCTTGTGCAAACAAGGTTGTGCCTGTCTGATCGTATTACTCACGACAGTGTGCTTCAGCAGCTACATATATCAAGACAAATTAACTCAGATAATCCTCTGAAATAGAAATATGGTTTAAGCTAAATACACAACACTGCGCTCAAAAAACAGGGTCAGAGAGCAATCGTTTCTAATATTAGAGATATCTGATGACTGATCCGGTTTTTTTAAGCGCTAAAGGTAAATGATGTGTCTTTAACTAGCGTAAAGATATGGAGTTTAATGCTTAGATTATATGCCGCGTTGTTGGCGATATACGGGGTATTCCTTACCATATTTGTTATATACACAACATTCACAGCCAGGTCAGAAGAACAAAGCCCAGATTACACATTTCTAGCTATTGTCCCATTTGCAATAATTATGTTCTGGGCTGGTTATATTTCAGCGAGAAAACTCACTTTTAGCTCAGTAAAGATATTAACAGCACTTACAATATTGTTACTTTTAAGTACTGTCATAGAGATATTTGATTTGCTTACAGGGTCATCATTTCAATCTGAGTCAGTTAGTTCTGCGATTACAATGCTTTTGTCTTTGCCTGTCGCATTTATATTGTATTTAATTATTGTAAAGCTATTGTCTTCACTATCATTTATTCAGGAAGACAAATGACTAAAACTTCTAACAATTCATTTATTGATGTCGTCATAAAAAACGTGGACTGTACGTTGCGCAAATAAGCCGGGCAAGAGAGCAATTAACTCTAATATTAGAAATAATTGCTTCTGACCCGGGTTTACCTTAGCAATTTATAAAATGGAAAATACAACACATCTTATTTGGGCAATGGCGTTCGGAGCATTCGGTCTTGGATTCCTTGTATATGCACGAAAGCAGAGAGCAGTAGTTCCATTAATTGTCGGCATCGCTCTACTGGTCTTCCCTTATTTTATCCCGAACGTATACATGCTTGTAGTTGTGGGTTCTGTTTTAGTGGCGTTGCCATATTTCGTGAGAATATGAAACTAAAAAACCGGGCACCTTATTAATGTTCATGCGATATTTACAGTCAACACATAGTAAGTCGCTCGAGCGTGATATGTAATTAGGAAATAATAAATGAAAGCAATCTGGAACAATCAAATATTGGCAGATAGTGATGAAACGGTTGTTGTGGAAAATAATCATTACTTTCCGGCATCATCATTAAATATGGACTTTTTTTCTTTAAGTGACACTGCGACTCATTGTCCCTGGAAAGGTGAAGCGAGTTATTATTCCATTGTGGTTGATGGTAAAGAAAATAAAGATGCCGCCTGGTATTATTCGGCACCAAAGGAAGCTGCAAAAGAAATAAAAGATCATGTGTCTTTTTGGCGAGGTGTTGAGATAGTGGAATAATATTTGAAGTCAGAGTAAAAGCTCTGAGAATAAAGAAAAAACAGGTTCAGAGAGCAATTAACTCTATTATAGCGACAATTGCTATCTGGCTAGGGCTTACGCTGTCCAACCCCGATTGTCACCTTAGCTGGAAGATTCGACATCACCAGTAATCCATAAGCGTTGCCACCCCGCATGGCCGAGGCGGCGCAATGTCTCGATGTTTTTTTCATAGATCACGGCAGCGTAGGGAAAGGCGGCCACTGCGCGCGCGATGCTCGATTCTCGTAACAGGTGCAACATTGGATAAGGAGAACGATTGGTGCAGTTCTCGATATCATCCGGCCCCGCATCACCGAACTGGTAATCAGGATGGAAGCTTGCGATCTGAAATTCCTCCGCCAGTCCCTGCTTTGACACAGCGGCCTCGGCTGCGCGCAGAAAATGACTGTACTCAATAAACTCCGTCAGTACTCCAGGATGAATTAACAGCGTTGTCTCGCAAACGTCGGGGTCTACATCATGCAAAGCGCGAAGTTCACTGGAGAGGTCTTGCAACAGCTCATCAGTGTACTGCGCGCCACTCACAACATAGCGCACGCGCTGATTCACGTGAACCGATTTGGCGAAGGGACACAGGTTAAGACCGATGACGGCGCGTTCGAGCCAGGTTCGAGTGGCGGCGATAATCGCATCAGTTTCGGCAGAGTGAAATTCAGTGGGCATCGGGAGGGGGGAGTAAATGGGATAGTTAACTGCATTATGTCAAAAACCAGCTTTAATATCGCTTTATTACCTTATTGACAAAATCCATGGTCGATTGGTTAAAAGTATGCTGAATATCGAGATTTACCGGCAAAAAGAGCCTTTATAGAACCAGGCCGTTCCCTCCAGCGTCCAGGTAGGGTATAAGGTGCCATGAAAATACCAAAACGACTCCAGCCCCTGGTTGATGACGGCCTGGTGGATGAAGTCATCAGCCAGTTGATGAGCGGCAAGGAAGCGACCGTCTATATCGTACGCTGTGGTGCCGAGATCCGCTGCGCCAAGGTATATAAGGAAGCGAACAAACGCAGCTTCAAACAGGCTGTGCTCTATCAGGAAGGCCGCAAAGTGCGTAACAGCCGCCGTGCCCGTGCGATGGAGAAGGGCTCCAAGTTCGGCCGTAACGAGCAGGAGCAAACCTGGCAGACTGCCGAAGTGGATGCGCTCTATCGTCTGACCCATGCCGGTGTACGCGTCCCGCAACCCTACGGTTGCATTGACGGCGTCCTGCTGATGGAGTTCATCACCGATGACGAGGGTAATGTCGCACCGCGCCTGAACGATATCGCGATGTCCATGGAACAGGCGTTGCAGGATCACGCGGTTGTCATGCAATACGTGACGCGTATGCTCTGTGCCGGGCTGGTGCACGGCGACCTGTCCGAATTCAATGTGCTGGTGGATGAAACCGGCCCGGTGATTATCGATCTGCCTCAGGCCGTGGACGCAGCGGCCAATAACAACGCCTGGAGCATGCTGGAGCGTGACGTAAACAACATCACAGGCTATTACGCACTACACGCCCCCGAATTGCATGCGAGTCAATACGCCAAGGAAATCTGGGCGCTGTACGAAAACGGCGAATTACACCCTGAGGTCGAATTAACCGGCCGGTTTGAAGAAAACGCACAAGACGCTGATGTGGATGAAGTGCTGCAGGTCATCGAAGCCGCCCGGGACGAAGAACAGGAACGCCTGTATCGACTGCGTGAAATGGGAGTGCCAGCCGTTCACGGAAGTTGAGCCGACAACCCGTTCCAGACATATACATATTATTTAACGCAAAGAGCGCAAAGGCGCCAAGAACGCAAAGAAAAAGCAAATAACTAATGTAGTTTCATAGTATTACAATCCAGTAACACTTTGCGTCCTTTGCTTCTTAGCGGCCTTTGCGTTGAAAAAAGATCTTTATTGAACTTCCGCTTCTGGCCGAAACCGGTAGTTAAGCAAGATTTTAAGCAGGCCCGCTTCAGGCCATATTTGAGACACTCGCCACTGTTAGCCCATCGAGAGATCATGTGATGTGTGTCTGATTAAATCCAGGCTTTTGCATTTAGCTCAATTCCACCTCGACATAGTGCTCCCGGTGGTCGTCCACAAGCGGGATTATGCCCTGCGGTCGTCCTGCGCCATCGATGCCGGCCCCATTGACCAGGGCGCCGTCCAGTGACACGTGGATCACATGCTCCGACTTTTCGCCGACGCGCTTGACGGTGATGTGATACACCGTCTCGCGATAGCGATAGTGGATTTTGTATGTCTCCCAATGGGCCGGGATACACGGTGCTATGAGCAGATGGTCCACTTCCAGTTGCAGGCCCAGCAGGGTTTCCACGCTCAGACGGTACATCCAGCCCGCTGCCCCGGTGTACCAGGTCCAGCCGCCCCGGCCCGTGTGTGGCGGAGCAGCGTAAATATCCGCGCACATCACGTAGGGTTCGACCTTGTAGCGCTCGGTCTCTTCAGGCCTGCTACCGTGGTTGATGGGATTGAGCATGGCGAACAATTCCCACGCGTGTTTCCTGTCATCCAGCATCGCGAATGACATTGTGGCCCAGATTGCGGCATGGGTGTATTGACCACCGTTCTCACGCACGCCGGGCACGTAGCCCTTGATATAACCGGGTTCGAGATCGGATTTATCGAAGGGCGGATCGAGCAATTTGATTAACTGCGCATCGCTTCGCACCAGGCGTTTTTCTACCGCCGCCATCGCCCGACGTGCGCGTGTGAGGTCACCGCCGCCCGATATGACTGCCCAGCTCTGGCTGATTGAATCGATCTGGCATTCGTCATCACTGGCCGAGCCTAATGTATTGCCATCATCGAACCAGGCCCGCAGATACCAGGCGCCGTCCCAGGCTTTGTCTTCGATGTTGTTAAGCAGCAACGCAGCCTGGCCGCGGCATTCTTCGGCAAAGGTCTCGTCGCCCCGGTCATGCGCCAGGCCTGCAAACAACTGCAGGTTCTCGTACAGGAACCACGCCAGCCAGACGCTCTCACCCTTGCCATCACGACCGACGAGATTCATACCATCGTTCCAGTCACCGCAGCCCATCAGCGGCAATTGATGTTTACCGAAACGTAAACCGTGCCTGATGGCACGCACGCAATGGTCATACAGGCTCGCCGCTTCGGCCGAACGTTGCGGCTGGTCGTAGTAAGCCTCTTCTTCCGGATTCAGCTCACGGCCCTCCAGAAAATTGACCGGCTCTTCGAGTATGCCGGTATCGCCGGTCGCGAGCACATAACGACAGGCTGCATACGGTAACCACAGATAGTCATCGGAGAAATGGGTGCGTACGCCCTGGCCGTTGGGCGGGTGCCACCAGTGTTGCACATCACCCTGGGGAAACTGGCGCCCGGCGCAGCGGATCAGCTGTTCGCGGGCGAGCCACGGTGTCGCATGGATCAACGCCATGGTGTCCTGCAGTTGATCGCGGAAACCGTAGGCACCGCCTGACTGATAATAACCACTGCGGCCCCAGAGCCTGCACGACAGAGTCTGGTAGAGTAGCCAGCCGTTGGTCATCACGTCCAGCGCCTGATCCGGTGTCTCCACCTGCACTGCGCCCAGGGTGTGGTTCCAGTATTCCCACACCGCTTCCAGTGCCTGCCGCGCGCCGGCCGGGCCGCCGTATTGCCGAATGTAATGCTGTGCTTCGTCGGTGTTGCGGGCCGCGCCGAACACGAACACAATCTCGCGCTCTTCTCCATCGGCCAGTTCGATCCGGGTCTGCATCGCGGCGCACGGATCAAGGCCCGCCCCGGTCCTGCCCGACAAACGCTCGCGGCGCATCGCCGCCGGGTTGGCCAGCGAACCGTTGCGGCCAATGAACTCGGTACGGTTTCCGGTCAGCGTTCTATCTGGCTCGCTGACCTGCACAAACACGACCCGGTTGGCGCATTCACGGCCGTATGGATTGCGGGCAAACAGCGCACCGCTGTGCGGATCCATTTCGGTAATAATATGCATCAGATTGGTGTGTCGCCACTCACCGAGCACCAGCTCCCAGTACCCGCTCAGCGACAGGCGTCGTGGGCGCCCAGAATGGTTGCGCAGTCTCACTACCGCGAATTTCACCGCTGCGTCCATTGACACGTAGCTGAACAGTTTCGAGGAAATGCCGGCCTGGTAATGCTCAAACACGCTGTAGCCGAATCCGTGTCGGCACACATAACCGGAACGACCGCGGGCGGGCAACGGCGTCGGCGACCAGAACACACCCGTTTCCTCGTCGCGGATGTATAACGCCTCGCCGCTAGTGTCGCTGAGCGTGTCATTGTGCCAGGGCGTCAGCCTGAACTCGTGGGCATTTTCCACCCAGGTATACGCACTGCCGCTCTCGCTGACGACCGTACCGATGTGCGGGCTGGCAATGACATTGACCCATGGCGCGGGTGTACTCTGGTCCGGCTCGAGAGTGACGACGTATTCGCGCCCGTCGGGCGTGAAGCCTCCCAGGCCGTTACAGAAAATGCGATCGCGTACCATCAGCGGCTGGTCCGGTTCAGTTTCAGCTTGCAGTATTGGCTTCAGACGCTCCGGCACACGTTCTGCCGGCACGCGGCGTGCCACCTGCTCGACCAATGTTTCGGCGCTGCCGGTGAGTACGACGCGAGCGACAGACTGGAACAATACCCGATCTTCCTCTGACAGTTCTTCTGCGCGTCGCACGAAGACGCCACCCGGCTTGTCGATAACCTGCGCTTCTGGACCTGCGTTGATCAGCCCTATGATCTGGTCGTGCAGAACCGCGCGGTAGCCCGAGAAATCTTCATTGATGATCACCAGGTCAGAGAGCAGGCCCTTCATGCGCCAGTAGGTATGGGCTTGCAGTACCTGTTTTACCAGGTCGATGCGGTTGATGTCGCCGATGCGTATCAGCACGATCGGCAGATCGCCCGAGACCGCAAAGCTCCACAGCCCGGACTGACCAAGCGTGTTGCGGGCAATGACACTGGGTGCGGCACGACGCAATGCATTGCCGTAAATCACGGAGCTGGCCAGGCGGCCATAGACCTGTGCCTCGGCTTCGCTGGCGTTGATTTGACGCAGCACTTCCTGACTCTGGAACCATGCCATTTCAAAAGCGCGCTCAACGAAGTGCCGGTCACAATACTTGTCGAGCACAGCCAGTGCCGCCTCGCGCGTTTCCGCGACACCGGAGATGATCTGAACGGTCGCCGATTCGTCGGCTGACAAGCTGATGGTGCGACGGATCGCCACGATGGGATCGAGCACCGAGCCGTCCGTGTTCGATAGCGTCGACAGGCTGTCACTATTATCCAGTACCTGCGGGTTGACCGCGGTTCGGCCGCGTCCGATAAATCTGGCGCGGTCAGTCTCGTAAGACGGTTCGTCGGCAACCGCTTCTGGTGCCGCCAGCAAATGAAACATCCACGGCACCTGCTCCCCCGGTGTGCGTGGCCGCCGCGTGCACAGGATCGCCTGACGCTCGGGCAGGATTTCGGTTTGCACGAACAGGTTGCTGAAAGCGCGATGAGCCAGGTCGGCATTCAACGGCGCAAGTACAACTTCCGCATAACTCGTTACCTCGATATGACGGGTAGCGGACGACAGGTTAGTGAGTTTGACCCGGCGAATCTCGACATCGTCTTCGGGTGAAACGCTGATCTCGGTGTGTGCTTCGATCGCCTGATCTCGCCGCCGGTATTCAGCACGCGCCTGCACGAAGATCGCCTCGTAGTGATCGGCCTTGCGCAGTGTCGGTTGATGCGCACTTGACCAGTAACGCCCGCTGTCACGGTCGCGTAAATAAATGAATGTGCCCCAGCCATCGGAGGTGGTGTCCTCGCGCCAGCGGGTAACGGCCAGCTCATGCCAGCGGCTGTAACCGCCACCGGCATGGGTCGACATGACGTGGTAGCTGCCATTGGACAACAGGTGAACTTCAGGAATAGGCGTGTTCGGATCAGTAAATACACGCATGATCTCGCCTGATTCCGCTGTGGCGGGACGTGCGTTGGCGCTCACTTCTGCAGCGTGCAGGTGCAAGCTTGCGCCTTGCTTCGGCACACGCTCCTGCAGCAATAATTCCGTCGCCCGGGCGAGGGGGTCAGACATGAATCGGCGTTGCATAGGTCGGTTGAGCAATGCGTGTTCAAATGCCAGCAGGCTCATGCCTTGATGATGCGCCATGAAGACACGCACGATGGCGTGATGCTTACCCCGCGGCACGCGTGAAGGTGTGTAATCGACCGCTTCGTAGAAACCATAGTCGCCGAGGAAACCATTGCTGGCCATTATCTGCAAATTGCGACACGCTGCCAGCGGCATCACCGTCAGCGCGAGTGCGCTGGCATAAGGCGCGATCACCAGGTCGTCTCCCAGCCCGCGTTTCAGGCCCAGCCCGGGTACGCCGAATGCCCTGTATTGATAGACCTGGTGCATATCGGTGGCGTTATAGCAGGACTCTGAAATGCCCCAGGGCACGGTGCGTTGACGGCCGTATTCGATCTGGCGCGACACCGCGGCCTTGCAGGTCTGCTCCAGTAAAGTGTTGTCGTAACTCGGCATGACCAGCCGCGGCATCAGGTATTCGAACATCGAGCCGCTCCACGAAATCAGGCTCACGTGGCTGCCATGGCTTGTCAGCAGACGGCCGAGTGAGAACCAGTGCTTCTGCGGTACCTGGCCCTGCGCGATGAGCAGAAAACTGGCCAGACGCGCTTCGGATGCCAGCAGGTCATAGCAGGCCGGATCGCGACGCCGTTCACCCACATCGTAACCGATGGTCAGCAGGTTGCGCGACCTGTCGTAGAGAAACTCAAAATCCATCAGCGCCAGTTCGCGGCAACGATCCACCAGACCGTCGATGATTCTGAGTCGCTCCACCGCGTGCCTGAAACGTGATCCTGTCGCCGCGACTGCAGAGGCTGGCGCCTGCGCTTCAGTGCCGGCTGCGCATGCTGTTGCCAGTTCCGAGAGTGTCGGGATGTTGCTGAAGTGCCGTGACCCCGAATCAGACTCGGGCACCAGAAGCCGAAGGTCTTCCAGGATTGCGCTGACTTGCCGGTCGAATGCCTGTGCCCAGTAATACAGTTCGCCATCGATATCGATATCCACCGGCAGCCATGCACCCAGCGCCCCGTCAGTGCGGTGAATCTCATCCAGTATGCTATAGGCGGCAGCCAGTGTCTGTGGCGCCGCCGTTGCTGTGAGTTCAGGCAATGTGAGTGCGTGCAGTGTGTCCTGCAGATGCCTGATCTGCATCGCAAGCTCTGGTGTTGGTGATGCTGGCAGGTGTTCGACAAACACCAGCAAGGTGTCCTGCAGCCCCTGAAACGCGTTTGCTGACAGCACTGGCTGATGTTTCAATTCGATCAGTCCAGCTTGCAGGGTGAGCAGGCTGCCGGCCAGGTTGCCGCTGTCTACGGAAGAGACATATTGCGGGGAAAGCGGTTTCAGCGTGTGCGTGTCGTACCAGTTGTAAAAATGGCCGCGGTAGCGTTCCAGCTTTTCCATTGTTGCCAGTGTGTTCTCGGCAAGCCGCAGGAATTCTCCGGCGCAAATGTAACCGAAATCATACGCCGCCAGGTTCGCCAACAACGACATGCCGATATTCGTGGGCGAGGTGCGCGAGGCGATGACCGGCGCCGGGTATTCCTGGAAGTTATCGGGTGGTAGCCAGTTGTCCTCTGGGCCGATGAAGTCCGCGAAGTAACGCCAGGTTCGCCGCGCCGACGTCCGCAGGAACAGCCGTTGCTCTATGCTCAAATCCGGTAACGGTGACACCAGCGGCAGGCTGATCCACCAGCCGACAACGGGCGACACTAACCAGAGCAACAAAACAGGTGCCCAGAAGGTCCATTCCACCGAGCGGGTTTGCCACAGCGCAAAGCCCAGCGCCAGTGCCACAACAGGCGCGATCCACATCTCACGCATGAAATTGAGCAAGCTACGGCGCGCGTTGCGGCTGGCGTAGGATTGCAGTTGCCAGCGCAGCAATCCGCGTCGCGTGAACAGCATACGCACACCCGAACGCAGGATCGCATCCAGGCAAATCAGGCTATCGTAGGGCAAAAAAGCCAGCGTCAGTAAAGCGAGCACTAACGGGTGGCCCGCGGATTTGCCAGTCATGCTCAGGTGCAGCAGCCAGTCGCGTTCATCAGGTTTGCGCATGAGCCCGATCACGGTGGACAGCATCGTAGGTAAGAACACCACGGCAGCAACCAGCAGGGTCCAGAACCATGCCGGTCCCGGACCAAACAGCCAGCCACCTGCCAGCAAGGCCAGCAGCGACGGTGACACCAGGCTGCGTCGAAGATTGTCGAAAATTTTCCACCTCGACAGGGCGCTGAGCGGGTTCGGTTGTCGCTTCGCCTTTGATCCACCTGGCTCGATAGACGCATCTGGGCTGGGCGGTCCTGGCACGCGCGGCAGTAGCCAGCCGGCAAGCTGCCAGTCGCCGCGTATCCAGCGGTGTCGCCGGCTGGCGTCCATGGCGTAACTGGGCGGATGCTCTTCAATAAGGTCGACATCGGTTACCAGCGCTGAACGCGCATAGCCGCTTTCCAGCAAGTCGTGACTGAGAATGAGATTTTCCGGAAAGCGTCCATCGACGGCCTGACGAAAAGTGTCCACATCGTAGATGCCCTTGCCGATGAACGAACCCTCGCCGAAAATATCCTGGTAGACATCCGATACTTCGCGCGTATAGGGATCGATGCCTGACTCACCCGCGAACAATCGGGTAAAGCGTGTCTGGCCTGCACTGGTCAGGCTGATCGAAGCGCGTGGTTGCAGGATCGCGTAGCCTTCGACGATGCGTCCCTTGTCGGCATCGTACACCGGCCGATTGAGAGGATGCGCGATGTTGGCTACCAGTGTGCGCGCCGCGTCGCGGGGCAGTTGCGTGTCGGTATCCAGCGTGATGACGTATTTGATCGAACCGAGGATGGAGATGTCTCCGACAATATCCGAAAATGCCGTTTGTTCCTCTCCCCGCAACAAGGCATTGAACTGTTCCAGTTTGCCGCGCTTGCGCTCATACCCCATCCACACCCGCTCGACTGGATTCAAAACCCGGGGCCGATGAAACAGATAGAAGATGCACGGGCGGTTTTCACGGTAAGTCTCGTTGAGCGCCTCGACCGCTGCGCGCGCGTAGGCGAGCGTTGAGTCATCGTCAGGCAGTGTTTGCTCGGGCGCATCACGGAAATCCGTCAGCAAGGCAAAGAACAGATTCGTATCGCGATTACCGAGATAGCGGATCTCCAGGGCTTCGAGAAGATCATCGATTTCTTGCCGCCCGCTCAACAAGGTGGGAACAACCACCATGGTGCGGTGAGCCTCTGGAATGCCCTTCGAAAAATCCAGGCGTGGTAACGTCCGAGGCGGCATGATGAGTGTGACCAGCAGGTTCACCAGCGAAACGGCCAGTGCCGAGACGCCGATAATGCCGCTGACAGCAAAAAACCAGTAGCGCCAGTCATCCGGCGAGAAGCTGCCGAAGGCGAACATCACGGCCACTGTCGCCAGCACGGTGAGCAACAGGATGGGGCCGAGGTAAAGCAACAGGCGGAACTGCTGACTTGCCCGTCTGATCCGCCATCTCCACGGCAAGCGGCAGCCGACCACGCGCTCCAGCTGGCGACGTCCGCGATCGATCAGGTAAAACCCGACATGCGCGCTACGGTCGTCGGTATTCAATTGCTCCGCAACCGTCTGTGCAAGGTCAATGGCTTCGCGCGCCACCTCCACTTCCTTGCGCGAACTTACTCTCGCCACGTCTTCGATGGCATGCCGGTAGCGATCGCGGGTGGCGAAATCCTGGCTGGCGTACATCCCCGCCGGATCTTCACGCAATGTCTGTTCGACGACACTAAGCGACTCGACATAATCCCGCCAGTCCATTGCGCCAATGAAACGCAGACTACCGATGCTGTTTGCGATGGAGATCTGGTTGGCCGCCGCGGTGCGAGCGGCCGCTGCCGACAATTGTGTTGCGGTCACCCCCTGTTCGATCAGTTTTTGCTCAACCCATGTTTGTACGAACGCCATGGCGGGCCCCTGGGCCTGGAGCCTTGCGTAAAATTCCTCCACGAACGGCGCGGTCAGCGGCACATCGGCGTTGGCAAACTCGGCAAGCAAATGGATAAGCTGGTTCGGTTCCTCTTCGGCCGTCGCGAGCATGCGGTCTGCCCAGGTGATGGCCGCGTCGCGCTCTTCGCGCCGCCGGGCGATACGCACCCCAACGCGGCGCAGGTTTTCCAGCAGCGCTAGCTGCAGCATGATCGGGAATGCCCACAATTCGCCCAGCTTTAAGGGTTCAACGCTCTGATAGGCGGCGACGAACTGGGTGGCGTTGTCGCTGTCGATACGACCGTCCATGTGGGAGATCAACTCCAACGCCAGGTCATAGATGCGGGGGAAACCGGCGGACAGGCCATCAGCCAGTCGTGGCAACTGCCGACTGTAGCCGCGCGGTAGATGGCGACGCGCCAGACCGATCTGCTGCTCGATGAGATAGAAATTGTCGAGCAGCCAGGCCTCTGCCGGCACGATCCGTTGTCCCGGTGTGGCTGCGGCTGTGACCACGTCATACGCCGCCAGCAGCACCCGCTCATTGTCCGCCAGCCGTGGCAGCAACCTGTCCGGCCCGGGATGCGTATCGATTCTATGCTGGTCAGCCAGCGTTAGCGCATGGCGTTTCAGTTGCTCGATACTGAACAGCTCCGCGCGCAGCAACTCGGTATCCCGGTCGTTACGCGGCGCACCCCGTGAGCGGGCCGAAAATGCGAACTCTTTAATGACTATGACATTCTCCTTGCGTGAACTCCGGTAGTCAGCGCAGCAATGGCGTGGTGACCCTTGATTATCGAAAACTCATACCACGAGCATCAACACCATCAGCCAGTTAACTGTTGATCACAACTTTCTTACACTGTATTAGCGGATATTGAGAACATCAACATAAATATGGTCAGTATCGTGGAAGTGTTTATTGCAGGAACTCATGGCCAGGATTTTAAAGCTGGCCCCAAGCCCGCGTATTGCATAAAGGCGAACTCACAGTAATTAATCTTTATAGAGTTTTCAAAGAGCTTGCCCCTGAAATCCAAATCCTTCATGCAATATGCGAGCTAGATGAACTGCATCACATAAGCTTCATTTATATAACTACGGATACTATCAACCGTGGTTGAACTAGCGCGTCTCGTTATAGCCCAAGACCTCTGGACTTCTGTGCCTCTTTCTTGAGTATCTTCGCGATCTTCTGTTCTTTTGGTGTCAAGTTTGATTTCTTCTTAGCCTCTTTATTGGTTTTTTGTTGATTGCTCATGTTCTTCTCTCCAGATGGTTGACGTGTAATCGACAGGCCAACCAGGCTGCCCAGATGACTGGGTCCGCTCAATGATGTCCTGACAATGCCTTACAGAATTCTGAATGTTGAGGGGAGTAATTCGTGCTTCACGAACCACTAAGTGTCTTGCTATCTCAAGAGAAACGCCACAACTGGCGGAGATGCTAGATAGCCACAATCGTACCATAAAAATGCAGGGTGGTTCCGGATCAGAATTATTTTCAGTATGGGTAATAACTGTGATCTGAGCCTGTATGCTCTATAAGTTATGTATCAGGCCATGGGTCGCAGCATGGTGTCGAAGATAGGCATTGGCCCATCTATTCAGGCGGCAAATCAGACGACCTGCATCATGGCGAATAGCAGTATTGTTGAATAATGGTGTGCGATTATTATGAAAACCTTCCTCAAAGTTTTTTTCGGTATTGTTGTGCTGCTTGTTATTGCTGTAGCCGGATTTCTCTATACCTTCGACGCTAACAAATACAAGGATGAAATCACCGAGCTGGCTGAATCCGTCACTGGCCGGCCAATCAGTATCGCGGGCGACCTGGATATATCGCTTTACCCGTGGATAGGTATAAAAGTCAATGATGTGACCATTGGGAACACTTCCGAATTCAGCAATCAAACCTTCGCCACCATCGGCCAGTTAGATGTCAGGATCGAAATTGTTCCCCTGCTGCAAAAACGCCTTGATATCGAGAAGCTGGTGCTGCACCGTCTTACAGTTGACTTTGAGATGAATGCAGCAGGTGACAACAACTGGTCAGACCTGGCGGGTGGATCTGACAGCGATAAGGTGGAATCGAAATTCGGCCTGGCTGGACTGGCTGTCGGTGGTATCGACCTGGCAGATGCCAGGCTTACCTGGCTGGACGTTAATACAGGTAAGCAATTTAAAATCTCAAAAATGAGCCTGAGCACACAGGCTATCAATGAAGGCCAACCTTTGCCTGTTGAATTAAAAGCGTATGTTGAAAGTAATCAGCCCGAGTGGCAGGCTGCAATTAATGCAAAAACAGAACTTGAGTTTAATAACGACGCAGCCATATTTGATGCACAAGGCCTTAAGTTGAAAGTAAAAACCCTGTTGCCGGGCACAAAGATGGAAAAAGTTACTTTTGCCATGGTTACGGACAGCACGATCAATTTACAGACACATTCTGCGAAGTTGACGAAAACCAGGTTCGGTATTTTTGGCCTGGTGATAGGTGGTACATTTGATGTTGAGAACATTTTTTCTGTTCCAGTTATTCAAGGCCCCATCAAGGTAAAAACCTTCGAAGCAGATACACTGGCAAAACACCTCAAGCTCAATATTCCGCAGATGATGAATTCCCAGAGCCTGAAAAAGATCTCGCTGTCTGCATTGTTTAAATCGGACTTCGACACAGTAAATTTAGACAACATATCTGCGATTGTGGACGAAAGCAAGGTGAAGGGCTCTATACACGTTACAGGAATCTCTCAACCCAAAGTTCGTTATGAATTGACGGCTGACAGGATAAATTTAGATGACTACAGGCGTGCTGGTAACGAGCCGGATCAGAATGAAGCAATGCTTCCGCTGGGTTTTATCAGAGCTGTTGATCTTGAAGGCATGTTTGAAATTGAAACTGCGACGATGGCCGGTATTGAGTTAAACCAGCTTCGTATTGCATCAAGCATCGAAAATGACATTGTAAATGCAAACCCGATAACGATGCTGGTCAACGAAGGCGAGGTCAAGGCTGCATTACGGCTTGATGCAGTTGAAACGCCCGCAGTTGTGTTTACTGCTGAAGTGAAGCAGATAAATGCGGAGGCCAGTATCAATCCGTTATTAGTAAACATGATTGGTGATGAAGCTCCGACCCTGCAAGGCCTGGTTGATGTCGATGCGAATCTCAGGGCAAGGGGTTCAAACATGGCCGAACTTAAGGCATCGGCACAGGGGACAATCAAGCTTAATATGGATAATGCGGTAGTTAAGGGCATTGATTTTAAACATGCTTCCCAGTCCGTCGTCGTTGATTATGCGGAAAGAAACAACTTCAGAGTGAGCCGTACGTTTAATGACGAGTATGTTCCGGGTAGCACAACAGAATTTGATCGCTTGCGTGCCACATTCAAGGTCTCACAAGGCAAGCTGGTCAATAAAGATCTGTCGATGGTGTCGGACCTGGTAAACGTAACCGGTTCGGGTAGCATCGATTTTATCAACGGCAAACTAAATTACAGTCCTGTTATTGATATGAACGTCAACAATACTGGGAATATACGCGACAAATTAAGAGACCATCCCATGTACTACCATGCACACGGCTTATTGGGCGATTTAACCTGTGAATTTGACGTTGAAAAATATGACCTTCATATGGGCCGGTTAATGCTCCAGGAAGCCAAGGCAAATAGAAACAGGAAGATAAATAGCCAGTCTCAGGGCAATTGGGAAAACGCCTTAAGTAAATAAAAGAAATTTCAATTAACAGGCACAAAAGCCTGTGTCGGGCCCACAACACTTCACTTCATCGGCATTTATATACCGTTCGTCGGCCTTTGTGAGGCTATTTAAGTATTTCTCTAATATTAGACTATTCTAATAGTGAAAAGGATATATCTGGTTTTCCAGCTATATCGAAGCCAGGGGACAGGGATGTTATCAACAACTCTGGGCCCCTGGAATCATCATAAATGCTCTGAAACCCTCCCGGGATGTGTGCTGACCGCGATTAGTCAGCAACAGACCAACCACGAAATTCAAAAAAGCTGCATTTTTTTATTACTGCATATTTAGGGAAGAAGCACATGTTTAATAAATTAAAATCATTACTCGCAGTGCTGATTATCATCATTTGCGGTGCGGCTAAAGCAGATCTGGACGCTGTCGCATATGCGGATTACGGCGTCGTCGAACTCAACCAACAGCAGCAACATGTCATGCAGAACATGGGCGTGGTCCTGAATGAGAATTTTTACGAGATACTGCCGGAAACCTCAAAGATGGAGTTTCGTGTCGACAGTCCAATCGGCGATGTCTGGGCCAGTTTCGAAGACTTCGAGGGTAGTTTTTTAATGCTGAAAGGCGGTATTCACCATGCTCTTACTTCGATTGATATCAATGCCGAGAGCCTGGATACCAGTGGCGGTTTCATCGCAATGATGCTCAAAAGCGAGAGCTTTTTTGACGTGGAAAACTTCCCCTCTATGCGCTTCACTGGCAGTAGTTTTGAGTGGTATAGCGACGGGCATGCAGTTCTAAAGGGCTATATGACGATCAAGAACATAACCAGGCAGGTTGCCTTCTATGTGGAGCTGGTCGAAGATGCTGAAAATGTGTACTCAGATAGCATCACCGTGAAAGCTACAACAACTATCAAACGTTCCGAGTTTGGTATACACACCTTGCTGCCAGTCGTAAGCGACAACGTGAACCTTTTCATGAGCATCGAAGCGCGCAGAAAGACCACCTCAATTACGATGAGGTAAGTGAATCGATCTAAAGCAGTGCAGGCAGAACAGCAATAACTGAAGCGGCCCTATGAGCCAGAACAAACACGCGGCATATTGTATTGTTCGCGAATGTCCATCAGCTTGGCCAGGGTCTGTCGCATATCGGCTTCTGCTTCTGCTTCAGTTTTGATGTTCCAGTCCTTTGCTACAACTTCGGGGAATAGCTCGCGTGCCCTGGCTTCATTTCCCTGGTCAGCGTAACTCAGCACCTCCAGCCACAGGCCGGCGAGGGAAAAGTTGGGATTATCCGACTGGTGAGCCAATTTTGCCTGTTTCAACGAGACATCATGCTTGCAATCAGCCAGTGCCTCGAGGCCATCATAGGCATCATCGCCGATTTCAGTGCGCAGAGCCTCTGCTGTAGCCTGGCGCTGCTGTTCAACCTTTTTATCAACCTGGGCACCACCCATGGCGCCCGCTGTGGCACCCACGGCGCCACCATATACAGCGCCCCGTGCCATGGCTTCGCCGGGGTCACCGCCAAAAACCAGTGAGCTCACCAGGCCGCCGACCGCACCCGATACTGCGCCGGTGGTCGCACCGGTACCCGCGCCTTTGGCAGCATATTCGCCACAGGCAGATAGTATAGTGCCGAGTAGCAGTACTGAGAGGAATGCAGGAATGTTAGGGCGTGAGTGTGTGGCCATGATTGATCAACCTTGTGGAGATTCTGTTGCTGGACGTTGTGCCAATTATATGGGTTTTGCGCAACAAAAAACCCGGCTCAACCGGGTTTTTTGTTATTGCTGTAGCGAACTCGTTATTTAATTTTCGCTTCCTTGTACATCACATACTTGCGTACAACGGGATCAAACTTCTTGATCGCCATTTTTTCAGGCATGTTTTTTTTGTTCTTGGTAGTCGTGTAATAGTGGCCAGTGCCAGCTGATGAAACCAGTTTGATTTTATCTCTCATGATCGCTCTCCTTACACTTTTTCGCCGCGGGAGCGGATATCTTCAAGTACGGCATCGATGCCTTTCTTGTCGATGATGCGCATGCCGTGTGTAGAAACACGCAGTTTCACGAAACGCTTTTCACTCTCTACCCAGAAACGGTGATTGTGCAGATTCGGCAGAAAACGGCGTCTTGTCTTGTTGTGAGCATGAGACACATTATTACCGGACATCGGGCTCTTGCCGGTGACCTGACATACTCTGGACATGGTTAAACTCCAAATATTACGCCTGCTTAGGCGGACTGACTCAAAAGACCGGCAATTCTAGCCGAGTTTCGGGGCCGAAACAAGGCTAATCATGCCCTGGGAACGGGCCCCGAGTGTTGAAAAGCGGGGTTCTGCGGGTGGCTCTTGAAATAGCGCGCAAGCCCTGTCAGAGTCAGCGAAAACAGAAAACCGGGAAGCCTATGGATATTGTCTATATCAGTGATCTGCGCATCGAAACCATCATCGGTATTTATAACTGGGAGCGGGAGATCAGGCAAGTCGTCAGTATCGACCTCGAAATGTCTGCTGACAACCGCAAGCCAGCTGCCACCGAGAGTATCGATGATGCGCTCAATTACAAGGCCGTGGCCAAGCGGCTGATCCAGTTTGTCGAGGAAAGCGAGTTTCAGCTGGTCGAAACACTGGCGGAACGTATTGCTGAAATCATACTCGATGAATTCGATGTCGACTGGCTCAGGCTGAAACTGGGCAAACCCGGTGCCGTTACCGGTTCCAGGGAAGTTGGCGTCATTATCGAGCGCGGTGAGAAATCCTAGTGGTCAAAATCTACATCAGCCTGGGCAGCAATATCGATCGCGCGCGCAATACGCGCGAGGGGATCAGGGCGTTGCGCGATCGCTTTGGTGAACTGGAGCTGTCATCGGTGTATGAAAGCGAGGCCGTCGGTTTCGAAGGTGACGCTTTCTACAATATGGTGATTGCCTGCGAGGTCAGCGAAGACGTTCACAGTGCTAATCGGGCCCTGGCAGAAATTGAGGACGCACATG
>CAZRKQ010000035.1:0-9553 GCA_964600755.1 uncultured Thiotrichaceae bacterium
CACTGCAGCAGCACCAGTGTCCTACCTTCCAGTTGTTGCTCGAGCACCTCATCCAGCGTGACCATACCTTCAACATATTGCGGTATAAGGTAATCGAGCCGGTTATAGACTGTCTTGAATGAACAGGCAGCAACGATTACCGCAAGCGCAATTACGATGATTGCTTTGGCAGCGCGATTAATCATTGCGGAAACAGCCGGTCGAGATTATTGCGTGCAATATCAGCCGCGACATCAGCTGGCAACTGTGCAAGCCAGCCACGCGTTTCAGCAGCGATCTCGGGCAGATCGGCCCAGCGGCTGGGTTTATAGGTATCCATGCCGACAAGAAAGCGCGACCGGTAATCCAGCAGGAACTGATTCCACTGAGCTGTTAGCTGCTGTTCGTCATCGAGCATGCCCTCGCGCAACGACAGCTCGATATACAACATCGGATAGGTGTCGAGCAATTCACGCAGGGTACCTACCGGTACATCGAAACCGCCGTGCGCCCATAGCACATTAATATCCGGCGCTTTTCGCAGAATAATGCGCATGCCTTCCAGGTCGGTGTGAGGATGCAATGCCAGTTTGCGCTCGCGTGCCAGTTCGATCATTTCTTCCATCGGTATGGAATCTGCATCCTCGCCGAATACATGGAATTCGCCAAAGCCCCTGTAGGGCACTGTCGCCAAATGCTCGAGCAGATACGGTTTCAGATCGGGGTCATTGAACCAGAGATAGCGATGGCGCCAGCTTTTATAAGGGCGCAGCATGGGTATTACAATTTCGGAATCGGCCCGATAAAGCATTTCAGCACCTTCTGCAGGTGTGGCTGATACCAGTGCACGTTGAATGTTTTCATCCTTGAGCATTTGCACGGCCTCTGCGGGTGGCAATGTTTCCCAGACGTCCTGGTCATAATGAATATGGCCGTCATGGATGCGGTAAGAGCCCTCGTCCGCGTGTGCCGTCAAAGATAATGCAGCGACGAGGGTAACAGATGGTGCAAGTAGCCTGATAATAGAGAGTACGTTCATTCGCTAAGGTTTAATGGTTTGACCGGGGCCTCCATCCAGCTAACATCATTTCTCCAGTCATAATCCGGGTTATCAACATACAATTCAACCTCGTTATCATCAGGGTCTCTTAAATAGATACTGTGACTGATGGTGTGGTCGGATAAGCCATCAATGGGATAGTTGAGTTCGTTAAGTCTGTTATAGAGCGCTTTTAAGTCAGCGGTTGAATCACCGATTTTCCAACCGACATGATAGAGCCCGATGCGCTTGCCTCGCAATGGACCCTGAGCTTCACCCACCTGGATGAGCAATAACTCGTGGTGGGTACTGCCGCCACTGAGTAATGCAGCACGGCCATTGAATATCATACCGCTGAGATCAAGACCAACAACCTCGCTGTAAAACCTGACCGATGTTTCAAGGTCGCGTACATAAAACACCACATGTCCCAGATTCATCGCGACTACCTCGCTGCACTGTGTTTGTCATCGTGCAATTTGACCAGTTGGAGTTGAACAAGTTTTATCGGCGTGTTATCAACTTCACAATTCCGGCGGGTAGTCACTTGGCAAAAATATCAAACCGTATAACCATAAAATACATAACAGTTATATCCTGCTGAATTGATTAAGATTGGAAAACAATATCAGACTTCACAGCGACGATCGTTATGAAGAAGAGTTCAAAAAGCAACCTTCAAAGGCGTAGAAATGAGTGAACCAGCGATTGTCTGGTTCCGTCAGGACCTGCGTGTCACCAACAATCCCGCGCTCACTGCAGCACTGGAAAATCATGAGCATGTAACACCGGTTTTTATTTACTCATTGGCTGAATCAGCAGAATGGCAGCACGGCGCAGCCTCTCGCTGGTGGCTGCATCACAGCCTCGAGTCGTTAGCCGGAACCCTGTTTGAACTTGGTTCTCGCTTGATTATACGCAATGGAGAAGACAGTCTGGGCATCATGCAAGAACTGATAGAGCAAACAAAGGCCAGGCATATCTATTGGAACCGGCTGTATGAGCCCCACCATATCAAGCGTGATATGCACATCAAGCAGGCGCTGCTTGACCAGGGCGTCGAGGTAAACAGCTTCAATGGCACGCTGCTGTTCGAGCCCTGGGAAGTAACAAAGAAGGACGGTGATCCGTTTCGTGTATTTACTCCATTTTGGAATGCCTGTGCTTTATCCGGCTTACCCGGTAGTGTCTGTGATCAACCTGAACGATTTCCAGCAGTCAACACCAGGATTAAATCGATGAAACTCGAATCATTGGAACTGTTGCCACAGGTTCGCTGGGACTCTTCATTTTCGTATTACTGGCAACCGGGTGAAACAGGCGCACATCGTCACCTTGACGATTTTTTAGATCAAGCTGTCATGGATTACATCGACGGACGCGACCGCCCTGATATCAACGGTACATCCATGTTGTCACCGCATCTGCACTTTGGTGAAATCAGTCCGCAGCAGGTCATCGACAAAACCGGCCAGTTCGTCAATATCAGCAGACAGCAAGGCCTTATTGCTAATGCCGATTCCTTTATACGTGAAATCGGCTGGCGTGAATTTGCTTACCACCTGCTTTACCATTTCCCGCACACGGTCGACAGGCCCTTATATGAACGTTTCGAGAAATTCCCGTGGGAAAATAACTACTCTGATAACTTGAGCGCATGGCAACATGGCCTGACCGGAATTCCAATAATAGATGCCGGAATGCGCCAACTTTGGGAAACCGGCTGGATGCACAACCGTGTACGCATGATTGTTGCTTCACTGCTGACAAAGAATTTGCTGATACCGTGGCAGGAAGGTGCCAAATGGTTCTGGGATACGCTTGTTGATGCTGACCTGGCGAGTAATACACTGGGTTGGCAATGGACTGCAGGCTGCGGCGCAGATGCAGCACCTTATTTCCGAATCTTCAACCCTGTGACGCAGGCACAAAAATTTGATCCTGCAGGGATTTATATTCGCCGGTGGGTACCGGAAATAGCAGCGTTACCGGATAAGTACCTTTATCAACCCTGGACAGCTTCAGCTGGTATCTTGGACGAACATGGCATCAAACCAGGAAAACACTATCCACAACCGATAGTCGATCTTAAAGCAACTCGTGAACGCGCACTGGAACGCTATAAAAACATTAAAAAGTCTGCTCCAGACTGACAATAGTTACTATTCTGTTAAACAATCACTGGCTCACGCCTGTTTTCCGGTCTGCTCAGAAGCAGTTGCACGGTACCGATATCACGCTCCATAAATCCACCTTCGCAGTAGCAGAAATAATATTCCCACAAGCGGATGAACTCATCTGAATAGCCCAGTTCACGAATTTCCTCGAGCTTGTTGAGGAAGCGCTCCCGCCAGTCTTTTAATGTGCGCGCATAATGCGGGCCGATATCCTGCAGATGGAATATCTTCATATCGGTGTAGTTACTGATCGCGCGCGACATGGCCTCAATTGACGGCAGGAAGCCGCCGGGGAAAATATATTTCTTGATGAAATCGACATCTTTCAGTGCACTTTTGTACAACTGGTCCTTGATAGTAATGGCCTGGATAAGCATCAGGCCATCGGGTTTGAGCAGACTGCAGCATTTTTCGAAATAGGCGTTCATGTATTGGTGGCCAATCGCTTCGATCATCTCGATTGATACGAGCTTGTCGTATTGTCCACTCAGATCACGATAATCCTGTTTCAGTACTGTCACCCTGTGATCAAGACCCTCATCTTTTATTCTTTGGCTTGCAAGCTGGTACTGCTCATCAGATATGGTTGTAGTCGTGACCTTACAGCCATAGTTACGTGCTGCATGCAGTGCCAGACCGCCCCAGCCGGTGCCGATCTCCAGCAGATGGTCCTGCGGCTGCAAGTCGAGTTTTTTGCATACCAGATCAAGTTTGGCTATTGCTGCTTTGCCCAGACTCATCTCTGCTTTTTCGTAGTAGGCACTGGAGTACATCATGGTGTCATCAAGAAACAGCTTGAACAAATCATTGCCTATATCGTAATGCGCGCTGATGTTCTTCTTGCTGCCGGTACGGGTGTTTCGATTGAGCACATGTAATAGCTTGTGAATCGGCGCTTTCAGGCGAGTAAAGCCGTAATCCATGGTATCCAGTACTTCACGGTTGCGCAGAAAGATACGCACCAGCCCGACCAGGTCAGAACAGCTCCAGCTGCCTTTCATATAAGCCTCACCAGATCCTGCGCTGCCGCCAAATGCCACATCGGTATAAATACTCGGATGATTGGCATCTATATAAACACGCACCGGAAAATCATCCGTTACACTGCCAAAATAGTATTCGTTATGATTTTCCCGGAAAACAATTTCACCTGTTTTGATCTTGCTCAACTGGTTGTGCACCAGCTTTCTCGCCAGCCGGGTTAGGCGCCCCGAGTTATCATCGGGAATGAGGTTTGATGGCAATGGAATGATAGAGCGGTTCATGTCTTACCTCGTTGATGCTGATTTTTCTGTAATTTCAGGGTGATCGTAAAATGGAATCCGTTTTAACAACAGCTTGAATGCCTGGTAATAAATACCAAATACAACCTTCATGGTTATGACCGGATACTGAATGAGTACGCGCGCCATGTTCATTGAAGTGATTGGCCGGTATTCAAAATCAAGCGTGGCGTCGAACAACTTCTCCGCGTCAATAAAATTCTGCATGTGTACAGTAAGACGCTGATCGGGCTGGTTGAAGCGCCAGTCGTAGTCGATATTCATTGGCATAAAGGGAGATACGTGGAAATCCTTTACCGGCTTATATTGTTTGTGTTTTTCAGTCCCTTGCACTGGTGCAACATTGTCTGCCTCGGTGAGCACATAACAGTATTGCTCGCCCCAGGGTGTATTATTGACCTCTGCAATAATGTTTTCTACATACGTATCGTTCTTGTCATAGCAATAGTAAAAACTCACAGGGTTGAAACCGAAGCCGAAATAGCGGCAGTGTGTCAGCAGACGGATCGGCCCCTCTGTCCTCACGCCGGTATGTTCAAACAGTTTGTCGCGAACAGCTTGCTTGAGAGACTGAGCGGGTTCACCGAAGTGGTCTGACCTTTTGAACCAGGCCAGGTTGAAGGACTTTGCTGACCACAACCAGAAACGGTCGAACAGCCCTGGCAGCTCATCGAGATCAAGATACATCATGTACAGGCTGTAGTTGAATTCGTGCCTGCGCGGTGAAAACCGCCGGTGCCTAACTTGCCCTTCGTAAATACAGCTCTTCATACATCGTCTCGTTAAAATGTTCTACCGCAGCAACAGCGCTGACAACACCATCTTCATGGAAACCATTACGCCAGTAGGCGCCGCAATACCAGGTGCGGTAAGTGCCGTTGATTTCTGCATGCCGTGCCTGCGCTGCCACGGATTCGGGTGTAAACAGCGGGTGTTCGTACTCAACCTGTTTCAGGATCTTGTCAGGATCGATTGCAGCCGTGTTATTGAGGGTGACGTTGAATGTCACTGGCGCATCGATGCCCTGCAGAATGTTCATGTTATAGGTCAGTGCAACCTTGTCGCGTTGCTGCTTGAGTATATGATAGTTCCACGCAGCCCATGCCAGGCGCCGCCTGGGCAGCAAGGTTGCATCGGTATGCAAAACTGCTTCATTTTTCTGATAGGGAATCGCGCTTAGCACCTCGGTTTCAGCCACGGTGGTAGAGTCGAGCATGCGCAGCGCCTCATTGGTATGTGTCGCAATAAAAACGGCATCATAGGTTTCGATACCATGGCTTGCTGTTTCAATCTCTACATGATCATGAAACCGCCGGATTGTTTCTACTGGCGCATTGAGCCGCACATTATCCTTGAACGGCTTGATTAATGGCTCGAGATAATTACGTGAACCGCCCTTGATCACATGCCATACTGGCCGGTCATTCACGCTCAACAGACCATGATTGTGGAAAAAGCGTATGAAGAAACGTGCCGGGAATGTTTGCATCAACTTTGCATCGGTTGACCAGATCGCCGCACCCATGGGTATGATGTAGTGATTTTTAAATTCCTCACCGTAGCGGTGTTTTGCCAGGTATTCAGCCAGCGGCAGTTCTGCATCTTCGTGCTCCAGCGACTGCACCGCATCGCGATTGAAGCGCAGGATATCTTTCACCATACGCAGGAATGAAGGTCTGAACAAGTTACGTCTCTGCGCGAACAGGCTGTTGATGGTGTTGCCGTTGTACTCCAGCCCGGTGAACTCATGCTTGACGCTGAAGCTCATGTTGGTGGCCTGCACCTCGACATTCATTTCCTGCAGCAGGCGTGTAAACTCCGGGTAAGTGCGATAGTTGAACACTATGAAACCGGTATCGATTGCATAGTTTCTGTCTTGCACAATAACATCATGGGTATTGGTGTGGCCGCCGATATAATTGTTGGCTTCGTAGACAGTTACATCATGATCCTGACTCAGCTTGTAGGCAGCAACGTTGCCGGCGATACCGGTACCGATAACAGCTATTTTCATGATGACTCCCTCTCACCCGCTTCGTTGCCAGAGTGCTCAGGCCAGCTATGTGGTACGCGGTTGATCTTGCTGACGTCGTATCCGATGCTACCGACAAACTCTACAATTTCTTCGTATTCTTGCTCAGTCAGCGCTGGCTTACGCGCCATTACCCAGACATAATCACGTGCTTCGCGTCCAATCACCGTTTTGGTGTAATCCTTGTCCAGGTAGACAATCCTGTAGTCAGCCTTGATCGGCCAGATGAATTGCATACCCCAGAGTGCATTCGTTGTGGTGTCCTTGATATAACCCTTGGGATGAAACTCCTTGAGTTCGCCATCGAAGCCGCCATCGAGAAAGGTGAAAGTGGTTGCAATACTACCGTCATCATTCTGCTTGTAGGACTCAACAGCATTATGCGCACCTTCTTCGAGGAAGGTAGGAATATTGGCAATCACATACCAGTCACCCATAAACCGGTCGATATCGACATAATCAACCGTAGCCATCGGTGCGTGATTACTACAACCATATAACGGCATTACGGATAGCAGCATCAGCCATATTTTTTTCATGATCGTGACCCCAGTTGTAGATCAGCCAGGCTATCAGGAAGATAACGCAGTACGGCACCTGACTCGGTGACACTCTCCAGTGCCAGCCAGTGCATATCTTTCGTGTACCAGAGATCAATGATCATCTCTTCACTGACCAACCTGAATTGACGTGCCTCGATTTGTCTTTCATCTACAGTCAGCATATTTATACCCATGTCAGTTACCGATACAGACTGATACTCTCCTGTTTGCGTATTTAACAAACGCTCGACTTGCATCAGCTCGATGTCCCAGTATGCAAATGTGCGAACACACCCATCCAGGGATGTGCTGCCGTTCTGCGTTTCCAGGGCCAGTTCTTTTGACTGCTGCTTACTGCTTATGTAGTAGTCATCGCCGTTATCATCTGTAGATGAATTTATATCGACCAGGCATCCGTCTTCCCAGAGTTCACGTGTTTCGTGGCTGTAGCTATAAACGGGTATAAACAGAATACGCACGTCGAACTTCGCCTGTGTATGCACAGTTTTCCTGTTCTCCTCATTGTTGATGCTGACCTGGTGATACCCGATTGGCGTATCATCGAGCCACACCCTGAATTTCCAGGATCCTTCTGTGCCACTACTGGCTACGGGATTCGCAATACTGACTTCGCTCAACACTAACGCGGCGACGAAAATAAAAATGATCTTGCTTAACCATGTATTCATGACTGTTGACCTCCTTCGAGATAAACGTTGTGTTGTTTGGGTTTGCCCGGAAAGAATGCGTTGGTTGATTCGATATATTGACGATAATTTGCCCGTCGCTCGGTAATTCCCTTCTCCATCAGAGAAACGCCTGATACTTTCAACAGCAATACCGTCATCAAGATGGGTGAGAACACTGTCCACCATGCGCCTGTCGACAATGCAAACAGGAAGTAGCCCCACCAGATAAGAAACTCACCGAAATAGTTGGGGTGACGGCTGTATGCCCATAAGCCGGTATCTAGTACCTTGCCCTTGTTTTCCGGATGAGACTTGAAACGGTATAACTGCTGATCTGCGACTGCTTCGAAAACAAAACCAGTGATCCAGATTGCAGTTGCTGTGAGCTCGATAATTCCAATGTCGGTATTGACAGACAACGCCATTAACAATGGGATCGAGATGATCCAGGCCAGTACTGCCTGCAGACCAAAGATGATGTAGATACTTTTCAGGTTGAAGTGTGGCTCGTTATTCGCACGAATCTCCTGGTAGCGCCTGTCCTCATCTTCACCCCAGTTACGTATTGCCAGAAATATTGATAAACGTAACGCCCAGAACGAGAGCAGTGCCAGCAACAGAAGATTCGCTGCAGAGAAATTATCTACAGCCAGAGCATAGGTAAAGGCGCCAGCTAAAAACATCAATGACCAGAGACTGTCAACGATGTTGACATTATGCCGTAGCAGGCTGTAAAGCCATGTTACTGTGCCCATGGCAAGCATAATGCCCAATCCATACAGGCCTGTTAACCAGATTTCATTCATGCCGGATTTACCTCAAATGAATTGGCCTGGGTACTTTGGTAGCCATTGAATCGTGTTGTAAGTGCCATCAGCAGCGGCATAATGATTGCCCAGCCGATGCCCACTGCCAGCAGGGCCGCTGGCGTGTTGATTAAATCGACCGCCCCAAGACGATGCCCGGCGTAATACGCCACGGGACCGCCGATGGCTCCAAACAAGGCTGCCAACAGGTACCTGTTTTTCATCCATTTCATTGAAACATTCAAGGTGGTGGCAAACAGTGCCCACATTGCAATCATCCAGAATGGAACCAGGCCGGAAAACACTACACCATTAGTGAAGGCAAACAAGCCTGCCAGCATCAAGCTGCTGTCCCATGCAGTGCCAAGCATGGTGGTGATTACAATTAACGTTATTTCATCACGTACATTGCTGGCCCGTACCAGGTGTAGGGTTATGATTGCAGCAACGACAACAACTCCAGCGAGATAATAATCACTGCTGGCGCCGCCGATGACGCAACTAAACCAGCCGATCTGAAATAACAGGAAGTTCTGTAACATTAAAGACATAGGATAATTACCGGATTAGTCATGCTTGTTGAAAAGGTAATGGCTCACGAACCATTCATTGCCATCGTGATAGCCAAACAGCTCGGCAACTGCCATAAAGAACATGCGCCAGCGCATGAACCACATCCTGGCAAAATCGTGGCCATAGGTTTTTTGCAGGATCGGCCAGACCTCGCTGCGCTTGTTGTCAAGATTCTGCAGCCATGCTTCTGCTGTCTTCTGATAGTGGCCGCCATTCCAGCGCCAGCGCTGTTCAATTCTCAGCTCATCCTGGAAAAATAGCGGCAGGTCATCGCTGGGCATCATGCCGCCGGAAAAGAAGTATCTGCTCATCCAGTCAGAGCTGTCTTTATCTTCAAACAGGTATGGCACATTTCTATGCACAAAAATATGCATGAAGAACTTGCCTTGAGGCAGCAGCCAGTCATTTATGCGCTTGAACAGTTCACGGTAGT
>CAZRKQ010000036.1:0-41463 GCA_964600755.1 uncultured Thiotrichaceae bacterium
CCGCTCGCCGCCGTTCAGATGGGCCTGATCTACGTGAATCCGGAAGGGCCAAACGGCAATCACGACCCGATCTCTGCAGCGAAGGATATTCGTACCACGTTCGGTAACATGGCAATGAATGACGAAGAGATTGTTGCGCTCATTGCCGGCGGGCATACCTTCGGTAAAGCCCATGGTGCAGGAAAGCCGGCCGATTGTGTGGGTCCTGAGCCTGCTGCCGCAGGCATCGAAGAGCAAGGCCTCGGCTGGATGAACAAGTGCGGCAAAGGCAATGCGGGTGACACCATAACCAGTGGACTCGAAGGCGCCTGGACCTCCACGCCGACCGCATGGTCGATGCTATATCTGGACAATCTTTTACGGTTCGAGTGGGTGCAAACCAAGAGTCCGGCAGGTGCAGTGCAGTGGATTCCTAAAGACAAATCCGCATCAGGGCTGGTACCGGATGCCCACGATTCGTCGAAGCGGCATGCGCCCATCATGTTCACGACCGACCTTTCGATGAAGAGAGATCCGGAATTTCGGAAGATTTCAGAGCGCTTTCTGAAAAACCCGAAAGAATTTGATCTCGCCTTCGCCAAGGCCTGGTTCAAACTCATTCATCGCGACATGGGTCCGCGTGCGCGTTATGTGGGTGCCGAGGTGCCTGCCGAGGAACTGCTTTGGCAAGATCCTGTCCCTTCCGTCGACCACAAGTTGATTGATGCCAAGGATATCGCGAAGCTGAAGTCCAGGATCCTTGATTCCGGCATAACTGTCCCCGAGCTTGTACGTACCGCCTGGGCGTCGGCAGCGAGCTATCGCGGCACCGATATGCGCGGCGGGGCAAACGGGGCACGTGTTCGCCTCGCGCCGCAAAAGGATTGGGCCGCCAACAATCCGGATGAACTGGCGAAGGTACTTAAAAAGCTCGAAACAATTCAGCAAGACTTCAACAAGTCGCTATCGGGTGGCAAGAAGGTATCACTCGCCGATGTGATTGTGCTGGGTGGTTCTGCCGCCGTCGAGCAGGCAGCGAAGAAGGCCGGACACGAGGTGAAAGTACCTTTCAAACCGGGCCGCACCGATGCCTCGCAGAAACAGACCGATGTGAAATCGTTTGCCGTGCTCGAACCGATGGCGGACGGGTTTCGCAATTACTTCGGTAAAGGTAATGTTCATTCGCCGGCGGAAATGCTCGTCGATCGGGCAGACTTGTTGACCCTGACCGTTCCGGAAATGACGGTCCTGGTTGGCGGCATGCGAGCGCTGAACGCCAATACCGGACAATCTGCACACGGTGTATTCACCGACAAGCCGGGTACCTTGAGCAACGATTTCTTTATCAACCTGCTCGACATGTCCACGAAGTGGTCGAAGTCTTCGAAGTCCGAAGGCGTTTACGAGGGTCGTGATCGTGCGACAGGTAAGGTCAAATGGACGGCCACTCCCGTCGACCTTATCATCGGTTCCAACTCCGAGTTGCGTGCTGTCGCAGAAGTCTATGCGTCCAACGACGGAAAAGAAAAGTTTGTGCAAGACTTTGTTGATGCATGGACCAAGGTGATGACCCTTGATCGCTTTGATGTGATTTGATCCCGGTGGAAAAGGTGCTCTAAAGCTTCAAAAAAGTGGCCCACAGAGCGCCGGGGCAGGTCCTGAAATGAGCTTCGAAAAGCTTTTTCGTGACTCATGAAAACACGAACGGCGGCGTTTAATACGCCGCCGTTCTATCGTATAGACCGCTCACCTTACCGAATGGAATTGTCAAATGAGCAAAAAGAACAGGGGCAAGTCTTTCATTGTGCACATGGATTAACGGAGACATACTTCCTTGTTAACGATGAAAGGCCTGAACCCGTTCCAGGACCGATTCGCATGATTGAACAAAATCTGGACAGGGATGTCGCTGCGGCAGAGATACGCAAGCTTTCAGCATTAATCGAGGGCAAGTTGCGGTCGAAATAATAAACCGGTGCTTTGCTCGAGCATCCAGCTTATTTTTACTCCCTAATATAATGAATATCTTCGTTCTTGATAATGATATTGAAACCTGTGCTCAGTACGATTGTGACAAGCACGTGGTGAAGATGATTCTCGAAAGCGTGCAGATTTTATGCACTGCACTCAATAAGAAAGGCTTCGCCACGCCTTACAGGTCGACGCATCAAAAACATCCCTGTGTACTCTGGGCCGAAGCGTCGTATGACAATTTTAACTGGTTAAAAAATCTGACCATAGCACTGAACGATGAATACAGGTACCGGTTTGAACGCCAAAATGATCATAAATCGATTGCTGTGCTTTCGGAAATTGACCACTATGGCTTCGAACAAAGGGGGCTGACTGAATTTGCCCAGGCAATGCCTGAAGAGTACAAAGTGCAGGGATCGGCTGTAGAGGCCTACCGTAAGTTTTATCTCGGTGAAAAAATGCACTTTGCCAAATGGACAAGGAGAACTGTGCCGCACTGGGCACGTACTGCTTCTAATACAAGAGGGAATTAAAGGGGGCGGAGGGATTACATTTTTATCAATGGAGCTCAATGGTTAAATAATCATCCCTCCATCCCATTTATTCATCAGAAGCCAGGAAACGCTTTAGGCTCTGTATTATTAATTACATCATTACTTCATATCATATCAATCAGCTGTATACGTCCGACCCTGTTATTCTCCAGCCCCACTGAAATAAAAAATATTATACGGGTCAGACCAGCGAAACTAATTGAATAACTAACACAATCGTTTAGTATTACATGGATGAAATCACTGTTTTAAGCAGTAAGCATTTTGATAATAGGTGAATCCATGCATCACGTTGTTATAAAGAGTAAAACAAAATCTGCATTTTTTATATTTACTGGTTTGATTTTTATAACCTCTGCATTATTTTTAACCGGATGTAAATGCGACAGCCAGGCCAATGGTCAATGCAGTGACCTGACAGTCACGATGGCGGGGACAGGCAGCGGCACGGTAACTTCCATACCCGACGGGATTGAATGTGAGCCAGAGTGCTCGCAGGGCTATGTAACTGGTACCCCGGTCGCACTCACTGCAAGCCCTTACAGTGGCAGTACCTTTACGGACTGGAGCGGCGGCGGTTGCAGTGGCACAGGCACTTGCACGGTCACCATGAATGACAACACCACCGTCACTGCCGAGTTCAATCTCGTGGCAACGGAGATCTCGGAACTGGTCACACCCTATGTCAATGAGTCTGACATGTCCAACATAAGCAATGGATTCAGCACGATTGAAATTAATGATCAATGGGACTTTGTGCATGACGGTTTCGATATTTATCCAAAGGAAAGCCTCAAACCGTTTCAGGCGGTGTGTGACGGACGAGTGCATTGGATGTACACGGGCAGTGAGCAGGTCATCGTGATGCTGGCATGTAATTCAACCTACAGCGCCGAATACAATTTCGAAACACAGGAGCCGCAGACTGGACAAATCCAGCTGGCGAACATCCTGGTTGCGGAAGGTCAGGTAGTTTCGCAAGGCGACATTATCGGACATCTTTATGTCACGAACCAGGATGCGCATGTGCACTTCAGTCTGCATAAGAACTGGGTAGCAACCTGTCCTGAATCCTATTTCAGTCCTGCTGCGAAAGATTCGATGTTGGATCTGCTGCATAAAACATATGCAGACGCGGATCTGTGTTATGGCGCAAACGTCACACCGCCGCCGATGGTCACGCCCTATGTCAACGAGCCTGACATGACAGAAATCAACGCGGGTTTTAGTACTGAATACAGTAGTTCGCCCTGGGACTTTGTGCATGATGGTCTCGATATTTATCCACGGGGCGACCTCAAACCCTTCCAGGCAGCATGTGCGGGAACTGTGGATGCCGTGCAGTTAGTACAGGCCAAACCTGGTGCGAACTGGCAGGTGAAAGTGTTGATTCAATGCGATGATTATGTGCCGAATACCGGTGGTTACTTTATACCGTTTTCGGTCGAATATATTTTTGAGCCCATGACGAAGGCACCACCGAAGGGGCAGCTACAGCTTGAGAATATTTCCGTGGTTGAAGGGCAGAATGTTTCGCAAGGCGATATCATCGGCTATCTTTATGATGCACATAAAGGCGCCCATGTGCAGTTTGGTTTAGTGCAGTATGGCAGTTCAGCTTTTTCAAGCTTAGGGGTGCCAAGACTGCCAATATGCCCCGAACCCCACTTTTCGACCGCAAGCAAGGACTCTGTCTTGAATCTGCTTCACGTTGTCTGGCCGAGCGCTAACATGTGTTATCAGAACTAAGAAGGAACGGGGTCAGAATAAGTGGGGCAGAGCACAGTTTTCGCTATTACTAGAAACAATTGTGATCTGATCCCACTTACTATTAAAGGGGGTCTGACCCCTTTACCATCTTTACCAAGTCTTAAGTCTTCTTATTGAGTAATTAGTACACCTCTATTTCTAATACACCGATTAATGGCAGCAGTGCTGTCAAGTGTGCTATTTCTTCGCCCTCGACAAGTGCAATATGGGTAGCATCAGCATGGCGCTGGCCGAATGTAGGGTCTATAGCCTGCCATCGATCATCGATGTAGCTTTCAACCCAGGTGTGGTAAAGAAACGCATCATACTCTTCGGAGTAAACTACACCATTGAGCAGTCGCGTTGGTATGCCGAGGCTTCTGGCTAACGCGGCATACAGCATACTGTGCCCCTGGCATTCAGCCTTGCGCTGGGCGAGCACATCCAGTGAATTGAAACTGTCAACAATCTCTTTTTCAATATTCTTATTCATCCAGTCGAGGATGCGCATTACCTGATCGTTGTGATCGGTTGAAGCTGCTGTGATTTCATAGGCCAGGTTAGTGATTTCATCAGCTGTTGAGTTCACCGTAAATGAAGGTAACAGATCGTGCTCGATATTGACTGCCGGCAGCGCCTGGATTCTAACTGTTGCATTCTCATCATTTTGAATTTGGCATACCCGGGAGCTGTTTTCTTTGTGGCATTGCTGCATGGAAGTGTTCATTAACTCGAATTTTTTGGGTATACCGCTTAATCGAACACGCATAGACATCAAGCTACGTGGATTTTCAATTTTGTTTTCAACAGGGATCAGGCTGTATGTTAATAAATAATCCGATTTTGATAGCGCTGCCTGGGTTAAATACTCTTTCGCGTACTTTTCGGTTTCAAGCACTGATATCAAGGTGCCTCTCAGTGACAGTTCGAACTGCGGCAAACCCCTGGCATCAATCCAGGTCGTGGTAGACAGACCCATTACTTCTGTTTTGATCTTGAAGGCCTTTTCATTAAAAAGGTCGCTCGACTGGTAGGCTACAATTGTCTGTTCGACTGGGTGTATAGCAAGGCTCTCACCATCGAATACCTGGTAGTTGTATACCTTGCCTACCTTCAGACCATTCAATACCGGGTAAAGATAAATGGCATTCATCGGAACCAGCTCGCCCTCAAAAGGCAGCACTGCTTTATCCGTATGATCTTGATTGCTGACTTCCAGCAATAGCTTGCTATCGTGTACGTTACCCTTGATCAGGCGACGGCTTTTATCGATTTTGTATTCGTAGTCGAGGCTTTTGAGCTGTAGTGACGAATCAACCCAGTCATGAGTCATCGCAGCAAACTGCTTATCGAACACTAGAAAGTGAAGGCGGAGGGCTGCTTCAGAGATAATTCTGTATCGATCCTGATCAGGAACAAATTGCTGATGGGAAAATCCAATTTTCTCGCCATTGAATACAATTCCTGTCCAGTATTCCTGCCATGGCCAGTTAGACGGGTGTGGCGGTTCAATTGTTGGCACTTCGTCCAGTGTATGAAAATACATGGAACTGCAGCCGCCAACGAAAAAAGCGAGCGATATAATCAGCAGGCGCATTATTAGGATTAAAGGGGACGGAGGGATTTAATTTTAACCAGTTGGTCCAAGTGGTTAAATAATAATCACTCCGTCCCCTTTTTCACATTAGAAACAATTGCGATCTGACCCCACTGACAAATCAGGCGCTGAACTTGCCGCTTCGCACCTGCTCGACCTCCATCATTTCGAGTTCGCGCGAGCCCGATACGATGACGTTTTCATCGAGAGCGAAATCCAGTGACGAGTCATGACGTTCGCAGGGCACCGCGTTCAGGATCGCCTTGATGGCGTTCAGCCGGGCCAGATGCTTGTCGTTGGAACGTACCACTGTCCATGGCGCATCGATAGTATGGGTGCGTTTCATCATTTCATACTTCACGTTAGTGAAATCATCCCAGCGGTCCTGCGCCTGCAGATCGACCTCGCTGAGTTTCCACTGCCGCAGCGGGTCCGTCTTGCGTCGCTCGAACCGGCGCTCCTGTTCCTTCTTGGTGACACTGAAATAGAGCTTCACCAGGATGGTGTCCTGGCGGACCAGGTCGCGCTCGAAACCCACGACGCCGCGCATGAAATCGTAGTATTCCTTTTCGGTGCAATAATTGAACACACGCTCGACCATGGCCCGGTTGTACCAGCTGCGGTCGAACAGCACGGTCTCGCCGGCACGCGGAAACTGTGACACGTACTTCTGGTAGTACCACTGGGTTTTCTGTTCCTCGGTCGGCTTGCCAAGTGCCACCACACGATAGTGCTTCTCGTTCATGTAGCGGGTTACCCGGCGAATGGTGCCGCCTTTGCCCGCGGCATCGCGGCCCTCGAACAGGATAATCATGCGCCGCTGTTGTTCCTCGAGGAACTGCTGGAGCTTGAGTAATTCGGCCTGGAATGGCTTGAGTTCCTCTTCACGCCGGTAGCGTTTGACTGCCTTTTTCTGTTGTGTCTTCAGGGCGGCATTCTCATTTGCCAGTTCTTCGTGCTCCTGCACATAATCCTTCAGACTTAGCGTTTTACCGTCTACCTCGATCTGTTCGGGGTTCAGTTCCTGGTCCACAGCCGTCTACTCCTGATATCAGTTCTATTCATGAATCAACATTACACCGGGCAAGACAAACACCTTATCGACAGACCGGTGACAAAGCACAAAATTAGCGCATCGCAGGCCATCAGGTATTGATCCTGCTCAATAAATAGCAGTAAGCCGCCCTTTCACGATCGGGTTTCTATTGAGTTCCCGGGAACCAGCGGGTGTATACTTTCTGTACATGCTAGCAGACATGGTTTCACAATTATTCGCCGGACTCTGGCTGAAATGATGCCTGGTAAGCTGCCACTAGCGGTCCCGCAGACCCGGGATTATCGTTACAATATAAAGGAGATTATTATGAAACTTGTATACGATGTTATTGAAGATGTTTACGACGACACGACGAAGATCAGATCCATGACCGAGCAGGCACAGATGCCGACCGGGGAATGGCTGATCAGGTCCACACTATATACGCCACACCATATCAGCATGGATATCACCTGCGTTAAAGGGAAAAAAGGCAAGAAGCCGCTGTTCGAAGCATTGCGCTAGGGCTAACTGTCGGCTCATGAAAGAACAGGTTAAGGTTTTTCAATGTGCGCTAACAAACAGGGTCAAAGAGCAATTGTTTCTAATATTAGAGACAATTGCTTTCTGACCCGATATTCCTACTAAAATTAGAGACAACTGCTCTCTGACCCGGTTTTGCTCTTATTTCATCACACAATAAATATGTATAATTTCCCCAGACTGGCATAGTCTAAACCGCAATGACAACAACGCCTCAAGATAGAGATTTATCAGTTTTGTTATTACCATCTCATAAACTGGCCTGTCTGTTTCTTACAGTTATTGCCAGTTTGCTGACAGCTTGTAATAGCAGTAACGGCACGGACAGACTCAGCGGACTCGACACCCTTCCGAGCAACACCACCTGTCTGGCGAGTGTGTTTGAGGGCAGTGCTTTGAATGGTAGCGGCCCTGCAGTAAAACTCGAGCGCAGCTATGCAAAACTGATACTGCCGGCAATGACGGCTATGGATATGCGCCCCGGCGACGACTCGCGCTGGTACGTGGTGGATCGCGAAGGCCAGATCTGGTGGTTCGATGCCACGAACAAAGACACGACGCAGCTCAATCGAGCACTCGACATCCGGAGCTTAGTAGATACGAGCATCGAGGGCGGTTTGCTGGACATCGCCTTCCACCCGGATTTCACCAACAATGGCTATGTTTATCTCTCCTATACTGCCACTGGGCCAGATTCGGCTACGCCGCTGATTTCTCACATCGCGCGATTCACCAGTAGTGATGGGGGCGACAGCTTCGATGCGGCCAGTGAGTTCACTGTTTTGACTGTAGATCAGCCTTATGAGAACCACAACGGCGGCAAAATAGGCTTCGATGCAGACGGCTTTCTGTATATCGGGTTCGGTGACGGTGGCTCCGGTGGTGACCCACAGGATCATGCCCAGAACACCAATGACCTGCTCGGCGCGATGTTGCGTATCGACGTAGATAGCGGCTCACCCTATGGCATACCGGTAGATAATCCGTTTGCAAGCGGCGGCGGGCGGGCGGAGATCTTCGCCTGGGGACTGCGCAACCCCTGGCGCTGGAGCTTCGATCAGCAAACGGCTGAGCTCTGGCTGGGCGATGTCGGCCAGTCCAGCTGGGAAGAGGTGGACATCATCGTGAATGGGGGCAATTACGGCTGGCGCTGCTTCGAGGGCACACACGAGTACAACATGGCCGGCTGCGGTCCAGCCAGCGACTACATCATGCCGGTTACTGAGTATGACCGGACGGAGGGCACATCCATCACCGGGGGTTATGTCTACCGCGGTAACGACATCCCCTCGCTGTCGGGTGTCTACGTATTCACGGATTACTCCTCGGGTACGATCTGGGGACTGTTTCCCACGGGGAGCGGGGATTATCGGCGCGAAATCCTGATACCGACCACCGGCAGTGGTATAGCAGCCATGGCACAGGGGAACGACGGCGATATCTACTTCCTAAATATCTCCTCCCGTCAGATCTTTCGACTGGTCAATGCCACACCACCGTCTGCAGATGGCCCACCCCAGCAGCTCTCCGAGACCGGGTGCGTGAATCCCGGCAATCCGAGTCAAGCCGAAGCGGGGCTGATTCCCTATGCGGTGAACCTGTCTTTTTGGTCGGACGGTGCAGAGAAGGAACGCTATCTGGCAGTACCGAATGGTGAGACTATTGAAATAGAGGCCGATGGAGATTTCAACATGGCGCCCGGGTCTGTCCTGCTCAAGCACTTCCGACTGGGTGGAAACCTGATCGAGACCAGATTCATCGTTCGCCATGCCAACGGCAGCTGGGCAGGTTACTCCTATGAGTGGAATGCAGACCAAATGGACGCCCGGCTCGTCGACCTCGGCGGCAAAGACGTGGACATTAATGGTCAGATCTGGCATTACCCGTCACGAGCCGAGTGTCTTGCATGTCACACTGTCGCCGCTGGCGGCAGCCTGGGGGTCGAAGCCTTGCAGCTTAATCGCACCCTGACCTACGCAGCAACTGGACGAACAGCGAACCAGCTTGATACCTTTGATGCCATTGGCCTGCTGAGTGCTCCCCTGGACCCAAACTTGAAAAACTTCGCATTAGTGACACCGGACTCCGGGGCCACGCTCGAGACACGTGCGCGCAGCTATCTCCATGCCAACTGCGCGAACTGTCACCGCCCCGGCGGAACCTCGCAGGCAAGCATGGACCTGCGCTATGACACGCCCTTCGTCGCCATGAGTATCTGCAACGCCACGCCACAAAACGGCGATCTGGCTATTACCGACGCTCGACTACTTGCCCCCGGCGAGCCCGCTCGCTCGTTATTGCTCGAACGCATCGAGCGGCTGGATAGCACGCGAATGCCACCGTCCTCGAGCAACATACTCGATAACAGTGGTATCGCTTTACTTCATGACTGGATCGCGTCAATCAGTAGCTGTAACTAAAGATAAAGTAATTAAAGGGGGCGATGACAAATGAGCTGCTTACAATAAGAACAGAACAATTAAACAGATGTACGTTGGGGCCAGGCCTTACAATTTACACAGGAATGTACTGCGTTGGTTTCATAGTTGGCCGATTCAGGTAGTAGTGTAGATTGGTTGTGAAATGTAAAGATAGAATCATTTTATTCATCTACCTTTGCGTTCCCTGCGCCTCTGCGAGAGTAAATATCTATAGCCTTTTCTATATAGCCAATCCTGGCTGTACTAACAAAACATCATAGTCGGAGTTTGAAATAATATGACACTGACTGTCAGATTAAATCCTGACTATTACACTTCACCCATTGTACACACTAGGGGTCAAATTTTATTTCATTATACATATCTAATGAAACACCCTCATAAACAGGTTTCTTTGTTTTTTCTGTATCATCCGATGTATCTTCTTCCTCGCTTATTGCGGCTAATTCGTGCCTGATATCAGCAAGTATCTTGTTCGTTTCTTTACTTTCCCTGGTTAATATTTTGTTCTGTTCAATTAACTCTTTTATTATGTCCTCATCGAATGCTTTCTCGGCTTGCTCTGTGTAATCTGCTGTATTGTCCTGCTCGCTTATTACGGATAACTCATCCCTGATCTCAGCAAGTATCTTGTTCGTTGTTTTATTTTCCCCGGTTAAATTTTTATTCTCACGTATTAAATTGTTGAGCTTACTCTTGAGCCCAAATACAGCGAGCGGGAGCAAGAGCCACAACAGGAACAGCAACATCAAGATGATCAATACAATGCTGCCTACAGTGCTTGAGAAAAACAGTTCGATTTCGTGTCGAATGCTTTGGACATCGGCTGCAGTCGCACTATTAGTTACCAGGGTCAGCAAAACCCCGAAAAAATAGTTAATTTTTGTTTTCATCATACGAAGTCTAAAGGTGTCGGACCCTTTTACCAAGTCTCAAGCACCAAATTCATAATAACTGTAGAGTAGCGAGTAATAACATCAATCAGTTACGTATGTCATCCTGGTTGCTGTTGAGGTATTTGCTACAATCGAAACAACATGTCGACTAACAACTACTCAGCAGACAGCACGAGGCAAGGCCAATGGATGTTACGGGCTCTTCGCTGGATTGTCGTACTGGGGCTCATTACGGCGGGAGTATGGTACATGATTTTCATGCCCGGTAAGTCCTGGTCGAAACCGGTGCCGCCGCTGTCTACCGAAGAGCTGCTGATCCATGACAACCTGGTACGTCATGTCGAGATGCTGGCAGAGCAGATTGGTGAGCGCAATGTCTGGTGCGCCGAGGCGCTGGTAGCCGCCGCATCGTATATTCGCATTACGCTGGAAAAGCAGGGCTACCAGGTACGTATTCAGTCCTTTGAGAGCAAGGGCCAGACGGTGCAGAACATCGAGGTCGAGTTACCGGGCGCAACTGCACCACAGGAGATTGTTGTTATAGGCGCGCATTATGATTCGGTTCCCGATGGGCCGGGCGCCAACGACAACGCTTCAGGCATCGCAGCCTTGCTGGAGATCGCAAACTTGCTGGCCGGCAAAACCCATGCGCGCACGCTACGCCTGGTGGCCTTTGTTAATGAAGAACAGCCATTCACCAGCGGTGAACAGATGGGAAGCCGGGTGTATGCTGAGCGCTCGCGTCAGCGCAACGAACAGATCAAGGCCATGATCTCGCTGGAGACGATCGGCTTTTACACCGATCAAGCCGCCAGCCAGCACTATCCCTTTCCGTTCAGTTACATTTATCCCGATACCGGCAATTTCATCGGCTTCGTTGGCAATCTGTCGTCCTGGAACCTGGTGCGGCAGAGCCTTGGCGCATTCCGTGCATCGACCGCCTTCCCATCGGAAGGTGTCGCCGCCCCGGACTGGATCAGGGGAGTAGGCTGGTCTGACCACGCGTCCTTCTGGCAGGCCGGCTACCCGGCTATCATGATTACAGACACGGCGTTTTTTCGTTACCAGCACTACCACAAGGAAACGGATACGCCGGACAAGCTTGATTACAAGAGCCTGGCGCGGGTCACCCGTGGCCTGGTTGACGTTGCCGTTGAGTTGGCTGGAAATTCCATAAAAGATAAATAAATAGTGGATAGACCACGGCCTCCAAAAACCGGGGCACCAGGAGCCAGACACCATTTCTCATGTATTCCCCACTTATAGTGGGTTGGTCAGTGCGATAGCTACGGCCATAATATGACTACTTCATATTAGTTATCACCACTCAACGTCAAGATCCTTTTTTTTGAAAGCACATCCCTTTAAAAACAGTTACTACGATCTTGGTCGGGGTTTTTACCAGTCGATCAAACCCATACCTGTGCAGAATCCTGAACTGATTATTTTTAACCAGGTTCTGAGTGATGAACTGGGGCTTGCTGAATCGGCCTTGGGTTCATCAGCAGGCACAGCGGTATTTGCAGGCAACCATGTGCCCGAGGGCGCAGAGCCGCTGGCGATGGCTTATTCCGGGCATCAGTTTGGGCATTTCAGTCCCAACCTGGGCGATGGCCGCGCGATATTGCTTGGCCAGGTAGTGAGTACGGGCGGTCGCTCTTTTGATATTCATATGAAGGGAACGGGGCAGACCGCTTTTTCCCGCAACGGTGATGGCCGTGCAGCGCTGGGGCCGGTTCTGCGCGAATACCTGGTGAGTGAAGCCATGGCCAGGCTGGGGGTGCCAACAACACGGGCATTGGCAGCAGTAACGACGGGGGAGGACGTTGCAAGGGAGCGCTTGTTGCCGGGGGGCATCATCACGCGCGTTGCTGCCAGCTTTGTTCGCATTGGCACCTTTGAGTACTTTCTCGCCCGAAGCGATAGGGCGGCTATTGCCCGCCTGGCTGACTATGTCATCGAAAATCAATATCCGAATCTAAAAGATAGCGAAAACCCGTATCTTGCCTTGCTGGATGCTGTCATCGAGGGGCAGGCGGCATTGATTGCGCAATGGATGCAGCTTGGCTTTATTCATGGCGTGATGAATACGGACAACATGTCGATTGCCTGCGAAACCATCGACTATGGTCCTTGTGCGTTTATGGATCATTATGCACATGACCGGGTGTTTAGCAGCATCGATCATCATGGCCGCTATGCGTATAACAATCAACCCAATATCGGCTTATGGAATCTTTCCCGCTTTGCCGAGTGCCTGTTGCATTTGATCGATGAGGATGAAGCTGCGGCTGTCGAAATTGCCAAGGATCGCCTTGAAAAGTTTATCAGCTCCTACCAGGAACACTGGTTAACGGCAATGCGCGCCAAGCTGGGACTCAATTCCGCGCTCGATGAAGACAAGACGCTGATTGAGGAGCTGCTTGCAATCATGGCCGGCAGCAACGTTGATTTCACAATGACGTTTTATCTACTTTCACGGCTTGATAGGGATGCATCAAACGACGCTGCCATTCTGGCTTTATTCGACAATGTGGAATCCTTTGCCCAATGGGCCCGTAAATGGCGCCAGCGATTAGCACAGGAATCCAGTGATGATGAGAAAAGAAAAACCATGATGCGCGAAGTCAATCCTGTTTATATACCCAGGAACCATTTAATTGAAGCAGCAATACGGGCAGCAGAAGACCATGGCGATTTTTCCGTGTTTCATGCATTACATGAAGTCCTGCAACAGCCCTATGATTTTCAGCCGAACAAGGAAGCCTATATGCAACCGCCGCAGCCAGATGAAGTAGTGCATAAAACATTTTGTGGGACTTAAACAATTCATGAAATAACAGGATCAGAGAGTAATTGTCTCTAATTTTAGAGAATATTTCTCTCAGACACCTGTTACTTGGTTTCGAGCATCAGTGCATTGAATAGATTTAACACCAAAAGAATTTCAGGGGAGAGGTACGATGGTTGGTTTTTTTCTTAACATTTTGAAGTTACTCAGTGCAATCTGGTATGGCATTAAGCACGACGAGGAATTTCGCATCCTCCTGGTGCTTCTCTTATCAATCCTCATCGGCGGCACTTGCTTTTACTGGCATGTGGAAGGCTGGAGTGTCATCGATGCGCTCTATTTCTGCGTTATGACGATGTCGACTATTGGCTACGGTGAGCTGGCACCGACAACACCACTTTCAAAGATTTTCACTATCGTATATTCGATACTCAGTATTGGCTTGTTTGCTGCAGTTCTGGCCAAGATGGTTATTGAGGCCGTGTCACGTAAGAAAGCCGCTAAAGTACACAACAAGCATAATAATTTAAAAGGTCAGACCCCTCTAATACAGTAGCGTTTTGATGCTTGCATAAAACGACAAATTTGATAGGCTGACGTTTATCGCTTTATGGCAGTCCACAACTAATAATAAAAACAGGTGCCAATATGAACAACGTCAGTCTTCTTATTTCAAAACGTCAGCATCCGACCTGGATCAAGGATATCGAATCTGTCGAAATCGATACCACCAGCCTGGTCGAAATCCCTCTACTCGGTACGATCACGGCAGGCAATCCTATCGAGCGTGTCGAGCACCATGAACGGATCAAGGTCCCGGCCAACATGGTCCGCAAAAACACCTATGCGCTGAAGGTGCAGGGCCATTCCATGATCGATGACAATATTCAGGACGGTGATGTCATTATCGTGGAAAAACGCGAGTCCGCAGAAAACGGGCAGTCCGTCGTTGCGTTGATCAACAATGAGCAGGTGACATTGAAAAAATTCTATATCGAACATGACGGCATTCGCCTGCAACCTGCCAATCCGGATATGGAGCCCATTCGGTTAAAGAATGAAGAAGTACAGGTATTGGGCGTGGTGACAGGCGTGATTCGTGCTTTCGAGGCATAGCGCTATTCATTCCATGTAAGGCATATACGGGTCGGACCAGCACAACTCACACGCCAATCGTTATTTTCTTTCCGGCCATGTAAAGCAATTAAAGGGGTTATACCCCTTTACCAGGGTCAGAGAACAATTGTTTCTAAAATTAGAGAATATTGCTCTCTGAACTTATTTTATGGCCCCCCATTTTTCCTGAAATCAAGTAGTTGGCCCCCTCCATACCTGCTCACGAAGCTGTTTATACAGCTCTTTGTCTAATAATCCATTTCTGGTTTTGTCGATTAGGTGATTTGGATAGTTGATTTTTATTAAATTTGGGATTATTATCCCATTTTATACGAAGTTGATTATTAGCCATGCAGTGCTTTTCATGGGAGGAGTTATGGCACACCACAAACTGCTGTACCTAATCGCATTCATTCTCACTGGGTGTACTGCCGGCACTGGAGAAGGTCTCAATTCCAACGGGCAGCCCTTTCAGGTGGGTGACGATGCGCCTTTGTCTGCCGAGTTCAAATCTATCCAGGATAACGTGTTAACTCCGGTATGCACTGTCTGCCATTCGGGTGCCAGTGCGCCTGTTGGCCTGCAACTTGATGAGGCCAACAGTTACAGTATGTTGGTAGGTGTTGAAAGTGTTCAGGTGGCCGGCACCCTGCGGGTCGACCCGGGTAATCCGGATGCGAGTTATATCATCGCTAAAATCGAGGGTAGCGCTGCGGTAGGTGGCCAGATGCCCCTTGGTGGTCCAGCTCTGCCGCAGGCTACCATTGATCTAATCCGTCAATGGATTAGTGAAGGAGCGTCGCCGCCTGCTGTAGCCCCGCCCCCTGTAAACCAGCCACCCACGGTGGTATCGACTACCCCATCTGATGGCCAGGCTCTTACAGCCCTGCCGAAGAACATCAATGCAGTGTTCAGTCATGACATCGATGCCAGCACAGTCACAGTGGACACAGTGGTGCTGCAGCGCAGTGGTGGGGATGGAACATTTGCAGATGGCAACGAGGTCGCCATCATACCGGCATCGGTTGGTCTTTCTAGTGTCAATGCCACCCTGGTAACCATGGACCTGACGGGTGTGGCAAGTACGGATGATACATATCAACTGACATTGGTTGGAAGTGGTGCGGCACCCTTAATGGATCTCAACGCAAATGCACTCGACGGTGACAGTGACACTGTAGCCGGGGGTGATTTCCAGGCTACATTCACGGTGGCCAGCCCAGGTGCAACACTGGAAGCAACATGGCGTTCTATTCAGGACAATGTGTTTACTCCGATTTGCACAGCTTGCCACATCGGCAATGGTGCGCCTGAAAATCTGCAGCTGAACGAGGCCAACAGTTACGCCATGCTGGTTAATGTATCCAGCACTCAAGAGCAGGCATTCATGCGGGTAGCACCAGGCGATCCAGATAATAGTTATCTGATTCAAAAGCTGGAGGGCACCGCTGCTTCGGGTAGCAGGATGCCTCAAGGCGGACCGTTCTTGTCGCAGCCGGTGATTAATCTCATACGCCAATGGATCAGTGACGGCGCATCAAAAGATGGGTCGCCAGGTGGTCCGCCAGCTGTTGCAGTGCTTGCGCCGTCACTGACTGTGCAGGCCAGCGTGGTATCAGGTGACGAGTTCCCGGTATCAGTGTCAGTCGAAAATACAGGTGTTGATATCGCAAATGGCGCAACTGTTACCCTTGGCTGGGCACCTGCGGACAACCTGATTCTTCGCGATGGTTTAGTGAGTCAGTCGTTGCCAGCATTGAATGCGGGGGCAAGTACTTCTGTTAGCTGGTTAATGCGTGGACGTGTTGCAGGTGCCGCATCAATTAACGTTACTGTGACTGAAAGTAATGGTGCCTTCACTCAGGTTAGTTCAAACATAACTGTTACGGAGTGATTCATGTCTATTGCAACTACAATTTCAGATCGCTCGAAAAGGCTAAGCAGACTCAGCTCACTTCTGTTTTGTCTGTTCCTGGCTACAGGCTTCATGACTGCAGGCTTTGAAGCGTATGCAGAACCCTATATGGCTGTACATATGGGTCTCAAGTGCAGCGGCTGTCACGTTAATCCTACCGGAGGTGGCAAGCGTAATGAGTTTGGTTCTATTTATGGCATGACCACGTTAACCCAGGCTGATGTTACTGAGATATGGCAAGGTCCCAACCTGAATGATTATGTCTCGATTGGAGGTGACCTGCGGGTTAATGCGGTTTCAAATAGCATACCTAACCAGGACAGTACGTTTGTTTTCGAAACAGAGGAGGTGCTTCTTTACCTCGAGGTTCAGTTACTGCCTGATCAGCTTACGTTTTATGTTGATCAGCGTCTTGGCCCGGGTGGCACATCAAACCGCGAGGCCTATGGCCTGTTCTGGTTTCGCGATAAAACCTTGTATGCCAAGGCAGGAAGAATGTTTTTGCCTTTCGGCTTACGGCTGGAGGACGACACGGCCTTTGTGAGGCAGGTTTCGGGTATTAATTACAATACGCCTGATGATGGTGTTGAAGTAGGTGTGGACTACGATCGTATTACCGTGAATCTTGCCATCACTAATGGTACTGCGGGTGGCAATGAAACAGATACCGGGAAACAGTACAGTTTAAGTGCAGTTTATATGGAAGATAACTGGCGCCTGGGTGCGAGCTATAACTACAACGATGTCGAAGATCAGGATCGAACAATGGCAGCGTTGTTTGGGGGTTTACGAACTGGAAAGATACACTGGTTAATGGAATGGGACTACATTGTTGATGATGTGCCTGCAGGCGATCAATTGAAGCAAATCGCTGGCATCGTAGAAGCTAATGCGGGCTTCTGGAAGGGAACAAATATCAAATTAACTTATGAGTTTTTAGATCCAGATAAAAATATTAATGAAGATGAACGCACGCGATGGAGCCTTGTCTGGGAGTATTTCCCAATTCAGTTTACGCAGCTGAGTATCGGCTACAGAGATAATGAAGGTATACCGCAAAATGATTTACAAAATATCAGTGAATTGTTTATTCAGCTGCATAATTATTTTTAACAGGCAGCATTAAAGGGGTCAGACGCCTCTACCAAATTTACTGATTAATATTTAATCCGTCCCCATTTATTCGAAGTCTATTCAATACGCTCGTCCAGGTTTATCCCGCTCAGGCTTCATCCAAACACGATAATGGTGTTATCAATATAAAGGGCAGACCCCTTTATCCAGTCTTATTGGAGTATATTGTCCATAATATCAAATAGTTGTGTAGGTCCAGCCCTGTCACTATACTTAACTTACTGATTAAATTACTAACACCGCGAGAATGCAGAGTATCGGTATCGATTGATGGAAGAACTGATTGCATCTTATAACTCACTTGATCTCAGTTCTGACGACTGGGAGTTGATAATTCGTGGTGTTTTTCAGGTTCTACTGCTGTTCTCTTCAGCTATTTTCTCAGGCTCTGAAACTGCACTTTTCTCACTCAGCCGTATCGATCTGCAAAAACTCAGGCAGACGCGGGACACGCGATCAGAGAGTATTCATGCCATGCTTGATGAGCCCCGGCGACTCATCATCTCGATCCTGTGCGGCAATGAGCTGGTCAATATCGCTTCCGCCGTCAACATGACTGGCATTCTGCTTCTGCTCTTTCCGGTAGAGGATGTCGGCTGGATCAACATTCTCATTATGGTGCCTTTATTACTGCTTATCGGCGAGGTGACACCCAAGACGATAGCCGTCAATTTTCCCATCAAGTTTTCGACGCGGGTGACAGCACATTTTCTTCCCCGCTGGATGATCCTTATTACACCTTTGCGTGAAGCCATCCGACTAATATCTGACCGCATCACCTCCTTTGTTGTCGGGGACGAAGTCAGCAGAGAGAATATCCTGCAACCTGACGAGCTGCGCACTCTGCTGGAAGAAGGTGAAGAGACAGGAATCATCGATGCGACTGAACGGGTATTGATCGACAATGTACTTGAAGCTGCGGAGACTGATATATCACGCATCATGACTCCGGGGCCCCGTATTCTGTTTCTGGATGGTGATCTGCCGGTAGAGGAAATCATTGAAGAATTCCGCCGACTGCGCCATCCAAGAATTCCTGTTTATCAAGGGCACTGGGATAACGTGATCGGCTTCATCCACTCGGAAGATATCATGAGGATTGTCCGAGGCGCTCACGACCTGTCCGAAGTGACGCTGGACATGATTGTGAAACCCGCCCATTTTGTTCCGCCGACAAAAAAAGTCGACGAAATGTTCGACTATTTTCAGGACCACAATACACGTGTTGCTATTATCCTGGGTGAGTACGGCGAGGTACTCGGCATCGTAACCATGAAGGACGTCCTGACTTTCATCTTTGGTGAGATATCCGGAAAGATGGTGGGCCAGGAATATTATCAGGAAGAGGATGAAAACAGTTATACAGTGCCCGGTGACATGCGTCTGGCTGATTTCAACAATCTGACCAATTTTGATATCGAAGATCCAGTGATGGCCACCATTGGCGGTGTCGCTTTCAGGCTTTTCGACTGCCTGCCGTTAGTGGATGACAGGGTCTCTTATGAGGGATTTGAATTTATCGTCAAGGAACTGAAAGGACTGCGCATCAGTATGATAAAGGTGCAAAAGATGTCCACCAGTAAAAAAGCCGAAGCAGATGCTGCCCAGACAGAGGAACAGTTATCCGATCAAGCTGATACTTCAGATGATCTGATGCAAAAAACGGACAGCATCGAGACACAATCAGACGCTGATAACACTAAGAAGCAAAAGAAACAGAAAAAGAAAAAGAAAAAGCAATTGAAGAAAGAGGAGGATGACCATGGACTGGTTGACTGAAATCCTGCTGATTCTTATTTTCCTGGTGCTGAAGGGATTTTTCTCCGGCTCCGAGATTGCAATAGTGAACTCGGACAAACTCAAGCTGAAACATCAGGCCAAGATGGGAAACCGTGGCGCAAAACTTGTGCTGAAGATGTTCAAGACACCGGATGTAATATTGGGCACCACTCTGGTAGGTACGAACCTTGCTACGGTTACTATCTCTACCCTGGGCGCACTCATTTTTATCGATTTATTTGGCACATCGGGTGACTTGATATCCGTTATCGTGTTGACGCCTATTCTGTTGATTCTGGGTGAAATCGTGCCAAAGAGCGTGTTTCAACAAAAGGCAGACACCCTGGTAAGCAGTTTGATATACGTATTGCGCTTTTTCTCTTATCTGTTCTATCCGCTGATTTTTGTCTTCAGCCGAGTGGCTCGCTTTGGTACTCGCATCGCTGGCGGAGGCGATACACCCCAGAACATGTTCATTACCCGTGAAGAGATTCGCTCATTGCTGGATATTTCCGAGAGTGCATCCGATCCGTCAACCATTGACCGCAAACGCATTCGACGCATCATTCGCTTTGCTGATACCACAGTTGGCGAAGCGATGATTCCACTCGCCGATGTCGTCGGTTTCAACCAGGCCCGCGATATGAAAGAGGCTATCCGCATTGTTCTTAAACACGGCTATAACCGCTTACCTGTCTACCAGAGAAACATTACCAATGTTAAAGGCATACTGACCCTGAGCACCTGGGACTTGATGAATCCGGACCTGCCGAATCGTGCAATTTCCGACTATGTGAGTGAAACCCTTTATCTGTCACCAAAACAGATGATTGACAGAGCGCTGCCTCAGTTACAGGCACGAGATGATCATATGGCAGTGGTGGTGGACGAATTTGGATCCGCAGTTGGCATTCTTACGATGGAAGACGTGTTTGAAGAGGTCGTTGGCGAAATCGATGTAGGCTATGACTTCGACGAGTATCATCCCAAAAAACGTATTTACATCGAGCATGTTGATGAAAACACTCATCTGATGAGTGGGCGTATGCCTATTTCTGAAGTCAACGATATTTTATACGCCCAGTTTCCGGTTGAAGAGGCACACAGCATAGGAGGACTCATCGTCGCCCGCTTGCGTAAGATTCCACACCAAGGCGACACGATTGAAGAGCAGGGTTACAAGATCAGCGTTGTCGAAGCGGATAGCCGCTCAATCATCAAGGTGAGAATGGAGCGTATATAACCGCTTCGTATTAAAGAGGGCAGACACCTTTACCATAATAGACTGGCAAACCCTGGTATTGTCAGAACGAATAACTCAATGAACTGATTATAAATATGCGACTGTTGCGACTACTCAAGCGTGATTTACACAATGAAACCCGGCACTGGGTTGAGGATGGCATTATCAGCGAATCCCAGGCTGAGGCCATATGTCATCGTTATGGAATCGATTATCGCGACCAGACACAACATTCCTTTGGTTACTATGTCCTGATTGCACTTGGTTACTTGTTTATAGGCCTGGCGGTGATCGTGCTGGTTGGCGAGAACTGGGAAGATATACCCCGTGCCGTGCGCATGGGCGGTCTGATTTCACTTACCCTGGTATGCAATGGTATCGGCCTGGTGGCCTGGCAACGGAACCAGCCTGGTGTGACGGTATTATGGTTTTTCCTGGGCGGGTTGATGTATGGCGCTTCCATCATGCTGATTGCGCAGATTTACCATATTGGTGAGCACTTCCCGGACGGTATTTTCTGGTGGGCACTGGGTGTTCTGCCAATAGCGTTATTGTTGCGCAGCAACCTCATTATGGCATTAGTCATGGTGCTGGCTTACCTCTGGTTCTTTACCGAATCAGGGCTGGGTTTTTATCCAGCGTTGTTCCCGCTGTTCCTGCTGGGAATTGTCTGGCTGAACCTGCATTCAAAACCCAGCATTCTGTTGTTTCTCGCGTTGATTGCCGGTGTCGGCATCTACCTGGAATATACGCTGGCATGGTACATTGGTGAGCATGGACGCCTGGATTTCGGGCCGGAGCATGTGTTCTTCGGTGCGGCGATATTCGTGTTGTTTCATGGCCTGGCTGAGTGGCTGGGGCACCGTGACGAGCATCAACTGGCCGATTACGGCACTGTACTGAAATTGTGGGTACTGCGCTTTGCCATTCTTGGTTTGCTTGTATTCAGTTTCGAGGGGCCCTGGCGCGAGCTGTTGCGTGCAACCTGGGATGCCCAGGGACTAATGATTGCGATTTCGATTGTGTTTACAGCGCTGGCGATCGGCCTTGCATACCGTGCTAACCGCTCGGTTTTAGCAACTGCCTCAACCCTGGCGTTTGCCGTAGTCTACCTTGCTGCGCTGATAGCGGTACTCAACCTCAAAGAGCAACACAGTACGGTCATGCAGGTGGCCGATAATATCGTACTGGTGTTGACAGGTGTGTGGTTAATCACACAAGGCATTCGCGAAGGTGTCACACATTATTTTTACCTTGGTGTGTTCACGGTACTACTGACTGGCTTGCTCCGTTACATTGATCTGGTTGGTGACTATATCGGTGCTTCGATACTGTTTGCGATATTCGCTGCGATCCTGCTGGTGTCAGCACGCTACTGGAAAAAACATGTTGCCAACGCGGAGGCCACACGATGAGTCGCCAATGGATTATGCGTGGACTGATTGCCACCATGTTGCTACAGGTCGGTGTACTCACAGTGGTGTATTTGAACTCTGTGTATCCGCTATGGACCGGAGAGGAGGTCCGTCTCGAAACCGTACCGATAGATCCACGCAGCATGTTCCGAGGCAACTATGTGCGCCTGAACTATGAAATCTCTGAAATCAACATGCTGGAAGCAATGAAAGCCCGGACCTTGCGCTGGAATGAAGTTGTCTATGTGAAATTGAGGCCAGGCAAGAACAATGTACATGTGTTCGATGGCGCCAGCTTCACAAAACCGGAAACAGGGTTATATATTCGGGGCCGCCTCCAGTCACCGTACGGGCCCGAAACCTCACAGCCTTACCAGATGCGTTATGGCATCGAAGCGTTCTTCGCGCCAAAGGAAAAAGCGCTGGCGCTCGAAGACCAATTGCGTGATGGCGGTATTGCGGTAGTCATGCTCGCGGACAATGGCAAAGCCGCGTTAAAAGACGTTGCCGGTGAATTAAAAGAATGAACTAAAGGGAACAGACTTGTTTGATCTCAAGAAGCACTGAACAATTAAAGGAGACCAAAAGGATCAAAGTAAATTGATATATTACTCTAAACAGAAATCAAACGACTTTGACCTTTCTGGTCTAACAAAATTATTTATCCCCGGATGTTTCTGAAGACAGTTCATCCTGTGATTGCTCAGCTCTCGACCTCTGTGAATCAGCCGAATTGTACGGATCTTTCTGTGGTTCGGGAGTACTGGAGCAGCCTGCTACTGACAAAGCTGTTAGCAATAATACGGCATTAGTTTTGACTACGAGGTTCATTTGGATCTCCTTAAATTCAAATTTTGTGCCTTAGTTTAACAGCAATAAGGGATGTGAAAAATAACAGGGGTAACCCCTTACCAGGTCTCTACACGGGACGAAGGAAAGAAATCTGTCCCGATATTTCCTGGAATCTTGCCTGCATGGCTCTATTCGCGCATAATTTGACGCATATCAATACTGATTCCAGGTGATTTCTTTAACCTGTGTTTCTTGTAATGACCCAGGCTTTTACTGGTCGACGAATCTTCTATCTTGATACAAAGGTAGCAAGCTGCTTTTTTTATAAATAATTGAATAAAAGAATGAGGGCTCATGATGAATATTAATAACAAGATAATTTTCACCGGACTGCTTGGCCTGCTATCGGCAAGTGTATTGCTGGCAGGTTGTGCTCAGGACGATACTCGTAGTGATGCCGTAGAGCCTGTTGCCGAGGTCGAGGTGCTGCAGGGTGATGGTACGGGGGTAATTGCCAGCATCGGTATTCTTGCTGCATCAATGTTTGACTTTGATAGTGCAAAACTTAATGAAGAGGGTATAGCGACGATCGAAGAATACAGAAAGACCATCGGGCCTGAACTCACAGATGCCTATATGGTGGTCATTGTAGGTCATACTGATAGTTCGGGTGATCCAAAATATAACATGTGGTTATCGCGCGAGCGAGCTAAAAACGTGTCTGACTACCTCATATCCACCGGAATTAATGAAGACCAGGTACGAGTTATCGGACGTGGATCTAAAGAGCCGATAGCTTCAAATGAGACCCGTGAAGGTCGTATGCAAAATCGTCGTGTAGACATTCTGGTTGTCGCTGAAGTGCGTGCCCTGGATGCATTAATATTTCCGAGCGTTGCATTATTTGAACGCAAGAGTTACGAATTAACCGAGCAGGGCGGGGCATTGCTTGAAAAAAATCGCCAGGCCGCCATCGAGCTGTTGAGTCGTGCTACTTTCATCGAAATTATCGGGCATTCAGATAACAAGGGTGACGATAAAGACAACATGGTACTTTCGAAACTGCGTGCCGCTTCTGTACGCGACTACCTGATCAGTAAAGGTCATGATCCCAGCAAAATGATTATCACCGGTATGGGCGCAACAGATCCAGTTGCCAGTAACGATACCAAGGAAGGACGCGCACAGAACCGTCGTGTTGAAATACTGGTATTAGGGCGCGTAGAATCATAACTCATATGATTTGAGCATCAGGGATGAGGGACGAGTAGCGAGGGGCAAGGAAACGCTTTTTTATGTAGCCTGGATTACATCCAGGCTACATTGCTAAAAGGCCATCCGGCTACGGGCCTGGCGCCTGTCCTGGTGCTTGAGCCCAGGACCGGATAAAGAGGATAGTTTTATTTATTTACTGTAGTGGGGCTCCTGCATACCCAATATCACACAGATCGTTTTTCGGATCATCCTACGTCAGCTGAAGACCCATTCCAGGCATATACATATTATTTAACGCAGAGGCGCTAAGATCGCAAAGAAAATAATAACCAATGTGATTTCATGGTCTTAAAGGCCAATATATTTCTCTGCGGCCTTTGCGCCTTAGCGCCTCTGCGTTGAAAAAGATCTTTTTCTATCTTCCGCTTCTGGCCGTTCTGAGACAATCGTCTGAAAATTTGGCGGGAAATCGAGAATTCTGTGTGTGAGAGTCGCTTAACGACCCAATGGAGTCATCGCTCGCCTGTTTAATATCCAGATCCAGTATGAGTATCGGTATTGTGTGATCGAAATAAAAATTCGGTAGACCACTGCATCACAATGATATTAATCTAGACTGTTGCTTTCGAATCAAATTTTCCAAATCGCAGTGATTGAAAAAGCCAAGTTTAATGTGAATGTAAATGTCGGATAGTTCTCAGGATATGGTAAATGCGGGCTTCGAGCTATTGGCTAAAAGTATTGAGCCGTCACTCCTTGAGTACACATCAGTGAGTCGATGTCAGGCCAGCATTCAAAATTATCTTGGGCAGTTTATCAGCACCTTTACAACTGAGCTTCCAGGTGCGTTCGCTCGTAATACCATGGTGTCACCACTAAAAGAAAGCATCGTTGATATGCTGGTTCTATTTAATGTAGAGCATAGTGAGAAATTCCTGCCAGGTGAACTATTGGATAAGCTACATGTTACCTTGCGCGCTGAATGGCCGGATACAACATTCGATGAAGCAACCAAATCAGTATACGTGCCCATTGAAAATTTCACATTCAAGGTGCAGCCGGGTTTTATTACGGAGCAACAACATTATTTAGTCCCTGATCCAGACAGGGATGAATGGGTGAAATATAATTCTGCAGAATATAAAAGCCAATTTTCCAAAATGAATGCAGCACATGAAGGAAAGTTATTACATGTGGTGAGGATGGTAAAAACATGGAATCGTTTGTCTGGCAATGCATTTGATGGTTATTTTCTAGAGCTCCTGGTTAAAGACGCTCTTGCCTATCATAAAATACAAACGTACCAGAAAGCGATCAGCTATATATTCAGAGTTATACTTGCTGATGTCGCGCTTAAACAACATGATCCGGCAAACACTGATTTGCTGGTCGAAGGTTTGCATGATCTTGATGAAGTTGTAAACGCCATGGTGCTTGTGAAAAGTTCTTATCTGGTCTCAAAGTACGCTCTTGAGCTCGAACAACAAGGTGATATGGAGGCCGCTCTTTCAAACTGGGCTCAGTTATTTCCCGGGATTTTTCCTTGTTGATTCTAAATTCCAGACATGTCCATACTATTTAACGCAAAGAGCGCAAAGACGCTAAGGCCGCAAAGAAAAAACAAATAACCAATGTTATTTCATGGTTTTAAAGGCCAATATATTTCTCTGCGTCCTTTGCGCCTTAGCGCCTCTGCGTTGAAATATATCTTTTTCTATCTTCCGCTTATGGCCGCAAGCTGCCTGTCATCGAAAAAAGGGACAGACTTATTTAATTCCTTTGTAGTGTGTAAGGCAGTTGTTGATGCGTTGTTCTATCGCACCGGCAGCATTGGCCGGGACTGCGCCGGTGGTCAATACGGTCAGCAGCAGGTCCTTGGGCGACCCCTGTGCGCTTGGGTCTTTATGCATCGATGCGTTGAGTCGTTCGATCTGGTAGGCCATGCGTTCGGCCTGGCATTCATCGGGTGACTCAAGTTCCAGCAAAACTTCCAGTTTGAGGCAGGCCGCCTGTTTTGCTGCCAGATTGCGTGACAGTATCGTGTCGTCCGGCTTGCTGAATACCCGTTCGTATCGCTGCTGTATTGTTTCGGCCATAGCAGCGGAAGGTGCGGGCAGGGCATCCCATTCCGTTTTGACAATAGCCATATCAATCGCTTCGCCTGCCAGAACCGCCTGCTCCCACTGATCGCATAGATCGGCACGCCTGGCGATGTGGTCAAGTTCGGAAAGCTGGGCCCGGGTTCGCGCGGCCTTGAGTGCGTTAGTGAATTGCTTCTGTGTGTTACGCCACTGTTTATCAAGGCTGTGTTCCTGCTTGCGTGGCACCCAACCGATTGCTTCCCATTGTTCCCTGGCGCGGGCGAGTGCCGAGGTATTGGCGAGCAGTTCATCGTCAGCGGCTGCAGCGCTTCGCGTCAGTTCTTCGATCAATGCCTGCTTTTGCTTCAGGTTGGCATCACGTTCAGCCGCCTGTTGCTTGCGTTCGCTATCGCGGCAGCGGTAGATGCTGTCGCAGGCGGCCTTGAAGCGTTTCCACAACCTGTTTTCATCCTTGCGTTTGGCCACGACCGTGATCGTCCATTGCTTTTTCAGCTCTTCGAGTTGGTCAAGTGCGTCGCGCAGATTGGCCACTTCAGCCAGCGCCTCGATATCGGCGATGAGTTTTTCACGGACTATCATGGAGCGCTCGCGTTCACGGCCCAGGTATTGTTCGAATTGTACAAGTGCCTCGTCCATTGCCCTTGCGACAGGCTTGCGCTGCTTGAAATCGACATTGCCGATTTTGTAGAACCTGTTGCGCGCGTGGTTGACGTATTTGTCGAGTTCCCGCCAGTCGGGATGTTTCCAGTCGGTTGACGCGTAGCGCGCGTTCAGATCATCGATAACGGCCCGGCGCTTGTTGAGGTTGTCCGCACGGCGTTGCTTGAGCTTTTCAAAATGCGCGATGCAGGGTTTGTAGGCTTCCTCACAGGCCTGGTCAAATTCTTTCCAGAGATCCTTGCCGGCGTGATCACCGGATTTGTCCCAGTCATGCCACTGGTCGCGCGCCTGCTGTATGCGCTTCGCGAGTTTTTCCGGCGGCATGCCGGCATCCTTCAGTTGCTTAACCTGGTTGATAAGGCTCTGCCGTACCTGGGTGGTGCCCCAGTGGCGCCAGGATTCGAGCTTGCGAAGCCTCGGGCGAACACGATTCAACCGCTTTTCGATATCCCGCCAGCGTTGCTCGGAAAGCCCCGGAATAGCGCCCATGATCGACATTAACTTGTGGTATGCGTGTTCTGCATGCTGCAGTTCGTTGTCGTTGAGCGCTGTTTCCAGTTCGTCCATCAGCAGGCGTGCTTTGTCATAGTCGCGGATGCGGCGCTCCACCTGTTTATGAATACGTGCTCGCAACGTTTCCAGTGCGGCATCGATTTGTGCATCAAGTGTGCTTTCGTCCTCGTCCTCGTGATCGTCTCCCTCACCGGCAGTCACAGCGTGGCTGTTGTGCAGCACTTCGGTTGCCTTGCGCACTTTTTTGGCGCGTGTTTCATCGATGCTGCTGGAGACCTGGAGCAGGGTGTTGATTTCGTCAAGAATAGCCTGGCGATTCTCGAGTTCGATGGTTTTTGTTTTGCTGTTCATTTAAATCAAACGGGCCAGAGTATAAAACTCTCTGATATTAAAGACTCATAAAAGTGGACGCTACCTTTTAATTTTTAACCAATCAACATGCGCATGCTTGATTATCCAATTAACACATAATACTCAGCAGGTAAAAAAATAAATCTGTCCCAGGTATTTTTAATATTCAACTATCCGTCATCATGAAGTAGGGTCAGAGTAAATTCTTTGATGGTTATCAGATTGTCCTGGGCATTTATGACTCGGTAGGACACTCGCTCGTGTCTTCCCTGGAAAATGATAGCACCTTGGCCTTGGGTTGTAGATTCTCGATGCCGTGGGGTGAGTTGTGGGCATTTTGAATGGTATCGATCAGGCCACACTCACCGGCATATGATTCCCACATCATCCGGTAAAGCTTCACACATGCGGCGATGGGACTGGAGGCACGTTTCCGCTCCTGCTCAATACGCCATTGTAGACAGCGCAAATGATGTCGATTTCTCTCCGGCGCCCTGGCAATCAATGCCTCGATAACATCCCGGCGATACTGTTCAAAAGCCTCAGGGTCCGTCCTGGCAAGCTCCATCGCCTCATCAAAGTCCAGTTCTGTTAATGATTTTTCTTGCATACTGTCTGTATTAATGCAGATATCATGCCCATTATAAAATCTTGTTATTATTCAGTATGTTAAATAAATATTTTGTAAAACATAACCGATCGCAATCTGATTGTGTAAAAAATATTTACAACCACTTTAAACAGATACAGTCAGTTTAACTGATTAATGGGTCGATAACGGATGTAATAAAAAGAGGGGAATATCAATCTGATCCCACTTATTTACTAGAATAGTTAACAGATTATTGTGCTCCAGGATGGTTGCGTGTTTATGAACACTGTTTTCCGTATATTTTCACTTTTTGTTGTTACCACACTGTCCCATGCCGAAGTGTATGAATGTGTCGATGAAGCAGGAAGAACGATTTATCGAGATGCGCAATGCGCGGCCGGTGAGGTGCTGAAACAGGAAATTAACTTTCTGGCACTTGAGAAAAAAACCAATGTGTCTACACCTCATGTTGATGACAGTGGTCCACTGGGTAAAAACCTGCTGAAAAATCCCGCGTTTGAAAATAAACTGATCGACTGGAAAATACCACTGGGCGCAAACTGGTCCAATAACCAGGGCGCTCATGGCAGTGGTGGGTTAATTATTCAGGCAGAGATACCTCCTGATGATAAATATATTCATGAAACAACAGTCGAGCAGTGTGTGCCATTGGGGCCGGGTGAGAAATTTCAGTTAAAGGCGAAATTTAAAGCAGAAAAAATCCTCCCCGGGAAATATGCAAAGACTGCCAATGTTGCGAATAGAGCCAATGTGATTTGGTATGAATCAACTGACTGTAGCAGCGGTGGGCAGTATGGCTGGTTTATAGAACCGGAAAATATTCCAGGATGGCAGGACCTTCGTGGTGCTGATTTGAAGCCTGCATTTCAGGCCAGGGCGGCAAAGATAACCATTGTGCAACAGGGTCGTTATGCCAGGGGGTATAAGGGTTACTGGGATGATATTTCATTCTTTGCCAGTGAAGTATTTGAACAGTCATCGAAAGCGTCTACAAAACCTGATTCAGAATATACCCTGGCACTCAATCAAAACTACGTTAATAACGGCGGCTTTAAACGCAACCTTGAAGGCTGGCATGCGTGGAAAGCAAAATGGATAGCCAGGGGTGACCAGTCTGCCGGCTCGGCAAAAGTCACCTTTACTTCAGAAAAGGGAAGCATGGGTGCGGGTGCACTGGACCAATGTGTGAATATTGGCGAGAACACAAATTTTGATTTTGGTGCCAGTGTTAAAAAAGATCAGAGATCAACTCAAAATGGCGGTGGTCGCCTTCGCGTAAGTTGGAATGATAAGGAAAACTGTAGCGGCCGTTCAAAAACAGACACGAACTGGGTCGATGTTAAAGATGTTTATGGCTGGCAGGCGCTGGAAATTAAAGACCTTGTCGCCCCTGCAGGCACACACAGTGCACATCTGGAATTAATCCAGTCGATCAAGGGGCCGGGACGTTTTTCGATGTATTGGGATGATGTGTATTTTAAAGCGGTAGTAAATGAATAGGGCCATAGATATTTACTCTCGCAGAGGCGCAGAGGACGCAAAGTAAGACGAATATAACGATACTGTCTTTGCAAAAAATACATGTCACCTCTGCGTTCTCTGCGCCTCTGCGAGAAAACAGGCAGTAACTGTTCGATTAAGTCGAAACCAGTACAATTTAATAAAGCCTGAATATCACCTGATACCTTTTCTATCCAGGATTAATGGTCTTTGCCGCCACCGTTATGGCCCTTATGTTTTCCCGTTCTCTGAGTTTTTGCCGGCGGATTGTCCGGGATGCTTAGTCCACGCTCTTTGGCGCGTTGTTTCATTAGCTCGTGCTGTTTCATACGGATTTGTTGACGTTCTTCTTGAGTTATAGCAGCCTGCATTCTGGCATGGTGTTCGGCGCGCTCTTGCTCTGTCATGAGTTCTCTACCGGTAACCTGCTGCTGCGTTTGCATATTCTCCTGCGCACGCTCTTGGTCTGCCGCCAGGGCATAGCCACTATATATCATCAGGACAATCGATAAAGCAGGCGCTAACAATATTCTTTTAGCCATTGTTATTACCTCGTAAAGAATAAAAGAGGACAGATATATTTAATTACCAATTGTGCGATAAATCGGGCCGGAATATTTTGACTGAGGTCAACTGGATCAAGTTCGATTGATTAACCGTGAGATTGGCATTCACGTAGAGTATGACCCTATTGAATCATTCCAAATACCAGGTATCGAAGGTTTGAAGCATTCAGAACTCAATGATTACTTGTGGATATTCAGTGAGCTGCTGTATTACATAGGGCTCATTTTATCTGTCTTTGCTGTTCCTGGACTTACATTGAGTCTCTGGTCATTGAGCCTGGCGGACGTGATAGAACCTGATTACAGCTATCTCACCATTGCCTGGATTGTGTCTTTGTTGATGTTCTTCGGCGGTGTAATGTTAAAGAACAAATTATATAAATGATTCAAAAGGGGCGGCGGCCATATAATAGGGGGCAGATCCCTTTACCCGGTACTAATCGTACAAGGGCACCAGGACAACAAGTGGCCTGAATAAATTAAACGATTTGCCGTCTATATACATGCAGCCAGCCTGCAGTGGTAGATTTATTTCTACCGCATGGAATGCGGGCTGGTCTGCTCTGGTTTTCATGCCAGGTTATATCTTTAAAGGGGTCGGTCACAAATGAGAACCATTACGTTTTTACGCGTTATACAAGGAGGAATGGTTTAATTACGCCTGACGTCGAAAATGTAGTATTCGGCCTTTACAACTGACGTCATCGTGGCCTTGCTCATTAAATCGATCAAAGTGGTGTGCGTAGCCCAACGCAATCATCTTTTTAGTGAATTTCGCGCGATTGCCCCGATTTGGATCTACGATAACCACTTTGACGTTATCGCTTGAATGACGGTCTATGAACTGTGATACGAATTCGGCATGTGCAGGTTCATAGAGCACATCACTGCCGATAATAAGGTCAAATTCACCGAGTAATGGATTTTCTACTTCCCAGTTGCCTGTTTGAAACTTAATCGGCAACAGTTTGTTTCTGAGCACGTTTTCATCCAGAAACTCTTTAGCGAGTGGATGATAATCGCTCGCTGTAATATCAACGCCCATTTTGTGCAGCACAATGCTGGATAAACCAAGGCCGCAGCCAATTTCCAGCACGCGCTTGCCATCAAGCTCAAGCAGGCAAACGGTTGCAGCCAGTATCCTTGAAGATGGCCAAACCACACCAAACAACGACCATGTAGCAGAGGAAATGCCCAGTCCTTCTGCCCGTTGTTCATGATCGTAGAACTGTTGCCGGTCTTTCAGAGAGTGAATCAGGTAGTCGACATTACTGACGATAATTGTTTCATCTTTGGTCTGGTAGTTTTGCACGCTCACTTCCTGAATACCAACCCAAGCATAATAACATCGTCATCTTCCTCATACAGGCTGTAATAACGTTTAGCGCTAAGGGCAATGCCGAATGTTTTTGTAATGTCCGCCACGAAGCCGACTTCAGGAAAATAGGCAGCAATAGCCTCATCTATATCCCAGTTGTAGCCTAATGATGCCCCGATCGAAATATATGGCGATACGTACCAGTTAAAAGCCAGGCCAGCACCGAAATCCAGCGCTAAAGCATCACCGTTCATATCTGATTTCAGGTAGTTTAAATCAACATGACCTACCATATTATTTTTAAGGGACAGTACACCAAGCGTAGTTACGCTCAGGTCATCTGTATCAGTAGATGCGCCATGCGCTATTCGCAAATAGTATTTATCTGGTTGCGGATTAGCAGTAACGCCTGATATACAGGTTGCAGACAGCAATATAGCTGCTGCAATCTGGAAGTAGGGATGATTGCTGCTGGGCCAATTATATTGCCTGGCGAAGAACAGCGGAAAGCTGTTTAGTTTCATGCGTGTCATTTTCTCTCGTTAAGGAAAAGTAAAACATCTGTAAACAGTCAAGCACTAATAATGAGTGCTTGACCGACATCGACTGCATTTAACTTTTCAATAACAGGTCCAGCCCTGGACACGCATGAATGAGAAATGATGATGGTCTTGAGACATGCCGGACACTCAGATAAGAATGTACGGCTTGTATTTATACTCAAAACCTGTCTTTAGAGTTGATATGTAGTAACTCTAGTCTATAACGGGCCATTGTATAAGGTATCGACCAAAATAATAAGAGGCAAAACATCTTTATTTCGTTTTACTTTATAACAGACCCCTTATACATAGGCTTGTTTTTACGGTTTTATGTATAACTCGGCTTTTCAGCTTCTTTACTGTTCGACTCGAAAAGACCTGGTGTTTTTTTAGATCTCGAATATTTGACAAAACATAATAGACACTTAATGCTTTTTTCTCGCAGAGGCGCAGAGAACGCTAAGGAAAATGAATAAAACAATACTGTTTTTGCAAAAAATACATGTCACCTCTGCGTTCTCTGCGCCTCTGCGAGAGTAAATATCTATAGCCTGTTTTATATACCCAATACTGGCTGTACTGACAAAAAACCATAGTCGGAGTTTGAAATAATATGACACTGTCTGTCAGATAGAATCCTGACTATTACAACTAATGTAATTTCATGGTATTACAAGCCAATATCGCTCTGCGTCTTTTGTGCCTTAGTCGCCTCTGCGTTGATGTGTAACTTTTTCTATGCTCCGCTTTTTGCCGTAATCTGTCGGTTATTGGTATTGTTGGGAAATAACCGGCCTGGCAGTCATTGGTAAGTATGTTGAGGGCTTATTTTCTCGTCAGGATTAGTATGCACAAGTTGACGATTATCAAGGACAATTGAATTATAAGCTGTTAGAGTCGGTCAAATGCATAACTTTCATATTCCTCACGATTTCAAGAATATATGAAAATAATCACAAAAAATTCGACATTAAAAGAAAAGATTTGTTCACGCTGCGCGTTGAAAGATACCTGTGGCGACCTGCCTGGTTTATGCATGCTGCTCTACTATGCTCTTATTGCTGCAGTGATAATCGGGTTGGCCTATTTTCTGATAACCATGAAATTGTAGGCACTTCAAACTGCGTAATTGATCACTGAAGCTGTTGTTTATTAAAGGGCAAACCCCTGGTTAATTGCAGTGGCTATGCGGAATAAGTAGGGCCAAATCCCTTTCATTCACTATTCTCGAAACCATTTACTTTCTTTTTATCAAAATCAACAGAATCAGCGGGGTTAGAGACAGTTTCCGCTAATATTCGCCGGTGTTAGCGCAGTTTTCTTACTCTAAACCTGCGACCTTTGATTTTACCTTCTGACAGAATCTTCAATGCCTGTTTTGCAATAGGGCGTTCCACAGCCACATAAGCAAGGTTATCGAAAATATCAATTTTGCCGATTTGTTTTCCAGGCAGATGGGTGTTTGCAGTTAAGGCACCTAATATATCACCCGCGCGAACCTTGTTTTTACGTCCACCGTTAATACATAGTGTTACCATGGGTGGACTAAGCCTGAAATTGTTGCGGGATTTAAGTGACGTTGTTTTATCGATTCTGACCGGACTATTTTGATATTCTTCTATCGCATTGACCTTGGGCGCTTCAGAAGCCATGAATACACTCAGGGCCAGGCCTTCATTACCTGCGCGTCCGGTGCGCCCGATGCGATGAATATGAACTTGCGGATCCGGTGATAACTCGAAGTTAATGACGGCCTGTAAATCTTTAATATCCAGTCCACGTGCAGCAACATCTGTTGCTACAAGAATCGAACTGCTTTTATTGGCAAACTGTACTAACACCTGGTCACGTTCTTTTTGCTCAAGATCGCCATGCAAGGCCAGTGCATGGAAACCCTGCTGCCATAAAGCTTCTGCCAGTTCCTGACATTGCTGTTTTCGGTTACAAAACACCAGGCTGGACTCAGGTCGATAATGTTGCAGCAGGGCAATTAATGTTTTTGTTCTTTCGCCTTTCTGTATTTCATAAAAAACCTGTTTTATTATTTTATTTTCATGCAGGCTTTCTACACGAATATCAACGGGATCGTTCTGGATGGCATCACTAATTTCTTTTATTTCAGCCGGGTAGGTGGCAGAAAATAACAGGGTTTGTCTTTGACGTGGCGTTATATCAATAATGCACATGATATCTTCATGAAAACCCATATCCAGCATGCGGTCGGCCTCATCCAGCACCAGTATTTTTAATCCATCCAGTTTTAAACTACCTTTCTGCAGATGCTTTAATATTCGCCCCGGTGTGCCTACGACGACATGTGGATTACGTTCCAGTGAGGCCAGTTGCGGGCCTATCGGTTTGCCGCCACACAAAGTGAGAATATTGGTGTTGGGAATCGCACGCGCCAGGCGTCGAATTTCTTTGCTTACCTGTTCGGCCAGTTCACGCGTTGGGCAAAGTACCAGTGCCTGTGTTCGGTAACTTTGTGCCTCCAGTTTGTGCAGTATGCCAATTGCAAAAGCAGCCGTTTTGCCACTGCCGGTTTTTGCCTGTGCCAGTAAATCTTTGCCTTTTAGCATAGCGGGCAGGCTTTGTGCCTGTATCGGAGTCATTGCCTCATAATCCAGTGACTGGATATTGGCCAGGAATTCAGCCGATAAGGGCAGTGAAGAAAAGGCTGTATTGCTCACGTGGACTGGTTCAAGTTGGCGGACGTTGTTTGTTTAGAGTTTATTAAGGGTCAGGCCCCTGTTTAATTGCAGTGGCTATGTGGAATAAGTGGGGTCAAATCCCTGTTATTCATTATGTTCAAAACCATCCACTTTCTTTTTATCAAAATCAACGGCGCTCTGATGTAACTTTATCGGATCCTGGATACCAAATATCCCCGGGTTAAATACAATCTCTATCCACTTAACGCTTTTCCACCATTGCGGTGATCCATCAGCGCGTATTACTACTGCGGTATCCGCGTCGGGGTTTAATGCCGCGGGGCTTGGTTGAATTGACAGTACGGGATAATCCATGCCATCGCTATCGGTTACCTTGATCAGTGATACATCATTCTCATTGATACTGATACCGCTTGTAGCCAGGGGAGACAGTTCCAGATTCAAATAGAATACTGTCTGGCTTTTAGTACGTGTGTTTTTTTGTACTTTCTTTTCATGTGTTTCGATAACAACTTTCTGAAGTTCTATATCCAGCTCCGTGGTTTTAACCTGCTGTTTCGAAACCATCGGGGCATTGCCCATATACTGCCAGCTGCCGTCATCCTTCAGGCGTACCCGGTGGCCATCTTTTGTATTAGCGAAGCGGTCGTTCGAGCGAAACTCCCAGGTGCCATCTTCCTTAAGCAAGACCTCACGGCCATCATCAGTGATCACTTCCCGATTTGCTGACAGGGCATTGCCGGCTGACAAAAGTGATAGTGAAATCAAGAGGGCAATGATTCTGGATGGTGTCAGGTTAGAGACTGTCATGAGAGTTGTTACCATTAATAAAAGGTTGGGATAAGACTCGTAAGCCTGTTCAACCCAACCGCCTTAAGCGCTCGCGCAACTGTTCGTTTTCTTCCAGCATATCAAGCACCAGTGCAATGCCAGCAAGGTTAATGCCAAGGTCATGTTGTAATCGCCGGGCCTTACGTACGCGCAGCAGGCTTTTACCGGTGAAAGACCACTGTTGTTGTTCGCGCTGCAGTTCCATGGGTTCTACAATGCCTTCATCGACCAGCTCAATGATGAACTCCGTACGCACTGAGCAAGCATTACTTATCTCATTCAGGGTAAACAGGCAGTCTTCATCCAATATCAATCCGGCTATTGTTTTTTTGGGTGTTGTTGGCATGTTTATACCCCCAGATTTTGTCGCGGGTTAAAGTTGAGCTCATTTTTCATCTGCTCGTAAAGTGCCTTCGCTTTGTCACTGTCTGCTTCAGGTAGACTGATGTTAAGTACGACGTAGAAATCACCCGCGGTCCTGGCGGGAATGCCGCGGCCTTTCAGGCGCATTTTTTTGCCCGAGGTGGAACCAGCCGGAATTTTCATTTCGACGATGCCGGAGGGAGTCGGTACTTTCACTGTGCCACCGAGGGCTGCCTCCCAGGGCGTTACCGGTAAATCGAGATAAATATCATGACCTTCGACATGATAGAAGCTGTGCGGTTTGAATTCGACTTCCAGGTATAAATCACCTGTACCACCCTGGCCCATGCCCGGTGCGCCTTGTCCCGCAAGTCGAATTTGCTGCCCCTGCTTAACGCCTTTGGGTATTGTGACGTTCAATGTACGGGTACGGGTTTGGACATGGCCCTGCGGGTCGACTTCAGGCACCTGTAGTGTGATCATGCGGGTGGCACCATTAATGGCATCATCCAGGTCGATCAGAATTTTTGCCTGGTGGTCCTGGCCACGTGCATGGAAGCCACCGGCCCGGCCGCGGCCTTGGCTGAAGCCACCCTGGCCGAACAGGGATTCAAAAAAATCACTGAATGCAGCAGAATCGGCCGCGCCTTCAAAACCACCACCGGAGAATTCAAAACCTGCATCCCAGCCCGGCGGCGGGGTGAAGTCCTGACCATCTTTGTAATTTTGTCCGAGCTGATCGTAGGCGGCGCGTTTTTCAGGGTCTTTCAGCACCTCGTAAGCTTCACCCATTTCCTTGAATTTTTCTTCGGCATCGGCATCTTTGTTGATATCAGGGTGATATTTGCGTGCGAGCTTGCGATAAGCCCGTTTAATCTCATCCTGGGGGGCATTCCGATCGACCCCCATTATCTCGTAGTAATCTCTGAATTCCACTAACAGCTCCTGTCAATTTGAAGCTTGATCATAACTCACCCTGTTAAATATTAATAAGTGGGGTCAGGGCGCAGTTTTTGCCTCGCCATCACCGCACTGCTGCGATTCATATTCACATATCGCTAACAAGCTGGCCGAAAGATTCGACCTGTTTCCAGTCGGTATAGTCAATCACGGTTGCGGGATCAGTAGGCCCTTTGGTCATCCACATAATGAACCTGATAATCTGCTTGTCCCAGTAGCTATACTTCGGGTAATCCAGTTTACCTGCAAACACCGCCAGTTCTTTTGGTTGCCAGCTAATTTGTTTCAGGAACTTCTTTAAATATGGATTTGTCTGCGGTTGATTCTTGCCCGGTTTTCGCGCAACAACACTCACCGAGAAAAAAGCATTCGGCTTACTGTCCAGAATCTGCTGGTTTCTTTTTATGTGCTGGTAAACCTGCTTGCTGTGCTTGCCATAGCGGATGCTCGCACCGAGGACAATTTTGTCGAATGCCTTCATATCCACATTCGCTTCTTCATCCATCGATTGCAAGGTGACACGGTTGTCATTTCGCTCAATGACCTGCTTCAGGTACTGACAGATTTCCAGTGTGTGGCCATCTGTCGTTGAATACATAATCAGGATATCAGCCATTTCTAGTTTAATTCATTACGGGTGGATTCGAGCAGGGGCAGTATACACAACAAAATAAGCGGGGGCAGGGTACAGTTAGCGCAACTTGCACTCCACTCAGCACTTGTTTTTACACTCAGGGCGCCTTATCAATTGCGATCACCCTTCGTTTCAGCAATACTGCAAAATTCTGCTCCAATCATCCAATAAACAGACTTGCACAGGAAACACCATGAGCATTGATACTTTACTCACGCCAGAAGAGCTAAGAGTAATCGGTTGCCTGCTGGAAAAGGCAGTGACGACGCCGGATCAGTACCCATTAACGCTGAATGCATTGATGAATGCCTGCAACCAGAAATCCAGCCGTGAGCCGGTGATGTCTATGGACCAGGGCGCCGTGGCAAGAACCGCGCGACAGCTCGAGGAAAAGACGCTCGTCAGCAGCAGCGCGGGGAAGAGTAATGTCACCAAATTCACTCAACGCCTGTGTAACACACATCTTTCGGAGTTGCAGTTTAACGAGGCGGAATACGCTGTTATATGCCTGCTGATACTGCGTGGACCACAAACGCCGGGCGAGCTCAGAACGCGCAGCGGCAGGTTATATGCCTTTGATGACAACGAGGAAGTAAAGGCTGTTTTGCATGCATTAATCGACAGGGAAGGTGGGCCGCTTGTTGCCCGCCTGGCGCGTAAATCCGGGCGCAAGGATCATGAATACACACACCTGTTTGCCGGCGAAGTTGACTCTGTTGCTGAAGAAATGAGTGTTGCACAGCGTTCTTCAGCGGCTGGTCAAAAGGACGACAGGATCGCGCAACTGGAAGCAAGAGTATACAGGCTGGAACGTGCACTTTCGGACCTCGCACAACGCCTGGGAGAAGAGATTGATCTGGCCATGATTGAGAGTGATCGTTGAAAAAAATGATCATCATGAGCGAGGCCCTACGACTCGTTCCGGCCGAACGGTTCTTTAGATCAACGGCATCAGGCTCCATTGTTGAGTATTGATCAAATCAGGCGATGGGCGTTTCAAGCAGCCTATTAACGGGGTTTTTGGGCGGGCAGTTGGCAACTGCAGGCATTGCCGAGCTCAAGATGCACAACAATTGAGCAATTTTTAACCACACCAGCCCTAAGTTGTTGTAGTTTAAGTACTATATTAATTTGAATTCTGTCTAAAAATCATTGCTTAAAAAGACGAATAGTATTGATTTGCGGTGAATATATATTACTATTTAGTACATCATCTAATAAGAAGATTTGTGACTTAGTGCCAAAAGAAAACTGGGTCTAAACAAACATTCCTTTGCCGGGCGGTCCGAATAAATAGTGGCCAGGAGTCCACAAGGAGCTAACAATAATAATGACAAAAAATCGCCTTTTTCTACTGCTATTTGTATTAGCATGCCTGCTTCGGTCTACGGCTTTATTCAGTAAGAATGAGCCCGCTACTGATAAAGCTGCAGCAGATGTTCCTGCACCCGTTCAATTATCAATGCTGACTGAAACAGAGGACGACCTGCGCACAGGTGAAGTCACACGCACTGATAATATCGAAGACAATGCACAGCAGACTGAGGACGTCAGCAGTCAGACTGTAACTGACACCACAGCGGAAACACAGTTTACCGAAGAGGAACTGGCAGAACTGAGAACGCTTTTTGTACAGGCCGAAAAAGCTCTTAAAAAAGGCAAAGACGCCAGGTATTTTCAGCTTGCAGACCAGCTGGAAGAGTACCCGCTGTATCCATACCTACAATACCAATGGTTAAGAAAACACCTGGGCCGTGAACGCCAGGTAAAACATTTTCTGGAAGAGCATGAATCTTCCCGTTATGCCGGTATCCTGAAACGCAAGTGGTTATATAAACTGGCGAAGAAAGGGCAATGGCAGACCTTCTTGCAGTACTACAGCACAACCAGTGATAAGAGCTTGAACTGCTATTACCACCGGGCCCAATTCAAAACCGGCGACAAGCAGGCAGCACTTGAGGGTGCGAAAAAACTCTGGGCCGTTGGATATTCGCAGCCCAAAGCCTGTGATCCATTATTTGCCCAGTTGAAAAAATCCAGCGCCTTCAACCAGGAGCTGTTCTGGCTGCGTTTTGATGCGGCGCTGCAGAATAACAAAACCACCCTGGCGAAATACGTAAAGAAACTCATGACTGAGGGTGATCAGAAAACCGCTGAGTTATGGCTGAATCTTCACCGCAATCCTGACCGCTATATACCTGAGCTGTTAAGCCGTCCAGAAACAGCACAGGCACCATTAATGTTCACCCATGCCGTTAACCGGCTGGCACGCACTGACGTTTACCAGGCCATTGATTACTGGGACAACAACAAACAGCGTTTTGATATCAGCGCAGATCAGACAGACAAGCTGGAAAGACGCCTGGCATTAAAGCTGGCCTACAAAAACGACCCAGCGGCCTATGAGCGGCTGGCTAAATTGAATAATTCTGACCATAACAGTAAAGCAACTCGGATAAGAGTCGCTATTTATGAGCAGGACTGGCCACGTATCATCACCGCCATTGAAGACCTGAGCATAGCAAACCAGAAGCTTGAGAAATGGCAATACTGGCTGGCGCGTGCCTACCAGGAAACAGGCAGACCCTTACAGGCCCATGAACTGTTAAGCGAACTTTCGACCAAGCGTGACTTTTATGGTTATCTCGCAGCTGACAGGCTGAACCGTGAGTATCAGTTAGTACACAACCCGCTGGATGTAACCGCAGAAGAAATTACAGCCATTAAAAACCACAAGGAGTTCCTTGCTGCTCACGAGTTTATGCTGCTGGGTAGAGAGAATGATGCCAAGCGTCAATGGTGGCACGCACTGAGTCAGTTAGATAAAAATGACTATCCTGCTGCAGCCAAGCTGGCACAACAGTGGCAATGGGATGAAGTCGCAATTTTCACCATCGCCAAGGTGAAATACTGGGATGACGTTGAACTGCGTTTCCCACTGAGCTATTCCGATAAAATTCATGAGAATGCGGAATTGCAGGACCTTAATCCTGTCATCCTGTATGGCCTGATTCGTCGCGAAAGCGCCTTCAACAAGGATGCGCGTTCACCTTCAGGTGCAGTCGGCCTGATGCAGATCATGCCACGCACAGGACAGCAGATAGCCAAGGATCTAAATGAGCGCTGGTCAGGCAAAAACAGCCTGTATGACCCTGTGAAAAACTTGAAGTATGGCTCTTATTATTATCAGAAGCTGCTGAACCAGTTTAACGGCCATTATGCGCTTGCCCTGGCAGCCTATAACGCCGGACCTAATCGAGTGAAAAAATGGCTGCCTTCCGAGTCAATATCGGCCGACGTCTGGATTGAAACGATTCCTTTTCGTGAAACCCGCGAGTACGTGACCACCGTACTGGTATACACGATGATTTATCAGCAACGCATACAATCTGATGAATTCACAATGGCTGACCTGACACGCGATGTGCAGCCATTGATTGATGTCGCCTTGAAATAAAGCAATCAAGCACTGCGTTTCCAGTCTTTTGACACATTAGAACTTCATCACTGAAGTTCTAATGTCTTCTACCGACCCGTTCCAGGCATATACATATTATTTAACGCAGAGGCGCTAAGGCGCTAAGAACGCAAAGAAAAATAAATAACCAATGTGATTTCATAGTTTTAAAGGCCAATATATTTCTCTGCGGCCTTTGCGCCTTAGCGCCT